>JBLNBS010000049.1:0-19423 GCA_050260175.1 Patescibacteria group bacterium | reverse complement strand
ACGGCACCTGGGGCGGCTCGGGCATGGCCATCAGCAGGACCTGCAAGGACAAGGCGGCGGCCTGGGAATACGTCAAGTTCATGAACCTCCATCCCAAGTGCTGGGTCGAGAACTGGTGGCTCAGCATCCCCGCGACCAAGGCCCTGTGGAAAGAACCGATCTTTGAAAAGAACCTGGCCGAGATGGCCAACTGCGGACAGAACATCTGGAAGGAGCTTTTCAGGATCACCGAGGTCTACCACGACGGCCCGGCCAACTATACGCCGGTGGACAACGCGATCAACGGCGACTACTACTCCATGCTCGAGGACTACTTCAATAACGGCGGCGACGTCGAGGCCTGCATGGACAAGTGGGGCCAGAAGGCCATCGCCGACGTGGAGGCTTTCCGCAAGAAGGAGGGCGTGGAGAACGCCGTCGATTGGATGGAGGAGTAGGACTATCCATCCGCCAGCCCGATACCGTACTATTAAGGAGTTACGCGAAGGCTTTTGGAGAGCGGCGATCCGTCGCCGCTCTTCGGCATGTCCGCGTTACAGCGGCCGGACTTCCTTTAAAGAGCCTGTGCGCGTAATGCTACGGACAACTAGATACAGTGGTACCGCGAGGCACTTGATCTCAGAGTTTGTGCTCCGAATGCTATAAATCAGGTTAGTCGCACAAACTCTCAAGTGGTAGTTTCTGCAAGTAAGAGAAGGACTTCCCCGGGAGTATATCGAATAACGATTCACATGGTGTGGATACGCGATCGCGCCCCCATCACGGGAGCTCGTTTCAGGATTTTGATCGTCGTTCAATGCCGCGGCTTCGGTTCGCGATTCTCGATGGCACGAAGGCTGGACGCTGGAGGTATGGCAGATGGCATGGCGGCGGGGATTGAGCGGTTCCGTCGCCCGCGCGTGGCGGGTGACGCTCGTGCTGCTGGCCTGCGTATGCGGGCAGATGATGGGTGTCAGCGCGCAGGAAGGTGCGGACGAAGCGCGAGTACCCGCAGCGCCGGCGAGCATGGAAAACGCGCCGATGGTGGCCAACCTCGTGGAGGACTCCTACCAGCGTGTGCTGAGCGACTGGCAGCAGCGGGGGATCGAGGACACCGAGGGGGTCTCCATCGAGATCGCCGGCGGTGACTGTTTGGTTGCGCCGGTGGAGGGTCTGCGGGCCGTGCCGGAGCTCGAGGGGCGGAGCGGCCGCATCCTGGAATGGTCGGCGGAAGAGGGTTGGATTGAATACGGGGTTACCGTGCCCGAGACAGGCCTATACCAGGTTGAACTCGAATACCTGCCCCTGCCGGGGCGGAATTCCTCCATCCAGCGCACTCTGCGCATCGACGGCGAATATCAGTACAACGAGCTCAAGCGCCTGGAATTCAGCCGCATCTGGCGCGAGGCGAGCCCCCGCGTAATCGATTCGCTGGGCGACGAGTACAATCCGCGCCCCGTCGAGGTGCCGAGCTGGCAGACCGTCCACCTCACCCACCCGGACGGGCTGGCCGCCGAGCCGCTGCGTATCTTCCTTACCGCCGGGCGGCATCGGCTGCGTTTTGAGGCAATCCGCGAGCCCATGGCCATCGCGCGGCTGCGGGTGGCGAGTCCCCGGCGCCTGCCGACCTACGCGGAAACTGCCCGGTTATATGCCGAGCGGGGTTATGTGGACGCCAAGACGGCCACGGTCAAGGTGCAGGCCGAAAAAACGCACGAGCGATCCTCGACCATGATCCGCCGGGTGCAGGATCGAGAGCCCCTGACCGAACCGCATGCCGGCAAGACCATCGTCCTGAACGCTCTGGGCGGGGAGGCCTGGCGGCAGGGAGGTTCGTGGGTGTCATGGCGGGTGAAGGTGCCGGAGACGGGGCTCTACCGGCTGGATATCCGCTGCCAACAGGCTTTTCTGCCGGATTTTGCCTCCGGTCGGACGCTGTACATAGATGGGCGGATTCCCTTTGCCGAGGCGGCGTTCGTGGGTTTCCCGTACAATCCCAACAGCTGGCAGATCGTGACCGTGGGCGGGGCCAATCCCTACAAGTTTTACCTCACCGCCGGGACCCATACGGTCACCCTCCAGGTCTGCAACGCCCAGGTCGGCCCCGTCATCGACCGGGTGCGCGGTGTGGCTGTAGATATGGCCTTTCTGGTCCAGCAGGTCCTCCAGATTACGGGCCCAGTCACCGACGACCCGTACCGGGAATGGGAGCTGGCGCGGCAGATACCGGGGATGAGGCCAAGCCTCAAGCGGATGATAACTGAGCTCGAGGATTGCACCAAGATCCTCAAGAGTCTGGTCAAGAAAGGCCAGTATCCACAGAGCGCGGCTGTGCTGGACCAGGTCAGCGACCAGCTCCGGGACATCATGCGCGATCCCGACTCGCTGCCCAGGCGGCTAAAGTCCTACCGCGACAGCCAGGCCCGTCTGGGCAGCTGGGTCCTGAGCCTGATGCAGCAGGGGCTGACCCTCGACTACCTGGCGTTCGTACCCCCCGATGCCCCCAGGCCCAGGGCGTCAGCGGGGACCCTGCACCAGATCTGGCAGTCGGCCGTGGACCTATTCGACTCGTTCTTCCGCGATTACACCAGAATGGGGACGTTCAAGAGCGGCGGCCGAATACGCAAGGAAAGGCAGCTCAAGATCTGGGTGGCCTACGCACGGGATAACGCCCGCATCCTCAAGGAATTGGCCGATGAGGACTTTACCCCGCGGACCGGTATACGGCTGGACGTCAATGTCGTTCCCTACGCCACTGTTTTCAGCGCGCTTATTCTGGCTTATAACTCCGGGCGGGCTCCCGATGTCTGTATGGGACTGTGGAGCCCATACCCCGTGGAGTTCGCCTTTAGGAACGCCGGTGTGGATCTCACCCGTTTCAGAGACTTTGACGAAGTCAGCCGGAGGTTCAAGGCCGGCTCTCTGACACCCCTGAGCTACCGGGGCGGGGTCTACGCCCTCCCCGAGGCGCAGGATTTCTGGATGCTCTTTTACCGCAAGGATATCCTTTCCCAGCTTGGGATGGATGTACCCCAGACCTGGGACGAGGTCTTTGCCATGATTCCCAGGCTCCAGGTCCGCGGCATGGACTTTTATTACCCCGTCCCCACGAACTGGAATGAGAACCGGGAATACGCGCCCTTCCTCTTTCAGTGCGGTGGCGCTTTTTACACGGAGGACGGCAGGCGCTCGGCCCTTAACACACCCGAGGCCCTGCGCGCTTTCGAGATGTGGACCGAGCTCTATACGGATTATAACACGCCCATCCAGGCGGATTTTTACAACCGCTTCCGGACGGGCGAGATGCCCATCGGTATCGATGATTACTACATGTATTCCAGGCTCTCCGCAGGCGCGCCGGAGTTGGCGGGCTGGTGGCAGATGGCCCCCATACCGGGTATACCGCGTCTTCAGGACGGTAGGACCGTCATCGACCGTTCCATGGGCGGCTACTCGTTCGCCTGCATGATGTTCCGTACCACCCGTGACAAGGATGCCGCCTGGGAGTTCATGAAATGGTGGACCTCGAAGGATGTGCAGATCCAATTCGGTACACAACTCGAGGGGATCATCGGCACGGAAGCCCGCTGGAACTCCGCCAACGTCGAGGCCATGCGGGGATTACCCTGGCCCAAGCAGGACATCGACGCCATCATGGAGGGGTGGCAGTGGTTCAAGGAGCGTCCCGTGGTGGTCGGGGGTTACATCACGCAACGCTATGTATACAACGCCTGGAACCAGGTGGTATATGGAGCCGCCGACGCGGTGCACGGCTCCGGCGACCGGGTGGGTACGAGCGTCAACACGCTCGTCCATCCCCGCGAGGCGCTCGAGGACGCGCATCGCTTTATCAACCGCGAGCTCATCAGGAAACAGCGGGAGTTCCCCGAGGAAGAAGAGAAAGGCCAGACGGGAGGTGGTGACTGATGGCGCGGGCTCTGCCGAGGGCCAAGTCCGGTACTCTGCCGCAAACCCGGGAGACGTCAATCTGGGCGAGGAATATCGAACCTTCCTTCCTGCATCAACTCTGGAAGGACAGGGTGAGTTATCTCTTCATGGCGCCTTTTTTAATTTTCTTCATCCTGTTCACGATCATTCCCATCCTGTACGCTATTGGGCTCAGTTTCACCCATTTCAACATGCTGGAGGCCCCGCGCTGGGCTGGATGGGCAAACTACCGTGAGCTCTTCGTGGACGATGACGTCTTTCTCATCGCCCTCAGCAACACGGCCCGCTTCGCCCTGTTCACCGGCCCCCTGGGTTATATCCTGGCCTATCTCATGGCCTGGCTCATCAGCCAGATACCCAAGAGGTTCCGCCTCCTCTACACCCTGGCTTTTTACGTGCCCTCCCTGACGAGCGTCGTGGTGACGGGCCTCATCGTGAGCTATTTCTTCTCCGGCGACCGCTACGGGTTCATCAACAACCTGCTCCTGCAGATCGGGCTCACGGAGGAGCCGTTGAACTTCCTCACGGATCGCAAGTACATGATGAACGTCCTCATCATCGTCCAGCTCTGGATGAGCATGGGCACGGGTTTCCTGGCCTTTATCGGCGGTTTTACCACCATCCCGCAGGACACGTACGAAGCCGGTCTCGTTGACGGCATCCGCAACCGGTTCCAGGAGCTCTGGTACATCACGTTGCCACAGATGAAGCCCCAACTTCTCTTTGCCGCGGTGCTGCAGGTGGTGGCGGCCCTCGCCGTCGCCGATCTCTCCGTGGCGCTCTTCGGTTTTCCCAGCGCGAACTATGCCGGGCACACGATCCTTACGCACATGAGCGACTTCGCCTTCACCCGGTTTGAGATGGGCTATGCCTCGGCCGTGGCCGTGATCCTGTTCATCGTCATGTTCGGACTCAACAAATTCCTGGGCAACATCCTGAGCTCCGAGGGGGAATGAGGGCATGAGCAACATAAACGCCGTCAAGGGTTGGGACGTCTCGGGCAAGCTGCTTTACGCCTTCATGACGCTCCTGGGGATCGTCATGATCCTGCCGTTGGTCTTCCTGATCAACAGGTCGCTCATGCCCCTTTACGAACTCTTCATCTATCCCCCCCGGCTCTTCGTGCGCCAGCCCACGTTCAAGAGCTTCGTCGATCTCCTCAATATCGCCGGCACGTCTTTCGTCCCGGCCTCCCGCTACATCTTCAACAGCGTCGTGGTATCGGCGGCGGTGGTGACCGGCAGCATCATCATCGGCGGCATGTGCGCCTACCCCCTGGCCAAGCACAAAGCCAAGGGAGCGGGGGCGATCTTTTGGGTGATCGTGGCCGCGCTCATGTTCAGCGCCGCCGTGACCCAGATCCCGCGTTATCTCGTCATGATGAGGCTCGGCATCCTCGACACCTATCTGGCCTTGATCCTGCCGGCCCTCGCCACGCCGCTCGGGGTCTTCCTCATGAAGCAGTTCATGGAGCAGATTCCCGATCAACTCCTCGAGTCGGCCAGGGTGGACGGGGCCAACGAGTTCGTGGTCTGGTGGAAACTGGCCATGCCGATCTGCCGCCCCGCCTGGGCCACGGTGGCCATCTTTTCCTTTCAGTATATCTGGAACGACGTAACCAGCCCCAGTATTTACCTGCAGAATGAGTCTTTGAAGACATTGCCCGTCTTCTTTTCCACCCTGACAGCGGCTGTGGGCACCACCGTCGCGCGTGTGGGGGCGAGTATGGCCGCGTCCGTGATCCAGCTGGCCCCCCTGGTGATCATGTTCATCATCCTGCAGGCCCGCGTGGTCGAGACCATGGCCCACTCGGGCATCAAGTAACGGAGGAGGGATGATCCATGCAAGCCGGACGCCATGGCGCGGCCAGTAAAAAAAGGCTTTTTTCCAGGATCGCCGCCGCGGCCATCATGCTCACGGCCATCCCGGCGTCCTCCGTAGCCGTGTCCGCCACGGCGCCGTATCCTTCTTACGTGGTGGACGTGAATAACGGCATCATGCGTTCCCAGTACGCCTACGTTCCCGAGGGCGTATACGACGGCCTGGACGCGGGCTGCGGCAGCCTCCTGGAACCGCAGGATCTCTTCATCGACGAGCGGGACAATCTCTATATCGCGGACAGCGGCAACCACCGCGTGGTGCAATGGTCGACAAAGGACATGAAGGCCGTGCGGGTGATCGGGGACGCGTCCGGCCCCGGCCGGCTCGTTTCGCCCTACGGGATCTACGTGACGCCCAAAGAAGGCTTGATCTACGTCGCGGACAGGGACCGCCGCGCCGTGGTGGTCTTTGACGCGGATGGCCGTTACGTAAAGGAGTACCGGGAACCCCGGGGCTCGCTCCTGGCCGCGGCCAAACGCCAGGGCTACAGGTTCGAGCCGAGCAAGGTCGTGGTGGACCAGTGGGGTTTCCTCTACGTCACGGTGACGGGCGAGTACCGGGGCCTGGCCAAGATCTCGCCCGAGGGCGATTTTGTGGGCTTCTTCGGCGCCACCAACACCAAGGTCACTTTCTGGGACAGGTTCTACCGCCGCTGGTTCATGAGCCGGGAGCTGGCCCGGCGGCTGATGCTGCAAAAGCCCGAAGCCATCAATAACATCACGCTCGGAGCGGATGGCAACCTGTATACCGTCAATTCCGAGAGCAACCGCAAGATCCGCCCGATCAGGAGGCTGAGCCCGGTCGGTACGGATACCCTGCCCGACCTCCTGGTCGGCGATCCCTTCTTTGCCCGTGCCCTGATCAAGCAGACACGCACCCTGGTCGACATCGCGGTCGACCGCGACGGCAACTTTACCGTCCTGGACCAGGGTGGCAACCGCATCTACCAGTACGATTACTACGGCAACATGCTGGCGGTCTTTGGCGGCCGTATGGACGAGGGCACGGGCTGGGGCGGTGTGGCCCAGGGCTTTGAACAACAGGGTCTTTTTTGGGCACCCCTGAGCATCGCCCAGGACTCGACGGGCGGGATCTACGTGCTGGACGGCAAGGGAGCCACGATCACCCGCTTTACGCTCACGCATTTTGGACGTTTGGTCCACGAGGCGGTGGCGCTCTATAACCGGGGCCGATACGCGGAGGCAATCAAACCCTGGCAGCAAGTGATCGAGATGGACGCCAACTACCGCCTGGCTTACAAGCAAATCGGCAAGGCGCTGTACAGGGCGGAAAAGTACCGGGAGGCCATGCGCTACTATCTTCTCTGCCAGGATCAAGTCGGCTACTCCAAGTCTTTTCGCGAGTATCGCCAGGCATGGCTTCGCCAGCGCTTCGGCTTGGTGGCGACCGTCATCGTCCTCGCCATGGCCGTCGCGGTGTTGATCTTTTACCAGCGCCGCAAGGCACGCCGGCGTTCCTTAGAGGAGGGATACCATGTCTAGCGCGGCCAAGGTCAAGGTTACGGCGCTCGAGGCATTCCGGCTGAGCCTCGGCATGCTGAGAAAGCCCTCCGTGACCCTCTGGCGCCTTAAATACGAGGGAAAGGGCCGGTTGACGGCCGCCCTGGTGATCGTCGCCGCGGCCATTATCATGCGCATCGCCTGGGTTTACGGCACGGGTTTCATCTTTCGTACCTTTATGTACCGGCAGACCGAGTACGTCCGCATCCTGGACGAGGTCTGGACATACCTCATCATCTGGATCACGTGGATCCTGGCCAACTGGGGCGTGGCCACGCTGCTCGACGGCGAGGGCACCCTGCGCGACGTGGCGATCGCCAGCGCACACGCCTGCATGCCCCTGATCGTGCTCACGCCGCTCATGCTGATCCTGAGCAACATCCTGACCCTCCAGGAAGCGGGTATGTATCATCTCGTAAGCCAGGGCGCGATGCTGTGGACGGTTTACCTGCTTTTTCTCCAGATCCGCACGACGCACGATTACAGCACGGGCAAGGCGATCTGGATCATGGTCATGACCGCCATCGGCATGCTGCTGCTCTGGGTGCTGGCCATCCTTCTCTATCTCATGGTGGGACAGATCTGGGTCTTTGTGCACAACATCCTCCAGGAAGTGAATTTGCGCCGTTTTTAAAGCGGATAGGCTCCTTTGGGGGGGGCTTTGAAGATGCGCATGCGCATCAGGCTGAACAGATCATCCCTGATCGGGCTCATCGTGGCCGCGCTCGCCTTCGCCGGACTCCTCTTGGGCGAAAGAGTGGCCAGGATGCTTTCCCGTTCCGAGCTGCCGCTCCTCGGCAAGTATGCTCCAGCCCAACAGGCGCTGCCTTTTGACGAGACCGCCCCGGACAGCCGCGAGCTCGCGGCCGAGGCGGGCGACTTTGCCCTCCACATCCACAACAAGGCGGGCGGCGTCAGCGTGGTGGACAAGCGGACGGGATTCGTCTGGAGCAGCATCCCGCCGGGTCCGGAGGGGCAGCAGACCAAGTACGCCTGCCCGATCAGTTTGAGTTACGTGGATGTCACGAACAACATCACCGAGGCCAGCAACCTGACCTACAGCGCGCTGGCGGTCGCCTGGCGCAGGATACCCGGGGGCGCGAGGGTGAGTTACGACGCCACCGGCCTCAAGATCAGGGTTGACGTGGAGTACAGGCTGACCCCGGACGGGCTCGCCGCCTCGATCCCCGCGGACGGCATCCGCGAGACCGCCGCCTACCGGCTCATCTCCGTGCGCCTGCTCAAGAGCTTTGGCGCGGTGCCGCCGGGCACCGATGGCGCCGGGCTCTTCGTGCCGGACGGATGCGGCACCATCCGGCGGGTGCGGCCGCACCGCGAGAGCCTCAAGGAGTTCGGCGCCTACGTGTACGGGCCGGATTTCGCCGTGAACCGCCAGCGTTTTTCCCTCCCCCTGGCCAACGCGGCGCAGGTACCCCTGGACTGGAAGATGCCCGAGTACAACCGGACCCTGACGCCCCGGGAGCACCTGACCCTGCCCGTGTTCGGGATATACACCCCCAAGGGGTCCATGCTCGGTATCATCGAGGCCGGCGACGGGGACTGCAGCATCATCGCACAGGACGACGGACCGGCCGGTGTGAATTACTACCGGGTCGGCCCCGAGCTTTTTTACCGCAAGGCTGATGAGGTCTCTGTCATCCAGGCCACGCAACGAACCCGCCCCGGCACCGCCGGCCAGCCGGCCGCCGGGGTGGTGCAGCGCACCCAGATCATCGCCGTCGATCCAATCCCGATCGAGGGCGAACGGCGCGTGCTCTACCGTTTCCTGCCGCCGGGCGCGGCGGGTTATGCATCCCTGGCTGAGTCGTACCGCGGCTATCTCAGGGCAAAGGGCCTCCTGCCCGCGGAACCCCGGCCCGAGCCGCCGGGCCTGCAGCTCTCCATCCTGTGCGCCGTGGACCAGAACCACCAGGCAGGCCGCCGCCTGCGCGTGCTGACCACTTTTGCCGAGGCGGAAGCCATGGTCAGGAGGGTGCTCGAGGCGGGCGTGGACAACCTCACCATCACCCTCCTCGGCTGGCAGCAGGGCGGTTTGCACGGCAAGAGGCCGGTGAACTACGGCGCGGACCGGAGCCTGGGCGGCGACGAGGGCCTGCGGGGGCTGATCCGTTTCTGCCGCGCGCGCGGGGTCAAGGTGCATCTCGGGCTGGATTACGGCCATGCCTATGCCGCCTGGCACGGCTACAACATGGGCAGGGATGTGGCCGTCACCCGCACCCAGGAAGGCATCATGCTCGATCAGACCTACCCGCCGGTCGCGATCCTCTACCAAAAGGAGGAACTGGCTTCGGCCCGGCGCTATCTGACCAACGCCCGCGCGATGTGGGAGCGCTACGCGGAACGCGAGTTGGACCGGCTCGAAACATACGGCGCGGACGGTTACGCCTTTGCCGTCATCGGCGAGGCGCTCTGGTCCGATCTTTCGAACCGCCATCATCTGACCCGCCAGCAGGCCATCGCCTATTGGCGGCGCATGCTCGACGCTTTTCGCAAGACGGGCAAGCAGGTCAGGGTCGAGTACGGGCTGGGATATACCCTGGGGCACGTGGACGGGGTGGCCGGCCTGCCCATGGGGGACAGCAGGTGCACCATCTTCGACGGCCCCGTGCCTTTCCTGCCCATGGTGATCGCCGGCCGCGTACCGTACTGGGGCGGCTATGGTAATATGCGCGCGGACGGCCGCCGTCAGTTCCTCCGGGAGCTGGCCTACGGCGCCTTCCCGCGCTACATCCTGACCTATCGCCAGAGCGCGCAGCTCCTGCACACCACGGGCGAGGATCTGGCCGCCACGAGCGCCAGTTTCTGGTTTGATCGGATCATCCGGGAATGGCGCGAGGTCTCCGGCCTGCAGCGCGCTCTGCACGGCCGGGAAATCACGGGTTACGAGGAGCCCCGGCCGGGATGCAGCATCACCAGGTTTAGCGGTGGTTTCACGCTCCTGGTCAACACCACCGATCGGCCCGTCGTGCTTGCCGGGCGGACCGTTGGGCCGTCCGCCTTCGCGCTCGCGGGAGAGGGGGTAACGCCATGAAATTGATCCGCTGGAACGAACGCACCCGCCAAACAGTCTCTACTTACCTCTTCATGCTGCCATGGATCGTGGGCTTCATCGCCCTGGTCGTGGTGCCGTTCTTTACCACGCTCTGGCAGTCGTTCCATCAGGAGATGAGGACGCAGGACGGGGTCGGGACGGCCTGGGCCTGGACGGGTCTTGGCAACTGGTCGTACGCGTTCTCTTCCGACTTTGTACTGCGCACCGATATTTTCCCGAACTATCTGCGGTTCATCCTCTTCCGTTTTCCCTTGATTCAGGTCTTCGCCCTCTTCTGCGCCCTCCTCCTGAACAGGCATTTCGTCGGCAGAGGCTTCTTTCGCGCCATCTTTTTCGTCCCGGTCCTCATCTTCAGCTCGTCCGTGTACAAGGTCCTCCTGGACAACGGCGGTTTTGCCTATCCCCTCTATCAGATGCAGCTGCCCGAGATCGTCGAGCGGCTGATCTTCAGGCAGGGGGATTTCGCGCAGGTCTTTGGGGTGGTCGCCGGCACCATGGTAGACATCATGATCACCTCCGGGGTGCAGATCCTCGTCTTCCTCGCGGCCCTGCAGGGGATCCCCGGCTCGCTCTACGAGGCGGCGTACGTGGACGGCTGCACGGAGTGGGAATCGTTCTGGAAGATCACCCTGCCGATGATCTCGCCTTTTATACTGCTCAACGTCATCTTTACGCTGATCGAGTCGCTGACCGCGCCCTGGAACACGCTGCCGCAATACATCATCGACCTCGTCGTGACCGGGCGGTTCAACGACAGCCTGGATATGGGGTATGCCAGCGCCGTGGCCTTCCTGTTTTTCGGCATCGTCCTGGTGCTGGTCCTGGCCGCGCTGGGGCTTGGCAGAAGGCTCGTTTTCTATTCCGGGGAGAGGAAATAGGGGGTAGGACGCGATGGATGCGATGCTCGACAAGGATACAAAGGGCGGGATTCCGGGCGTGCCGGCCTGGTACAAACGCCATGCCCACCAGGTGTTCGTCTGGCGAAAACGGGGGCAGAACGTGCTCTCATGGGTATTTCGCTACCTCGTGCTGATCGGCATCGCCTTTACCCTCCTCTATCCCGTCTTTTTCGCCCTGTCCACCTCCCTCAAGAACCAGATCGACGCCGTCGATTCCACGGTGCAATGGGTACCGCGCCACCTGAGCCTGGACAACTTCCGCATCACATTTCAGCTCTTGAGCTATTGGGACAACTTCCGCACCACCATCCTGAGCTCGCTCCTCCCCGCCATCCTGCAGTGCCTCTCCTGCGCCGTCGCGGGCTACGCTTTTTCGCGTTCCATGGTCAAGGGCATGAACCTGATGATGGCGTTCCTGCTCGTGGCCCTCATCGTGCCGGATCAGGCCGTCATCGTGCCCCTCTACCGGCAATACAGCTCCTACCACTGGCTCGGCACGTTCCTGCCCTATATCGCGCCCGCGCTTGTGGGCCACGGGCTGCGGGGGGCCCTGTTCGTCCTCATGTACAGGCAGTATTTCAAGGGGCAGCCCAAGGAACTGGAGGAGGCCGCCTGCATAGACGGGGCCAGCTCGTTCGGCATCTTCTGGCGGGTGATGTTCCCCTTGGCCAAGCCCCTCATCCTGGTCGTCTTCCTGTTCTCGCTCGTCTGGCACTGGAATGAGACCTTTTCCACGAGCATGTTCCAGACCACGCCGCCGGGATTGGCCTTGCGGCTCCTAGCCATACCCGCCCTCGTGTCCAACGGCGTCTCCGGGAGGCTGGCCTCCGGACCCGTCTCGTTCGATTCGGCCATCGGCGTCCCCATGCTCATGGCCGGGTCGATCCTGGTCATGCTGCCGCTCCTCATCCTCTACGCCTTTGCCCAGCGTTACTTCGTCGAGGGGGTCGAGCGGACCGGCATCGCGGGGGAATAAGACGGCGCAGTATCGGACGGACGACGCCCCCGCCCGGAGTAACAGGAGATGGAAATGCAGTCCTTACCCACTCTCCCCGCGGGGCGTAACACCGCATACCCGAGTCAAAGCCGTATCGGCGCGCAGTCCCGCCTCCCCCCGGACGAAGGGTGGGAGGCGGGTGTTCTTTTGCGCCGCCGGCGGTGATGCGCGTTGGCAACATCCGCTCTCTTGCCGTGGATCCCGGCAAGTGAGATTGTCTCAAGCAACCGCGCCGGGAGAAACGATTGCGGTTTTTTAGCGGAAAGGCGTTACGAGTTCGGGATCGTGAATCCGCGCGGTAAAAGGGTCGCGAGACAGATATGGGATTACATCTGCATTGCAGATCGCGGTTCCGATAGGGGCGCACAGCAGTGCGCCCCTGCGGAGAACGCCCGGTTATCATGGGATGCACGGCAGGACAAAAAAGGAGGCATAAACATGCGCACTTTTCGCAACCCCGTCATCCCCGGCTTTTACCCCGATCCCTCCATCTGCCGCGTGGGTGAGGATTACTACCTCGTGAACTCGTCCTTTGAGTACTTTCCGGGCTTGCCCGTGCATCACAGCCGCGACCTCGTCAACTGGCGGCAGATCGGGCATGTGCTTGACAGGCCGTCCCAGCTCGACCTGGACGGCGTCCACCCCTCCCAGGGCCTCTATGCTCCCACGATCCGCCACCATGCCGGCACCTTTTACGTCATCAACACCCTGATCGACGCGAACCGGGCCAGGAATTTCATCGTCACCGCGGCCGATCCGGCCGGCCCCTGGTCCGAGCCGTACTGGCTGGATGATGCGCCGGGCATCGATCCGTCGCTCCTCTTTGACGACGACGGACGGGTCTGGTACGTCGGCACCCGCGGCATGCCGGGCGGGGGGGAATTCGAGGGACACAGCCAGATCTGGCTGCAGGAGCTGGATCTTGGCGGGATGAGGCTCGTGGGGGAAAAGATTGGTCTCTGGGAAGGCGCGATGAAGGGGGCGCCCTGGGCGGAAGGCCCTCACATCTACAAGATCGGCGAGTGGTACTACCTCCTGATCGCCGAGGGCGGCACCGGGCACGAGCACGCCGTGACCATCGCCCGCAGCAGGCGGGTGACAGGCCCATACGAGGCCAACCCCTGCAATCCCATCCTCACCCACCGCCACCTCGGGCTCTGCCATCCCATCGTGGGCACGGGCCATGGCGATCTCGTCGAGACGCAAAAGGGCGAATGGTGGATGGTCCTCTTGGCCATGCGGCCTTACGGGGGCTACTACTACAACCTGGGCCGCGAGACTTTCCTGGCGCCGGTGCGCTGGGAGCGGGGTTGGCCCGTGGTCAGCCCGGGCGCGGGAAAGGTTGAGTTCGAATCCGCCGCCCCGGACCTGCCCGCCCACCCCTGGCCGGCCCCGCCGGCCTGCGATCACTTCGAGAGCGGTGCCTTGGCGCCGCATTGGAACTTCATCCGCACGCCGCGGGAGGAGTTCTGGAGCCTCTCGGAACGCCCGGGTTTCTTGCGCCTGCGCCTTTTGCCGCAGACCCTGGCCGAGATCGCCAACCCCAGCTTCATCGGCCGGCGGCAGCAGCACATCGGCTTTACCGCGCGGACGGCCATGGATTTCAGCCCCGACGGCGCCAACGAGTGCGCGGGGCTCGCCCTCTTGCAAAACCACGACCACAACTTCCTCTTCGTCGCCGCGGGGGACGGCGGGGGAGGCCGGACGGTCCGGGTCGTCAGGCGTGAAAAGGGTGTCAACTCCCTGCTCGGGGAGGCGCCCATCGCCGGGGCGGGGCGGATCTACCTCAAGGTCGAGGCCAAGGGGCAGAACTACAGCTTTTTCGCCGCCGCTGAGCCGGAGGCATGGCTCCCCGTGGCCCTGGACGCCGACGGCCGTATCCTGAGCACGCCGGTGGCGGGCGGGTTCACCGGGGCTTACATCGGCATGTACGCCAGCGGCAACGGCGATGTGAGCGCAAACGCCGCGGATTTCGACTGGTTCGAATACACGGGCGACTGAAGACATGCTGGGCCGGGGTTCCGTCAGAGGCAAAACGCTGCCGCAAGCCCGCGCGATTGTGCCTGGAATTTAGGGATGTCTTGAATTCAGGTGATGGCAAAAGAGGAAAAACTTGCCTATTGACGAATAAACCGTGAAAAAGACATAGGGGGGAGCCGTGTATGCTCAGGCAGAATCTGGACCGCGGTTGGGGTTTCTCCGTCATCAACGGCAAGGACGACTGGTGGAATCCCATCCGTTACGACCGCACCGTGGATCTCCCCCACGACTGGAGCATCGAGCTGGGCAGGGATCGCTACGGACCCGAAGGCCCGAATGTGGGCTATTTCAAGGGCGGCATCGGCCGGTACGAAAAAGTGCTGCATATCCCCGAAGAATGGCGGGGCAGGCACGTCCTGCTCGAATTCGAGGGCGTCTACATGCTCGCGGAGGTTCATCTCAACAACCAGCTCGTCGGGAGGAATCCGTACGGATATACCGGTTTCCATTGCGATCTCACGCCCCATCTGCGCTACGGCGGGGAGAACATCATCCGCGTGACGGCGAACAATACCGGTCATCCCAACAGCCGGTGGTATAGCGGCTCCGGGATCTACCGCCACGTCTGGCTGATGGTGGGGGATGCCGTTCATATCACGCCGTGGGGCGTCTATGTCACCACCCCGGCAGTCTCCACGGAGGCCTCGACCGTGGCGGTGAGAACCACCGTGGAGAATACCGGCGGGAAGGACGCCCGCGTCGTGGTGCGTTCCGCCGTGCTGGACGCCGGGGGCCGCGAGGCGGCGGCAACGGCGGCGGACCTGTTCATCCCCGCGGGCGGGACGGCGGAGGCGGCTCAGACGCTCTCCGTCGCGCCAGCCCGCCTGTGGTCCCTGGAGGATCCCTATCTCTACACCATGAAAAGCGAGATCCACGAGGACGGTAAGGTCATCGACACAGCCCTCACGACCTTCGGCATCCGCGCCGTCTCCTTCAGCGCCGAACGCGGTTTCGAGCTGAACGGCGTCGGCATGAAGTTGCGCGGCGGCTGCGTGCATCACGACTGCGGCCCCCTGGGCGCCGCCGCGCATGACCGGGCCGAGGAGCGCAAGGTGGAGATCCTGAAAAAAGCGGGCTACAACGCCGTCCGCACGGCCCATAATCCGCCCTCCCCGGCCTTCCTCGACGCCTGCGACCGCCTGGGGCTACTCGTGATGGACGAGTTCTTTGACGGCTGGGTCGAGCCCCGGCCCTATCTCATCCTGAACGACTACCACAATTACTTTACGGAATGGTGGGAGCGGGATCTGCGTTCCATCGTGCTCCGGGATAGAAACCACCCCTCCATCGTCCTCTGGTCGCTCGGTAACGAGGTGGTCGAGCGGGACGGACGCTCGGACGGCTATGCCTGGGCCAGGAAACTCGCTGATTTTGTACGCGGCCTGGATGGTACGCGGGGCATCACGAACGGCATCGCCAGTATCCACGAAGATCCCCTGGAGATCGGCAAAGATCCAAAAACCGGCCAGAGCAAGGACTTCGACTACTTCGGGGAGCTGTCCCGGGAGTTCATCGCCCCGCTGGACGTAGCGGGCTACAACTACGAGTTCCGGCGCTACGACACGGACGGTGCCAAGTTCCCGGGCCGCGTCATCGTTGGTACCGAGTCCAATCCCAAGCATCTCTTTGATAACTGGGAGGCGATCGGCCGCAACCCCAACGTCATCGGCGATTTTGTCTGGACGAGCCTGGACTACCTGGGCGAGTCGGGCATCGGCCGCGTCGAGTACGACATGCCCCCCTCATATATGGGCGCATGGCCGTGGCACCACGCGTATTGCGGCGATTTCGACCTCTGCGGGTTCAAGCGCACCCGGTCGTCTTACCGCGAGATCGTCTGGGGTTTGCGGCGCGAGCCCTTCATGGCCGTCTATAAACCGGAACACCACGGCAGGCGCCTCGTGGAGGGCGGCTGGGCCTGGAGCGATACCGTGGAGGCTTGGACCTTCCCGGGCTGGGAGGGCAAACCCACCAGGGTCGATGTCTACTCTCCCTCTGCCGAGGTTGAGCTCCGCCTGAACGGCCGGTCGCTGGGGCGAAAGCCCGCCGGCAGGGCCAACCGCTTCCTCGCCTCCTTTGACCTCGTCTACGAGCCTGGCGAGCTCCTGGCCGTGGGGTACGAGGGCGGGGTGGAGGTGTCGCGCCACGCCCTCCGTACCACGGGCGCGCCCGCGGCCCTGCGGGTGGCGCCGGATCGCGACCGCCTGGCGGGGTGGGGCGATCTCTCCTTTGTCACCGTCGAGGTGGTGGACGCGGACGGCGCGCGGGTGCCGTACGCCCGCCACGACCTCCTTTTTACCATCGACGGTGTTGGGAGTATCGCGGCGGTGGGTAACGGCGATCCCCAATCCGAGGAGCCGTACGTGGGCAACAGGCGCAAAGCCCACGAGGGGCGGGCGCTGGTCGTGATCAAAGCCGGCCAGGGCCCGGGCGTGATTGAGTTTACCGCCTCTGCCGACGGTTTGCCGACCGCCCGCGCCATGCTGGCGGTGGGCGGAGCGAATGAGGGGAGTGAGGGCGCGTGAACCTGGACCTGAGGCATGTCCCGTTCAGCCGGGCCGGATCCTTTCTCGCCATCTCGTATTTGAAACCGCCCGGCGAAAGCCGTGAGGGTCTCTACCTGCGGACCGTGCACGGGGGGGTTCCCCGGACCGAGATCCTGCGCCTGGAGCCCGTCGCCGGCGGCGTGCCGGCGGCCTTTGCGGCCGAGGCCGGCGCGACGCTCTTGCGGCTTTTGCCCGAAAGCGGCGGCTCGATCGAGATCTGCCTGCCGGAACCGGGAAAGGTCCGCCTGCGCGGCCAAGGCGCCGGGCTGCGCCTGACGCTGATCCCGGGGGCGTATGCCAACGCCGTGCCCCGGGCCGGCCAGAGTTACGAGATCAACGGTTACGAGCAGCGCATCAAGCTGATGCTGACGCCGCTTTGCGGGGAGATGCGGCTCGACGCGCCATGGGAGGTGGATCGCTGCCTAAGGGTGATCGCGGACCTGCTGCCCGGCGGCGACGGCCGGTGGGAGTGCATGCTCGAGGAATGCCTCTCCGACAGGGTGGGGGGCGTGTACACCCAGGACTTCGCGGACGACTTGGCGGCCGTGGAGGGGGAATACGGTTCCTTTTTGGCCATGACGCCCGAGGTGCCGGCTGAATACGCCGCCGGGCGCGAGTTGGCCGCCTACATCACCTGGTCCTGCCTGGCGGGCCCCTCGGGCGCTCTGGCGCGACCCGCCATGTATATGTCCAAGAACTGGATGACCAGTGTCTGGAGCTGGGATCACTGCTTTAACGCCATGGCGCTGGCGCGCCGGGATCCCGCCCTGGCCTGGGATCAATTCATGCTCCCCTTTGACAGGCAGGACGAGAGCGGGGCGCTGCCGGACTCCTGGAACGACCAGGAGGCCGTCTGGAATTTTTGCAAACCCCCCGTGCATGGCTGGACCCTCGCCTGGATGCGCCGGCGTACGGACCAGATCGGCACTGACCGGCTGGCTGAGATCTACATGCCCCTCCGCCGCTGGACGGAATGGTGGTTTGCGTCCCGCGACGACGACCATGACGGCTTCCCGCAATACAACCACGGCAACGATTCCGGCTGGGACAACGCCACCGTCTTTCACGCGGGCGTTCCCGTCGAGGGGCCGGATCTGGCGGCCTTTCTCGTGCTGCAGATGGAGGAACTGGCGGAGATCGCCCGCGCGCTGGGGAAAGACCGGGAGGCAGGCGAGTGGCGGACCCGGGCGCGGGAGCTGCTTGAGAGGATGCTGGGCCATTTCTGGCGCGGCGGCCGCTTCGTCGCGCCGCGTTCGGGGAGCCACGCGGTCTTTGAGGAAGGCGACAGCCTCTTCAACTTCCTCCCCGTCGTCCTCGGCCGGCGCCTGCCCGCGGAAGTGCTGCGCCTCCTCGTGGAGGGCCTGAAGGAGGAGGGCCGCTTTCTGACCGCCCACGGTTTGGCGACCGAGAGCCAAAGGAGCCCGCTGTACGAGCCCGACGGATACTGGCGCGGCCCCATCTGGGCTCCGTCCACCATGCTCATCGTGGACGGGCTGCGCCAAGCGGGCGAGGATGAGTTCGCCCGGGAGTTGGCCCGCCGCTTTTGCGCCATGGCGGCGCACAGCGGTATGGCGGAGAACTACGACGCCCTCACGGGTGCGGGATTGCGCGACCGGGCCTACACCTGGACGGCGAGCGTGTTTCTGATCCTGGCAAGCGAGTATCTCTAGGAATTTGTTGGCATTGGGAGTATAATCCATTGTATAAGGGGTGACTATCATGAAAAAGGTTCTTTACGTATTGTTGCTATTTATTTTCAATATCAGTATCATTATAGTCTAAAGAATTCAGTGATAATATGGATCGAATACGATGTGGTACAATGTACGACGACCTCTATCTTCTGGTCCTCGCTATCCTGCCGGACGATGACGCCCCGGCGCCCCCGGCCAATCCCTATCTCGATCCCGAAGGCAACCCGGTAGTCTCCTTTGAATACGACCGGCGCGGGACCAACATCACAAAGCGCGTCAAGCCCGACAACGCCCATGACGGCCAGACCATCACCTACGAGTATCACCCCCGCTATCGGCTAAAGACGCGCGACCGTCACCGACGGGCTGACCTCGCTCGCGACTGCTTATACCTATGACAGAGTCGGCAATGCAGTCGCCGTCACCGATTCGCGCGGTAACACGAGCATTTCACCTATGACACCCTGAACCACAAGACAGGTGCCATTTTCCCCGATGGCAAACATCGAAAGCTACGGCTATGACGCGGCCGGCAACCAGACCTCGATGACCGATGGCCGGGGCAAGACGAGGGCCTACAAACCTCTCCTTGCCCGTCCATCGTCGGGAACTTCGACCGACAATCCTCCTTCACCAACTCATCCATGCACAGGCATGGTTACAAAGGAAAGTCGCTTCCCATGACGAACCAAATCATAGAAATCTTCTTGCAGTACCAGCTCATATCGAAAGGATGAGGCCCTTGACGCCTCCTGCCAGACGCACGCTCCTGGCCATCCTCCTATTCACCCTCCTCCTCCCCCTCGCCGCGCGCGCGAGCGTGCAGTCCGATGCCGCGGCGCGGAT
>JBLNBS010000048.1:0-10848 GCA_050260175.1 Patescibacteria group bacterium | reverse complement strand
ATCGGATGGCGCAATCGTCACAAGAGGGACGAGAGGATTCTCAAGGAACAAGCCAAGGTAAAAGTCGCTTGACTGGTTCTTGATTCCAGTTCGATGTGTTTTATCGCGGATCCGGCACTAGCACCGGGGTTGAGCCGCGGCGGTTTCGGCGGCCGCGTAGGCCGGGGCCATGGCCGCCGCGGGAACCCCGCCCATCATGCTCCAGATCTCGTCGTGCAGCCCGCGGGCGATGATCTCGGCCATGCGCATGACGAGCGAGAGGCGGGTGTTCTGGAGTACCAGGTATTCCATGAAGCCGCCGACGTTGACGATGCCGATGATATGAAAGTCCCCCACGGCCGGCAGGCTCTTGTTGACCCCCGTGCCGGGCTGCAGGGGCCCCTCCTTGAGGCTGATGTAACCCACGCTCTCCGTCCTGCCGAGGCAGGCGTCGATCGCGATGACGAACGCGTCGGGCTCCCACGCGCGGAGGTCGTCCATGGACTCGGCCAGGTTGACGGCGTGTACGGGCCGGTCGAGCGTGCCGAGGACCCTCACTCTCTCCGGCAGGCCCGCGCTTAGCTTGCTGCCGATGAGCGGCCCCAGGCAGTCGCCGGTCGACCTGTCCGTGCCGATGCAGAGCACGGCCAGCGCGCGGGTGGTGGAATAGAACCTGCGGAGGAAAAAGCCGACCTGGCGCCGAAAGAGATCCTCCGCGGACGCGTGATCCACGTGGATGCGCTGCGGCGCCTGCCATGCCGCTTCTTCAGGGGCCAAACGGGCAAACGGATTCCACACCGGGATCCCCCCGCCTGTGGTAGTGGGATGAGGTCGGGAATGACGACAATGAGGACTGCAATTCCTGCCCGGTTCGCCGGGCGGCGCGCACGCCGGGGGGCGGGTCTTGGGGTTTGGCGCGGCATGCAAAGCCGCGGATTACCTTAGCCTATGCCGCTGTTTCCTTTTTTATGCGGCGGGGACGTCAGGGGACCACGGCGGGGATGAGGCCGTGTTTTCTTTAAAACCACGGGCGAAAGAGGTATAATAAGACATCATGCCAGGCAAAGACAGAGGGAAGATAGACGCCGCGGACAGTCGCAACGGCCGTAAAGCACGCCGGGGGTGGATCCTGGCGCTCTTTCCCCCGCTGGTGCTGATCGGGGTGGTCCTGGGCGCGGCTGCCGCCCGCATGTCCGGCGAGAGGATCGTCACCGGTGTTTCCGTCTGCCGCGTGAATCTCGGCCGGCTCGACGCTGCGAGCGCCGAGCGGCTGCTCCGGCAACGGCTCGCGCAGACCGTCAATCTGCCCTTGACCTTGACTTACGGGCAGGATTCCTGGCTGGCGACGCCGTCGTCGCTCGGGATCAGCCCGGATTTTCCCACCACCGTCGCCCGCGCCATGCGCGTGGGCCGGCGCGGGGGCATACTCGCGAGATGGCGCGAGCGCAGGCGCGCTGCCGCGCAAGGCATCGCACTGCCCCTCTCGTACGGCGTCAAAACCGCCGCCTGGCGCGAAGCGTGCGTGCTCCTTGGCACCCTTGCGAACAAGGAACCGGTTAATGCCCATTTTTCCGTCTCCGCCAAAGGCGAGCTGAGCGTCACGCCCGCTGTCGAAGGCCGGCGGCTTGACGAAACCCGCCTGCTCGCCGCCCTCAAGGCGGCCTTGACCGTACGGGGGGCCCGCCGTCTCGAGGTGCCGGTGGTGCCGATCGAGCCGGACCTCTCCAACGAAGACGTGGCGAATTGGCCTTTGGACCAGGTGCTCGGTTTCTATACCACCAAATTCAGCCAAAACGCATCCCGCACGCACAACCTGCAAATCGCCGCCGCCGCGTTGGACGGCGCGATCGTCCAGCCGGGGAAGGAATTCTCGTTCAACGAACGTGTCGGACCGCGCATCGAGGGCAAGTATCAGGAAGCCCCGGTCGTCGTCGGGGGCAGACTGGTCCTCGGGGTGGGCGGCGGGGTCTGCCAGGTCTCGGGCACCCTCTTCAACGCGGTTCTCCTCGCCAATCTCCCGGTGATCAAACGCGCCAGCCACAGCCTGCCCAGCACTTATGTGCCGTTGGGCCGGGATGCCACGGTGTCTTACGGGTGGTACGATCTGGTCTTTGCCAACAACACCGGCCGGCCGCTCCTGATCGTGGCGGAGATCACCGGTTCCCGCCTGACCGTCGCCGTGGTCGGCCACCGCGATCTCAACCCCAGCGTAAAGCTATCGGTGGAGGTCAAGGAGGTCATCCCCTTTGAGACGCTGGTGGAGAACGATCCCGGCCTTGCCTCGGGCGTGGAGTCGATCGCCCAGGCCGGGCAGCCCGGCTACAAGGTCATGCTCTGGCGCACCACGACCTGGCCGGACGGCAAAACGGAGCGCGAGCAGATCGCACCGAGCAGCTACCCCCCCTTGCCGAAAATCATCAAGCGCGGCATAGGCTCCGCGCGGTACGGCGAATGGCCCCCCGCCCCCCCCGCAGCCTCCGCGAGCGGGGGAAATCCTTGAGCCAAAGCGTTCGCCTCCTCCGCCAGGGAGAGATCCGCAAGATCCTGGTGTTGCAGGTGGGTCCCATCGGGGACACCATCCTTTCCGTGCCCGCGCTCAAGGCCTTGCGCGCGGGTTTCCCGCAGGCGGGCATCGCCGTCGTGGCCACCCCGAGGGCCGGCGACGTGCTGCGGGGGCTCCCCTACCATGATGAATTGCGGGTGTGCAGGAACGGCTTTGACCTAATGCGGACCGTTATGCAGTACCGCCGGTCAGGCTTCGATCTGGCGGTGGGCCTCTCCAACGGAGGCAGCTGGCTGGCTTTTCTTTGCAATACGAGGTTCAAGGCGGGTTTATCCTCACCCCTGTTGGCCCTGGCCGAGCCGGGCGCCGTCAAGGAGGAGCCGTCGGCGCACGTCGTGGAGCACTGCCTGGCAGTGGTCAGATTGCTGGGCGCCGCGGTGCCGGAGATACGCGGGCTCGAGATCGCGCTTTCGCAGCATGAAAGGGAAAAGGCCGCGGCCTTCCTGGCTGGTGTGAATCAAGCGGGCCCGTTGGTGGCGCTGCATCCAGGGGGGCATTACTTTTCCTTCAAGCGCTGGCCCGTGGAGCGTTTTGCCTCGCTGGCCGATGCGTTGGCCGCGCGCGGTTACGGCGTGGTGGTGGTCGGCGGGACGGAGGACGGGGCACTGGCCGCAGCCTTGACCGGGGCAACCCGTCATGCGCCGCTCTCGGCCGTGGGGAGACTCGGGATCAAGGAAACCGCGGCCCTGATCGCAAAGTGCAGCCTCTTTATCGGCAACGACTCCGCCCCGCTGCATCTGGCGGCCGCGGTGGGTACCCCCGCCATCGGCCTGTTCGGGCCCACCAGCCCCGCTCAGTTCAGGCCCTTTGGGCAGGGCCACGAGGTGATTTACAAGGGCTTGCCATGCAGCCCCTGTTTCAAGTTTCTCGGTTCCCCCCTGCAGTACTGGCCCAAATGCCGCCGGCCCGCATGCATGGAGGCGATTGGGGAGAGCGAGGTGCTGGCGGCCGCCTTGGCGCGATTGCAAAAGACCGCCGGGGCGGCGGCCGGGGAGGCGGGCGGGTGATGCTAACCCGCCGTTCGGTATGGCGCGGCGCCGTGGCTGCCATCGCCCTGAGCAGCCTGGCGCTCCTCGTTGTGGTCCTTCTTTCCACGCGGCACGGGCTGATCGAGGCTTGGCGCCGTTTCCAGCCCCTGGCATTCGTTGCCGGCGCGGCATGCATCGTCCTGGTATGGGCGGCCAAAGCCGGCAGGATGCACGTCCTCGCCCGGGCTATGGGTTTCCCCGTGGGCGTCGCGCGGTTTTGGCGGATTTACATGATCACGAGTTTCGTCTCGCACATCACGCCCTTCAACGCGGGCGGCGTACCCATGCAGGTCTACCTGACGGCGCGCGAAGGGATGCCCCTGGGCACGGCCGCGGCCGTCACCGCGGTGGACCTGGGCCTCAATCTGGCCGCCATCCTGCTTGTCATTCCAGCCGCCCTCCTGCTGCGCCGCAGCGATCTGCCGCTCAGGATGCCGGGCTGGTTCGCCTGGGTGGCGGTCGCGCTTTTTGCCCTGATCCTTGCCGGCTTCGTATGGCGGCGATTTGGGCGCTCGGAGCGGGGAGCGGCGCGCTGGCGCGGGGGCTGGCGCCGCGAGTTCGGGCTCTTCAAGCTGGGGTTAAAGGAGCTGGTCGCGCGGGGGCCCGGCGCGGCGGCGCTCGCCTTGGGGCTCACCCTGGCCTACTGGCTCTTTTACCTCGCCCTGGCGCCGATCATCCTCCTGGGTCTCGGTGTCAGAGCGGGCTTTGGCTATGTCCTCGCCGGCCAGCTGGTGTTCAATTTCCTTCAGGTTCTGCTGCCGACGCCCGGGGGCAGCGGCGGTTCCGAACTCTTCCTCCTCGCCATCTTCGGCCCGCTGCTCGCGCCGGGCCAGGCGGGAGTCTTCATCCTGCTATGGAAGCTTTACACCTTCCACGCCACGCTGGCCCTGGGAGGGTTCTTTGCCTGGCGGGCCCTGGCGGCAGGCCGCGGGCGGCGCCCCGGGGAGCGGGAAACGCCGGGCGGAGAGGGCACGTGAATCCGGAATCGTCGGTGCGGCTTTGGCCGCTCCTCACGCGCCAAAGACGCGGTATGCTGCGGGGAATAATCTTTCGCATTCGAGATTGCGCGTGAATGGGGGAGTTCATGCTTGGGCGAGATCGTGCCCCTCGCCGAGGTCGCGGCGTTGGCGGGGCGCCTGCGGGAACGGGGGCGCGTGATCGTCCTCACCAACGGCTGCTTCGATCTCCTACACGTGGGGCATCTCCGCTGCCTGGCGGGGGCCAAGAGACTGGGCGACGTCCTCTTGGTCGGGGTGAACGACGACGAGAGCGTGCGGCGATTGAAGGGAGCGGGGCGCCCGTTCCAGCCCGCCGCGGAAAGGGCCGAACTGGTGGCCGGATTGGCGCCGGTCGATTATGCCTTCGTCTTCCACGGCCTCACCGCCGCCTCTCTCGTCCGGGAGATCGCGCCCCATGTCTACGCCAAGGGGGGCGGCTACACGCCGGAGAGCCTCCCCGAGGCTGAAGCGGCGGCCGCATGCGGCACGCGGCTGGCCCTCCTGCCCCTCGTGCCCGGCAGATCCACGACGGCGCTGGCCGCGAGGATAACCGGACATGGCGGGTCGGGCCTTGGCCCCTGCAAGAGAAGGTAAAGGCCGGAATTGTCAGCTCTGATGGGAAGGTGTTGTTGTCATGAGGATTCATCCCTGCCGAAAGCGGGCGCGAAGGCCGTGGTAGGCCTGGGCACGGCCATCAACACCGCCGCCATCCTGGCCTGCGGGGCTTTGGGCCTCCTGGGACGCAGGGCCGTGCCCGAGCGGTTCGGCGAGGCGGCCATGCAGGTCATCGGCCTTTTTACGATCGTCGTCGGCTTGCGCATGCTCTGGCCGGTGGAAGGGATGCTCACGGCCCTGGTCAGCCTGGCCGCGGGCGGGCTGGCCGGGGAGGCTCTGCGCATCGAGGATCGATTGAGCGGAGCGGGTGCATGGCTGGTCCGGCGTTTTGGCGCCGCCGGCGACGGCGTCAGGATCGAGGGATTCCTCGCCGCCAGCCTGCTCTTTTGCGTCGGCCCCATGGCCATCCTGGGCAGCCTGGCCGACGGCCTCAAGGGCGACTACCAGATCCTGGCCGTAAAATCCATCATGGACGGGGTGGCGGCCCTGCCGCTGGCCGCCTCGATGGGCGGGGGCGTGTTGCTGGCGGCCATCCCGGTCCTTGTCTACCAGGGGCTCATGACCCTCGGCGCCGTTTTTCTCGAACCCTGGCTGAGAGGACCGGTCCAGGCCGGCATCAATCTGGTCGGCGGATTCCTGGTGGCGGCCATCGGATTGACGGTGGCCGGCATCCGGCGCTTCAGGGTGGCAAACCTGTTGCCGGCCCTCGTCTTCGAGGTCGTTTTCCGGCTGGGGCTGGCAAGGCTGGGGATAGAGCTTTGAACGGGGATCGGTGATGCGCCGGGCCCCGTGCCTTCAGGCGCGCCGGTGGACGATCAGGAATACGGTCTTGCCGCCCTTTTTGAGCAGGGGATTGATGAGGCGGGACAGCAGCCGGAGCATGAGGGGACCTCCTTTCCGCGCGGGACGGACGTTCGCTACAGTATATGACCCGATCGCACCGGTTTCCACGGATAGTTTGGCGCCCCGGGAGGAAATGCTGATCCTTCGTCGAAGCATCATGCGAACTGGCGGGTATGAGCCGCGTGGAGAACGGAGGGCTTTTGATGCTGCCGCGTGATCTCAGGTACACCAGGGAGCACGAATGGGTCAGGGTCGAAGGCGACCGGATGACCATCGGCGTGACCGACTTTGCCCAGAGCCAGCTGGGGGACGTGGTCTTCGTGGAGCTGCCCGCGGTGGGCGAGGATATCGAGGCGGGCGCCACGTTGGCCTCCATCGAATCGGTCAAGGCGGTTTCCGATGTCTATGCCCCGGTCAAGGGCCATATCGTGGCCGTGAACGACGATCTCGAGCACAGCCCCGAGTACGTCAATCAGGATCCTTACGGCAAGGGCTGGATCGCGGTCATCGAGTCCGACCAGGAACAGCTCTCGGGCCTGCTGACGCCGGAGGAATACGAGCCTCTGACAGAGAGGGCGTGAGTTTGGGCCGGTCCTGGCGGCTGCTGCCGCTGCGGGCGGGTTACGCCGCCCTGAACATGGCCGTTGACGAGGCTGTTTTTCGCGCCTACGCGGAGGGCCGGGTGCCGCCGACCCTCCGTTTCTATACCTGGACCCCCCCCGCCGTCTCCCTGGGGCGCTACCAGGATGCCGAGGCGGAGCTCGACCGGCGGGCCTGCCGGGAACTTGGCTTCGGTGCGGTCAAAAGGCCCACGGGGGGCCGGGCCGTTCTGCATTTGGGCGATCTGACCTACGCGGTCGCCGCCGGCGAGGCTGACGGTGTACCCGCCGGGGTCCTTCCCTCCTATCTCCATTTCAGCCGGGGCCTGGTGGCGGGGTTGGCCCGCCTCGGCATAACCGCCGAGCTGCATACCCCCGCGAGCCGCGCCTCCGGTTCACCCTCCTGTTTTTCCAGTCCGTCCTGGTACGAGCTGACGGTGGCAGGCAAAAAGGTGGCGGGCAGCGCCCAGCGGCGGGAGGGGCCAAACGTTCTGCAGCACGGGGCCGTGATGATCGATTTCCACCCCGTCGAAACCGCGCGCGTGCTGCGTTGGCGGGGTGCGCATCCCGATCCGGCCGCCGGTTTGGCCATATCAGCCGCGGGTCTCGGCGATTGGGTGCCGGGCCTGGATGCCGGCGTATTGGCCGGCGCGCTGGAGCTGGGCTTTGCCGAGGCGCTCGGCATCTCGTTCGCGGCGGGGGACCTGACCGATTACGAGCGGGATCTGACCGCGGCGCTCATACCGGCGTACACTGAAGGCGGGCATGGGCCATGTTGAGCTGGGTATACGCATCCTGGCATCGGTTTTGGACCTATTCCCCCTGGCGGATCCCGGCGGTCACCGCGGCCAGGGCCGCGCTGGTCGTGTTGGGAGCGATGCTGGTTTACCGCGCGGCACGGGCGGGGATCAAGCGGTTTTTCACCAGCGCCCGCGTGCGGGGCCGTTATCTCGACCGGCGGCGGGCGGATACGCTTTCGTCCTCCCTCGTGTCCATCTTGCGCTACACCGTCTATTTCCTGGCCGCGGGCCTCATCCTGCCCCTGCTCGGCATCAATATCGGCGCCCTGGCGGCGGCGGCGGGCATCGGCGGCGTGGCGGTGGCCTTTGGGGCGCAGCACCTGATCAGGGACGTCATTACCGGTTTTTTCCTGCTTTTTGAGGATCAGCTCGCAGTCGGCGACCAGGTGATCGCGGCCGGCGTCACGGGCACGGTGGAGGAGGCTGGCTTCCGGGTCACGCGCATACGCGACGCCGAGGGCCGGCTCCATATCATCCCCAACGGCCAGATCGCGCAGGTGACCAACCTTTCCACCAATGCCCGGACGGGCTATGTGGATGTGCCGGTCGGCGCCAGGAGCGATCTCCTCCTGCTAGAGGAAGTGACGGGCCGCGTCTGCCGGGAATTCGCCGCCGAGCACGGACCGGCCTTGGCCGGGCTCCGCGTGGCGGGCTTGGTGCAATTGCCGGCGGGCCTGGGTTTGCGGGTGGTGTTTACGGCCGCGGCCGCGGAGCGCGACCGGCTCGAACCACTGCTGCGCCGCGCTCTGTACCTGGCGGTGACCGGCGCCGGGCTGCCCTGGAGATCGAGGTGAGAACGTGAAATTCTACCTGGGCGACGTGGTGAGGATGCGCAAGGGGCACCCTTGCGGGGGATTGGACTGGGAGATCCTGCGGGTCGGCATGGATTTCCGGCTCAAGTGCCTGACCTGCGGCCGTGTGGTCATGCTGCCCCGGCCCAAGTTCGAGAAGGCCGTGAAATCGGTGGTCAAGAGCATCATGCCGGGCCTTGGCGAGCAGGATGCGGTCGGCGGGGGCCGGTAAACCGTAGCCGCCTGGATATAATAGCTTGCGAGGTGAGTGCCAAAGTGGCAAAGAAACTTGGCGTAATGGGTATCCGCGTCTCGCACCGGGCCTCCATCTCCCCCGCCGTGCAGGAAGTCCTGAGCGATTTCGGCGACGAGATCCTGATGCGCGCGGGCGTGCCCGGACCCGGGCGCGAGCATGGCCTTATCAGCCTGATCGTGGAGGCGGATGAGGAAAAACTCGGCGCTCTGGCCAGGCGTTTGGAGGCTGTAAACGGCGTGGATGTAAAGACGATGGTATTCTGATCTCGGCCAAGATCCCCCCGGAAAAGGTGGCCCGCGCCATGATCCGCGCGTTGCGCCGCCCCCGGCCGGAAATAATCATATTTTATGCCTGGATGCGGCGGACTCATGGTCCTGGCGGGCGGGGTAGAGGGCGCGTTCTCGCCCGCGTGGCGGGCAAAGGCGTAAAAGCGGCATGTTTTCCGCGACAACCCGGCCAAGGAACCTTTGCGCAATGGATTTATTGACGCTTGCGCGCCCCTTTGTTATAATAGAGTGGTCCGTGTTGCATCAGGGCCCGCGCCGGCCCAGTCCGGAACGGGCTTTTGTTTGTCGAGGGAGGGGAACCCGTGGACACTTACATGGCCAAGCCCGGCGAGTCAGGCGGGAAGTGGTACGTGGTCGACGCCAGGGGAAAGACTCTGGGCCGGTTGGCCACGGGCGTCGCCACCATCCTATCGGGCAAGAACAAACCGACCTATACGCCGGGAGTGGACTGCGGCGACCACGTCATCGTCATCAACGCCGATCAGGTCGTCGTCACCGGCAACAAGAGGCAGACCAAGATGGTCTACCGCCATTCCATGTATCCCGGGGGGCTCAAGGCCGTCAAGTACGGCGACCTCCTGGCCAAGAATCCCGAAGCCGCCCTCACCAGGGCAATCCGCGGCATGCTGCCCAAGAACAGCCTGGGCCGCAAGATGCTGCGCAAACTGCGCGTCTACCGCGGGAGCGAACACCCGCACGCCGCGCAGACCCCCGAGATCCACGAGATCAAACAGGCCGCCAGGAGGTAAGCGACGCATGCCGCGCGCGAAAAAAGCAGCCAAGATGCTTTATTACGGGACCGGCCGGCGCAAGAGCGCCGTGGCCAAGGTCAGGCTCATCCCCGGGCAGGGTAGGATCGTGGTCAACGGCAAGCCCGTGGGCGACTATTTCGGCCGCCGTCTCCTGGAGGTCATTGTCAGGCAGCCGCTCGAGGTCGTGGCCGTGGCCGACAAGTACGATGTCAACGCCAGCGTCACGGGCGGCGGCGTCAGCGGCCAGGCCGGCGCCGTCAGGCACGGCATCGCCAGGGCGCTTACCTTGGCGGACAGCGAGTTTCGCGCGCCCCTCAAGAAGGGTGGTTTTCTCACCCGCGACCCGCGGGCCAAGGAACGCCGTAAATACGGCCTGAAAAAAGCCCGCAAGGCGCCGCAGTTCTCGAAGAGGTAAGGCGCAGAGCGTCTCAGGATTCCGGCGTGACGAGAGCGGCCCCCATGGGGGAGCCGCTCTTTTTTACGTCCGATCCTGCCGCGCGGCCATGTCCTTTTCGGATTATCCGCGCCGTTTCACGGGGGAGAATACCTGTGCGCAGGAACGTACGACGGCGCCATCTTTCCTGGCGCTTGCAGCGGTCCTGCAAAGGGCAAGAAAGTGGTGGACGGCGGATGACGGGTTCCGTGGATATGGGCGCCCTCTTTGACAGGGTGGCTCCGCGTTACGACTTGATCAACCGGGTCATCAGCTGCGGCCTGGATCGTTCCTGGCGCCGGGCTCTCATCCGTTTTCTGCCCCGCGGTCTCCAACCGCGGGAAATCCTCGACCTCTGCTGCGGAACAGGGATGCTCCTCTACATGCTGGCCGCGGCATATCCAGATGCCGGCCTCGTCGGGCTCGATCTCGCTCCAGGCATGCTCCGCCTGGCCGGGAAAAGGCGGGAGAGAGGACTTGGGGCCAAGCCCCGCCTGGTCCAGGGAGACCAAAACGCCCTGCCGTTCGAAGACGGCCGCTTCGACCTGGTCACCAACGCCTTTGGCCTCCGCAACTCCACCGATTTTGACAGGAGCCTGTCCGAGATGTACCGTGTGCTGGCCCCGGACGGCGTCATGGCCGTCCTCGAGTTGACGCGCCCATCCCCGAGCACGGCCGGCCGGCTTTTCACGTTCTATTTCGACCGGATCGTGCCCAGGGTGGCCGCTTGTCTCGGAGGCGATCCCACCGCATACACCTACCTGCCCGCCACCGTCCGTAACTTCTTCAACCGTGAGGACCTGGCCCAATGGGTCGAGGACCGGATCGGGGCCAAAGTGGTGATAAAACCCGTCTTCGGCCGCGTGGTAACCCTGCTGTTGGCCCGCAAGCCATCACACCGCCT
>JBLNBS010000047.1:0-14092 GCA_050260175.1 Patescibacteria group bacterium | reverse complement strand
CAGGCCTCTCCCGCGCTGCGCAGGATCGCGACGCCGCCGCGGCCGATGGCGGTGTTGATCGCCCTGATCTCGAGCGAGGAGTTGCTGGGGATCTGCTCCGGCACCACCCTGGTGCCCGCCCAGGTGACGGGTTCGCCGGGGGCTTCCTGCACCCGCGCGAGGATGACGCCGTAGATGCCCGGCGGCTCATCGGGCCCCGGCGCCGGGGTGGCGAGCTGCCCGAGGTAGGCGTTGAAGTCGCCGAAGGCCGAGGGTTCCGGCAGGCCGGAAGCGGCAAAGGTGACGGAAACGGCTTCAGTGGCTGTAGCCGCTGGCTTGATCAGGGCCACGCCGCCCGGGAAGAGCTGGCTTATAGGGATCTCGCCCACGAGCGGCAGCGTCGTGCAGCAGAGCGCCCGGGTCGGCGGCGCGACCAGCACGCAGATGACCTGGCCTACCTGGAGGTTGTTTGGATCGACACCGGGATTGGCCGCGATCAGGGCCTGCACCGAAACGCCGAAACGCTGCGCGATGAGAAAGTAGGTATCTCCGGGCCTGACGGCATAGGCCGTACCGCCCGGGCAGAAGCCGGGCGCGCCGGGAATGCAGAGGACCTGGCCGATCTGGAGGTTGTTCGGGTCGACACCGGGATTGGCGGCGATGAGGGCCGCCACCGTCGTATTGAACCGGGCCGCCAGGGCGAAGAATGTGTCCCCCGGCCTGATAATGTAAAGGGTGCCACCCGGGCAGGCGGGGGCCTGGGAGAGGCGGGCGTCGTTCATCCTTACTCAACTCCGTCGCGGTGATGCCGGCCGGGGAGGGTTATGGGATTTCGGCCGGGATACCCGATCATATTGACGGGAGAGTATATTGTGCTTGGCCTTTGCCCCTCGCGAAATCTAGATCCTATCCCTCACACCCGCCAACGCCCTGTAAACCACGTACGCCAGGAGTCCCAGGGGAAAGAGGGAAAAAGCGATGCCGGCCCAGAGCCACTCGGAGTAACCGCGCCGCGCGGCATCCCTGTACGCCCAGATCGCCGCCCACACCGCCAGGGGTAGGGCAAGCAGCCCGCCCAGCCCGCGGAAGAAATTAAAGCCGAAAAAAAACATGTTAACGCCGCTCCTTTGCCTTCTTGCCTTGCACCGTTATTATTCCGCGGTCTTTTCGCGGTTCACCGGGGTAATCCTGGCAGAATGAGCGGTGCCTTCATCCTCGCTTCATCCGGAACGGTGCTGGCCCGGGCGGAAAAGCCCGGCGCCTTCCGGCGCGCCTTCATGGTCGAGCACACGGATTCGCGGTACACGCTGCGCGCGGCATCCGTCTTCGGCCGGGAGTTCCTGCTCATAGACGGCGGGCTCGCGGTCGGCTCCATTTTATCCGGAGGTATTCTTCACGCGCCGGACAAAGGCGGATCTACCTGAGTACCTGCGGCTCCCCGTGAGGGTCTTCCTCATCTGGCTCGCCCTCGTCATGTGGAAGCGCGAGGCGGGGGGAGCGTCGTAAATACTCCCGGCTCTGCCCGTCTTTTCCCCCGCCCGTGCCGCCCCGATCTCCCTCCATCGCCTTCCTCAGCATCTCCCCCAGGTTCGTGCCGATCTCGCCCTTGTCGCTGCATCGGGCAGGGCTATGGGCATATACATTGAGGAGCGGGAATTACGAAAAAGGTGAGATCAGATGATGACCGTCAGGAAGCCGCTCCCATGGCTCCTCGGCAGGATCGACCGGTTGGCCGCGGCTTGTTTCGGCCTCTGCGGCGGCCTGGCCCTGGCCCAGTTCCCCCAGTACCTGGCCCAGTATCTGCAAAGGCTCGGCGGACATGTCGACGAGGCAAACCTGGCGGCCGGCATGTACAAACTGCCAGAACTCGCCGCGCGAGCCGCGAGGCTGGCCGCGGATCTGCATGCCGTCATGCATGCGGCTCCGCTCCTCAGGCTGCCCGCCTTTCTCCTCCACGCCGACTGGGCCGTCGCCGGCCAAGCCTTGAGGCATTTCTCGCCCGGCATGACCTTTGCCAGTGAAGAGATCTGCTACCTCGCGGCCGGCGCCGTGCTGGGCGTCGCCCTCTACGGGGGTTGTAAACTGCTGGCGCGCGGCGCGGCGAGGCTGTTCGGGCGCGGCCGCGGTGGGGCTACGCCCAAGAATCCGTCCGCGTAATGAGAGTCGCGCTGCGTCTTCCAAAGCCGGCAAGCTTTAACCCGCCGGTGGACATACTATCACCGCTTCTTCGGTTTGTCACATGACATGTTTTCCAAGGAGGGGCTCCGCATGAAGTCCGACGCGGAATGGCGCGAAAAGCTCAGCCCCGAGGCTTATCGCATCCTGCGGCAAAAGGGCACGGAAGCGCCGCATACCGGCAAGTACGCGGATCATTTCCAGCCCGGGACGTATCACTGCGCGGGGTGCGGCGCGCCGCTCTTTTCCTCGCGGGACAAGTACGACGCGGGCTGCGGCTGGCCGAGTTTCACCGCGGCCTGCGACGACAGGAACGTGGACGAGGCGCCCGATCACAGCCTGGGCATGGAAAGGACCGAGGTCCTCTGCGCCGCCTGCGGCGGCCACCTCGGCCATGTCTTTCCGGACGGCCCGCGCCCCACGGGCCGGAGATACTGCATCAACTCCGCGGCGCTGGATTTTAGAGAGAAGGACTAGATCATTCGACCAGGGTCATGAGGCGTTTCAACTCGGCGACGACCGGCGCGATCCCGCCGCCGGCGGGCCTATGCAGCAGATCGCCTGGCGCCGCCGCCACGCCCCAGTAGGCCTCGTTGGCGTCGGGCTCGTCGTCGATCTTGGCCCCCTCCAGCGAAAAGCCGGCAAAAAGCCCCCTGCTCATGGAATAGCTGTAGATCGAGGCCGTGAGGTCCGTGTCCGTGGCCGCCTGGGCCTGCCTGCCCACGGGGCCGGCCGCGACCGCGAACTCGCCGCCCAGGGTGACCTTGTCCCCGTTGAAGATCCTCATGCCCCGCTCGTTGGTGACCACGAGGACGAGGGCGGTGGACTGCACGCCAATCTGCGCCCCGATCGACATACCGCTGATCTCGAGAAAGCACGGGCCGTACCAGCTTCCGTCCGCGCCATGCCTGAGGGCCAAGCCGTCGCCGTGCCGGCCGCCCAGGACCAGGCCGGCCTTGATCACCTTTGGAAAGATCGCCACTCCCACGGCGCGCCGGACCAGCCTGGCCATGCCCGCCACATCGTCCTGTTGGGACATTTCCGCCAGCGTGCGCGCCGCGTCTTCCACGGTCTCCTGCGCACTGGGACCCGCCAGCGCCGCCGTGGGTAGGAGGAGCGCGGCGAGCATGAGACAGAGCATCATGACCCGCAACCGTGCCAAATGGATCAACTCCTTTACGACTCCCTATTTGGATAGATCTATGCCGACTCCTGCATCATGTAGCTGTGAATCCCGTTCGCGGGCGGTCGCGTGTCTCGCCGTGCCCCGCGCCGGTTGCAGGCCGGGGCGCGCCACCGTAAGATCGAATGTGCGCGGCAGCGCCGCAGAACGAAGTTCCAGACCCGCCCGGACCGGAGTCTCATCGCCGCCGTGCACGGCTATCAAGGGAATGCCGCGGGTGAAACCGCGGCCCGGGACGCGGCTCCCGGGCTTTTTTGCGTTCAGAGTCGAGCGGGTGGACGCCGTGGGCAGGGAAAAGGGGGCGGCGGGAAGAAAGCAAGGAGGGATTGCCCCGGATGGGAGGAAGGAAGGCTTTGACGAAAAAGGAAAGGGTCCTTGCGGCCCTCCGCCACGAGCGTACCGACTATACCCCTTACCAGATCGATCTCACGGAGGACGCGCGCGAGGCTGCGGCCCGTTTTCTCGGGGACCCGGATTTTACGGCCAAGATCGGCAATCACCTCAATCTGATCGATCTCGGCGGCTTTACGCCCGAGGGCGGCGATGTCTTCCGCGACCAGTTCGGCGTGGCCTGGAACCGGACGGTCGACAGGGATATCGGCGTCGTCCAGGAATACCTCCTAAAGGCGCCGAGCCTGCGCGGTTATCGCTTCCCGGATCCCGCGGATTGCCCGCTCGGCGGCGACCTCGACACGTTCCTGGCCAACGCGTCCGAGGTCTTTTCCTGCCCGAGCCTGGGATTCTCCCTCTTTGAACGGGCGTGGACCCTGCGGGGTATGGAGAACCTCCTCGCGGACATGATCGAGTACCCGGATTTCGTGGACGAGCTTCTCGACGCCATCGTCCGGTACAACCTCGGCCTGCTCGACCGCGTCCTTGCCTGGCGGGTGGACGGCGTCAGGTTCGGTGATGACTACGGCCAGCAGAGAGGTCTGATCATGGGGCCGAGGCTGTGGCGCCGATTCATCAAGCCGCGCCTGGCCATGATGTTCGCCAGGGTCAAGAAGGCGGGCCGGTTCGTCATGCTCCATTCCTGCGGGGACGTGGCGGAGCTTTTTCCGGATCTCATCGAGATCGGACTGGATATCTTCAACACCTTCCAGCCCGAGGTCATGGACGTTGACACGATCAAGCGCGAGTATGGCAAGGATCTCACGTTCTACGGCGGCGTCAGCACCCAGCGCGTGCTGCCGTTCCAGACGCCGGGCGGCGTCAAGGCTGCGGTCCGGGAGATGATCCGCCGCCTCGGTTGGGGCGGGGGCTACATCGTGGCGCCGACACACGCCATCCCCCGCGACGTGCCGCCCGAGAACATCGCGGCCTTTATCGAGGCAGTGCGGGAGCAGGAGGCTACGGGTAGTGCCTGACCTGCCCATCCTTGCATTTAAAATCGTCTTAACCGGAATTTCTGAAATCCGGGTTTAACCGATACGCCGATTCACGCAGATTAGGCAGATTCAGTTAAGTACTTACTCCCCGCAATAGAGCAGGAAGATCTCCTCGAGGCTCAGGTCCAGGACCTGGACGCCGCCCACCCCGGCGGTGGCTCCGATCCGCGCCACGAGTTCCTCCGAGGCCTCCACGGTTGAGATGAGATAGCCGCCGGGATCCGGCGCGAGCCTCATGACGCCGGGTATGCCGCCCAGGATGGCCGCCAGTTCCGGCCCGGGCGCGCTGGCGCCAACGCGTATGCGCTTGACCCGCTCCTTGAGCTCGTCCAGGGAAGCCGCCATGATGCGGCCCTCGTGGAGGATGGCAACGGTATCGGCCATACGCTCGATCTGGTGCAGATCGTGGGAGGTCAAGAGGACGGTTATCCCCTGCTCCATGGCTTCGCCGAGCAGGAGCTGCAGGTATTGCTTGCGATGTAGGGGATCGAGTCCCAGGGTTGGCTCGTCGAGGATGAGCAGGTCCGGGCGGCCGGCCATGGCCAGGACGAGGGCCAGCTGGGCCCTGGTGCCGCTGGAGAGGTCCTTGCAGCTCCTGGAGAGGGGGATGTTGAACGCCCTCAGGTAGCGGCCGGCCGTCTGCTCGTGCCAGCGCGGATGCACGTGCCGGACCAGGTCCAGGGCGCGCCCGGCGGCCATGCGCTCGCCCGCGAAGGGATGCTCGGGCACGTAACCGAGGTGCGACAGGATCTCGGGCGGCAGGGGCTTCCTGTCGAGCTCGCGGCCGAGAACGCGGATCTTGCCCTCCCGGGGACGGATCAAGCCCATGACCGAGCGGATGAGGGTCGTCTTACCCGCTCCGTTGAGGCCGAGCAGGGCGGTAAAGGAACCGCGGGCCACGCGAAGATCGGCGCCGCGCAGCACCTCGGCGCGGCGGCTGAAGGCGTGGCGCAGGCCCGCCACTTCAAGGACATGATCGTCAGGCATCCCCGGCATGCTCCTTTGCGGCCCCGGTGCGTCTTGCCCGGGTCCTGGCGAGGGTTTTTTCCAATAGCGAGAGGACGGCCGCGTCGGAGCAACCCAGGCGGTAAGCCTCGGCCACCAGCCTTTCCACGGCGGGCGCCAAAAGCCGGAGGTTCTCCTCCGGTCCCGGCCTGGGGCCGGCCGCGATGAAGGCACCGCGGCCCCTAGGCAGCTCGATCAGTCCCTCGCGCTCGAGGGCCTGATATGCCTTGACGACCGTGTTCGGGTTAACCGCCAGCTCAATCGCGAGATCGCGCGTGCCGGGCAACCGCTGGCCGGGCCGCAGGACGCCGCCCGCCACGGCCTGTTTGACCTGCTCCACGATCTGCAGGTAGATTGGGGTTCCGCTCGCGGGGTCGATATGAAACCACATGGGCACCTCGATACAGTGTTGAGTTATGAGTATCCAACGTCGTGCTCGGGCTCGAACCGTGAGGTCGTAATCGCAATCGAGCGCCCTGACTTGTGGAATGACGGTAACGATTACGATTACGAGCACGGGAACGGGAACGATGGCTCAGATCTGTTTTCGCACATAGATGCCGATGCCGGCCGCCCACAGCGCCAGGCCGGAAAGGGCGAAGCCCAGGTAGTTAAGCCAAGGCACGGCACCATCCCGGAGGATCGGCGCCGCATCGAGGTAATGATAGGGATTGGGGATGGAGAGCGCGCTCTCCGCGTCCGCCACGCCCAGGTTGAGAATGAAGAGCCCCAGGAGAATGCCGAGCACCAGCAGAATCCCGCGGGAATAATCGTTCATGGTGAGGCTCAACAGGAAGGCGAGGCCGCCCAGGGCGAAATAGAACAGGAAGAGGCCGGCGGTGGCCCAGGCAAGCCTGGCGTAGTCCGGCGTCTTGCCCATGCCGAGGATGCCGGTGATCAGGCCGAAGTAAAAGAGGAGATGCAGTATTCCCAGATTGGCCAGGAAAACCAGGATCCGGCTGCGGATGAGCCTGAAACGGCTGACTGGCAGGGAAAACAGGAATTCCAAGGTCCCCTGCCCCGCTTCGCGCGTATAGATCCCGGCGATCGCCAGGGAGGAAAAGACGAGCAGAAGCAGGGGCGCGATGGTTTGAAAGGCCATACCCATGAGAAAGGTGGCGGAAAAGTCGGCCAGGTCGCGTCCCCCGAGCATTTGCAGGAAGAAAGGCGGCATACTCTCGGCCATCTCGGCGAAGTCCTTGGCAAGATCCGAATTCTTGGTAAAGAACCACCCGAAGAGTATGATCGCCATGCCCGAGAGGAAGATTGTGATCGACCAGCTCAGCAGGGAATGGAATTCTTCGCGAAAACGCCGCGTAAAGAGAGAAATCATGTTACTCACCATCCCAAAGCTTGCGTTTTATTACGCCGGGACTTGCTTTTTCTCGAGCACCCTGACGCTGCCAAAGAGGCAGACGGCCGTGAGCAGCGCGCCGGCGATCAGGGCCGGCCAGGGGAATTGGCCGCGGCCGACCACGCCCTCGGGATCCGCCAGGTTGAATAGGGTGATCCACAAGAGCCATTGCGGCGCCTTGACGCTCCGCAGGACCAGATTGAGGGAGAAGACCACAATCACGCCGATGAGCGCATAGCGGTTGGCTGCGGCATAATCGTCCAGGCGCAGGCTGATATAGACGGTTAGGGCCGCGATGAAGAGCGTCAGGGCCAGCTGTCCCAGGGAGAACAGGGCGTAATTGCCGAGCGCCCCCTGTACGTGCGCCTGCCTTAGGCCGGCCCAGATCATGAGGATAGAACCGGCATAAAGAAGGATGATATTGACCGCCAGCGCGGCAAAGCGCGACAGGAGGACGGTCGCGCGCCGCACGGGCAGGGTGAGGATGAAATCGGCCGTGCGGCGGTCGATCTCCCGCGCCAAAAGGCCCATGGCGGAGAGAACAGCGAAAATACCCACGAGCAGAGGCATGAAGGCCAGCCATTTGCCCTGGATATAGAGATCCACGGGATATTCATAGGTGCCGGGCTCGCCGAACAGGTTCTTGAGCCCGCCCAGGGAATCGAGGATTCTTTTCAAACTGTCGCCCGCGACGACGCTGTTGGCGACGCTCGCGACCATATACGCCATCATGGCCATGATGCAAAGCCAGATCGACGTCGTCAGCCTGTAGTGGCGCAGATGCTGTTTTGCGAGGCTAAAAAACGTGCGCATTACCTGCGGCCCCCTTCGTCACGGTCCTCGGCGTCCTGGTAAAAGGCGCGGAAGATCTCTTCCAGCGAAGGGTCGTTCACGGTCAGATCCTGGACATCCTCGGCCGCCAGGATCTTGAGCAGGGCCTGCATCTGGCCGTGGTACGCGAAACGCACGCGGCGGCCGTCGGCGGCGACTTCGCTCACGCCGGCCCAGCGCGCCGCATCAGGCGGAGTGCCTCTGAAAGTCACGTCCAGGCGCTTGACCCTGTTTTGTCGCAGGGCCTCGACCTGGTTGACCTCGACCAGGAGGCCGTCGCGGATGATGCCTACCCGGCCGCAGAGCGCCTCCACCTCCGACAGGACGTGGGAGCTCATGAAGACGGTCTTGCCCGCCGCCTGCTCTGCCCGGAGCAGGTCAAAGAAGGTTTCCTGCACCAACGGGTCGAGCCCCGTGGTGGGTTCATCGAGGATCAACACCTCGGGGTCGTGGGCCAGGGCCGCGATGATGGCCACCTTTTGCCGCTGGCCGTGGGAGAGGCTGCGGAGCTTGGGCCTGAGGTCCACCTCGAGCCGCCTGGCCAGTTCCCTGGCTGCCGCCAGCCTGGGCAGGGCTTTGCGCACCTCCAGGGCAAAGCGGATGTTCTCCTCGCCGCTCATGTTGGTGTAGAGCGTGTTCTCGCTGGGGAGATAGCCCGTCACCCGGCGCACCCCCACGCTGTCCGCGACGATGTCGCGCCCGGCGACCCAGGCGCGCCCCTCCTGGGGCGTGAGCAGGCCGAGGAGAGTGCGGATGGTGGTGCTCTTGCCGGCGCCGTTCGGCCCGAGGAACCCGAAGATCTCGCCCCGCTCGACCTGGAGCGTGAGGCCGTGGATGCCCCGGCCGTTCCTGTACTCCTTGCGCAGATTGGCAAGCTCGATAGCGGACATGGCAGCGCCTCCTTGTCTGAAATGTGCACTAGTTAAATAGTGCACTAGTTCTCATGAATCATGATAAGCCCTGAAAATGATTCTGTCAAGCGGAGGGCACTACCCTGGCGCCCCACCACGAAAAGGCGGAATCGCTCAAGGACAGGGCGCTTGATGCGGCCGGCCTCTCGGAACTCTTCAAGATATTTACCCACAGCCAAGAACGGCTTCACCGAGGAACAGCTCTTGGAAGCCGCGGCCCAGGTCGAGGTTCCGTCTCCGCACCCCATCGCCGCTTCTATTCTCGAAGCTTACGGCAAGGAGGTCGACCGGCAGGCTCTGGAGGGTTATGAGGAGGTCTCTGGTCACGGCGTCAAGGGGCGCTACCGGGGAAGGGTCATCATCGCCGGGAACGACCGGTTCATGCACAGGGAGGGGATCTCCCACGACGACGCCGCTTGCTTCGTTTAGGTTCCGGGGCGGGTCACGACTTGTGCTCTGAATGAAGGCCAGATCCTGCTTGCCAGGACGATCAGCAACCCAAAAGCGAGCATCGCCAGAAGGTGCGCGAATAACGACCATGGGTCGATCGTCTGGGGCCTGATGATCTTGGTCAAGTTGCCGAAGGCAAGAGAGAAATACCAGATGCTGAACCCGAGTCCGGCTCCCAACCACCAGTGGTATCTCGGCCGGCTGTGCCGGAGGATGAAACTGACCAGGATGCCAAACATGGCGCCAATGGCTATGTCGCCCATCTCTACGAAGAGGGATTCCACGAAACCTTTCACTTGATGATGCCCAAAGATCAGGTAGGCGTTGAGAGCCGTATAGAACGGCTTGGCGAGATGGGTCCATTCAAAGATATGATGCACGATCAGCTTGAGCGGCGCGGCAACCGCCCCGGCCACCCCGCCAAAGAGCAGAAGATCGCCCCAGTATTCTCCGCGTGTTTCCCGCAAACCAACCACCCGCACCCAGTCACTCTTCCTAAATCATACCCAACTTGACCTGTCACCAATCCTGCGGCGGCGGTGTCTTCCTCTTGGGAGAGCGCGGCCAGACCATCAGCCGCTGTGCCAAAGGACAATCAAATGCGATAGAGACGTTCGTTGGGCCTGGATCGTGGATATCGTCTCTCGGGACAAGCAGGATGTAATGGCGAAGCCCCTATGCACCTGCTGGCCGAGACCTGGAAGTCTCACCCGATTCGCTCTTTTGCGTCTGCTCGATCCTGGCCCACGTATCGCGCAGCCCCACGGCGCGGTTAAAGACGGGATGCCCGGGGGACGAGTCGGGATCCGCGCAAAAATAGCCCTGCCGCTCGAATTGATACCTGTCTCCCGGCCGCGCGGCGCCGAGGCTGGGCTCGAGGCGACAGCCGTCGAGGACCTGCAGCGAATCGGGGTTGAGGCAGGAGGCGGGATCCTCCACGGCCCCGGGGTCCTCCACGTTGAACAGGCGGTCGTAGAGCCTCACCTCGGCGGGGATGGCATGTGCCGCCGAGACCCAGTGGATGGTGGCCTTGACTTGCCGGCCGTCCGGAGAGGCGCCGCCGCGCGTGGCCGGATCGTAGGTACAGTGGAGTTCGGCCACCTCGCCCGTACGGGGATCCTTCACGGCATCCGTGCATCTGACGAAATAGGCGTAGCGCAACCGCACCTCGCGGCCGGGCGCCAGGCGGAAGAACTTGGGCGGCGGGTCTTCGCGGAAGTCGTCCCGCTCGATGTAGAGCACCCTGGAGAAAGGCACGCGCCGCGTGCCGGCGGCGGGATCCTCGGGATTGTTCACCGCCTCCAGCTCCTCGACCCGATCCTCGGGGTAGTTATCGATGACGACCTTGAGGGGCCGGAGCACGGCCATGGCCCTCGGCGCCCGCTTGTTCAGGTCCTCGCGCAGGCAGTGCTCGAGGAGGGCGATATCCACCAGGCTGTTCGCCTTGGCCACCCCGATGCGCTCGCAAAAGGCGCGGATGGACTCGGGCGTGTATCCCCGCCGGCGCAGGCCGGAGAGGGTCGGCATCCTGGGATCGTCCCAGCCGCTGACGCGGCCGTCCCGGACGAGCTGCAGGAGCTTGCGCTTGCTCACCACGGTGTAATTCAGATTGAGCCGCGCGAACTCGATCTGCCGGGGCGGCGAAGGCACGCCCACGGCGCGGAGCACCCAGTCGTAGAGCGGGCGATGGTCCTCGTACTCGAGGGAGCAGAGGGAGTGGGTGATGCCCTCGATGGCGTCCGAGAGGGGATGGGCGTAATCGTACATGGGATAGATGCTCCATGCCGTGCCTGTGCGGTGGTGCGCCGCGCGCAGGATGCGGTAGAGCACGGGGTCGCGCAGGTTGAGGTTGGGCGAGGCCATGTCGATCTTGGCTCGCAGGGTCCGCGAGCCTTCCGGGAATTCGCCCGCCCGCATGCGGGCGAACAGATCGAGGTTCTCCCGCACGGAGCGGCCGCGGTACGGGCTCTCCCGGCCGGGCTCGGTGAGGGTGCCCCGGTACGCGCGGATCTCGTCCGCGGACAGATCGCAGACGTAGGCCAGGCCCGCCTCGATCAGCCTCACGGCGTAAGCGTAGAGCTGCTCGAAGTAGTCGGAGGCAAAGAAGAGCCTGTCGCCCCAGTCATACCCCAGCCAGCGGATGTCCTCCTTTTGCGACTCGACGTACTCGACCTCCTCCCTGCTCGGGTTCGTGTCGTCAAAGCGCAGATTGCAGAGGCCCCCGTATTTGGCGGCGATGCCAAAATCGAGCCAGATGGCCTTGGCGTGGCCGATATGGAGGTAGCCATTGGGCTCGGGGGGGAAACGGGTATGGACGCGCCCCCCGCACCTGCCGGTACGCAGATCCTCCTCGATGAGCTCTTCGATGAAATTGGACGGCGCCGCCGTTCCGGGTCCGGTCATCTCTCTGGCTCCCCTTTCATCATCGAACCTCCGGCCATGCCGGCTCGCGAATCGCAAGGGTATTATCCCGCGTTCCTTGCCATATTCGCCCGCGGCGGGAATATTCCTTTTCTCAAGGTGTCTTGGCCTTGGCGTATCGGAAGGATCCGCCGGGTTGCTGGAAAAGGCCGGATCAACGGCAGGAAGCCTGGGAGGCGCGGCGAAGGAGAGTGGACGGAGGTTTTGCGCTTTGGGAGGTGTCAACGGCATGCGGCACGATCGCGATGATGAAGCGTTGTTGACCCGGGCGGCCTGGCTCTATTACGTGCAGGACCTCGTCCAGGAGGAGATCGCCCGCAGGCTCGGGTGCTCGCGCACCAAGGTCGTCCGCCTCCTGGCCAGGGCCAGGGAGCGGGGGCTGGTCCGTATCGAACTGAAAAGCCCGTTCGGCGCCTGTTTCGAGCTGGAATCAAGGCTAAAGGAACGATTCGGCCTGCGCGATGCCGTTGTCGTACCGACCGGCCGGGATGAATCGATCAACAAGACGGGGATCGCCAAAGCGGCGGCATTGTTCCTGGAGAGGTCCTTTAGAGATCGGGACATCGTGGGCGCCGGCTGGGGAACCACCGTTTACGAGGTCGGGCAGCAACTGGGGCCGGTCAAATCGAGCGACCTGACACTCGTTCAGTTGATGGGCGGAATCAACGCGGCGACGGGGCCGTTGAACCCCCTCGAAGTGGTCAAGCTCCTGGCGACCAGGATAGGGGCGCGGGGCCTCTGGCTCAACACTCCCCTGGTGGTGGACTCCCCCGAGATCAAGGAGGCTTTACTCTCCGACGAGGGTGTGCGCCGTGTCCTCGAGATGGCCAAGTCTGTCAATATCGCCCTCGTGGGCATCGGCTCGGTGGGCCCCGGCTGTTCGCTCGCGGCCTGCCAGGTCCTGCGGGCCGAAACGGTGGTGCAGCTCATGGGACGGGGAGCGGTGGGGGACATCCTCGGCCAGTTCTTTGACAGGCAGGGCCGTCCCGTGCGGAGCGGGGTGGAGGAGAGGATGATGGCCTTTCCCATTGGCGGTTTGAGCGCGATTCCCGTCGTGGTGGGCGTGGCGGGCGGCACGGCCAAGATCGAGGCCGTCCTGGGCGCGCTGCGGGGCGGGTTCGTGAACGTGCTCGTGACCGACGAGGCAACGGCCCAGGCGGCACTGGCCATGGCGGCGGGTTGACCGGCCGGCCGGGGCGGCTGGCGAGAGCATGCTAAAAAAAAGTTTCGTCCGGCAGGAGGAATTACGGCATGTTCGGCGTAGTGTTCTAACATTAGTTCACTGAAGTGGACAATTGTTCATATTCGACCCGTCCAATCCTGTTGCGCGAGTACCTGGTTTCTTCGCTAAGCAGGACGTTTCTTTGGGCCTGAATGCACAATCGACCATTGTCTGGACAAATATGCAATCAATCCCCAACGATCCTGTCCATCGAGGGGCTGCAGCGATGGAGAGCCACGAAGCCGTGCTGACCCGGGTTGCCTGGTTGTATTACATCCAGGGTCTGACCCAGGGAGAGATCGCGCAACGGCTGGGTTATTCCCGGACCAAGGTGGTGCGCCTCCTGGCCAAGGCCAGGGAGCAGGGCTTGGTCAGTATCGAACTCAAAAGCCCGTTCGGCGCCTGTTATGAACTGGAAAAGCGCATCAAAGAGGTCTTTGGCCTGCGCGAGGCGGTGGTGGTGCCCACCGGGCAGAGCGAGCAAATCAACAAGGCAGGCATCGCCAAGGCCGCGGCCCTGCTCCTGGAGCGGATGCTCAAGGACGGCGATGTGATCGGCGCCAGTTGGGGTACGACCGTCTGCGAGGTGGGGCGCCAGCTGGGAGCCCTACGGCGCAGGGACCTGGTGTTGGTGCAGATGATGGGCGGCACGAACGCCCTCGCGGGCCCGATCAATCCGCTCGAGGTCGTCAAGCTGCTCGCCACCAAGCTCGGCGCCAGGGGTTTCTGGCTCAACGCGCCGCTCATCGTGGATTCGGCTGAGATCAAGGAGGCCATCGTCTCCGACGTGGGCGTGCGGCAGGTGCTGGACATGACGGGCATGGTCAACGTGGCCCTGATCGGCATCGGCGATCTCAACAACAACAGTTCGCTCGTGGCCTGCAACCTGATCCAGCCAGAAATGATGGTGCGCCTGATGCGCCGTGGTGCGGTAGGGGATATCTTCGGCCAGTATTTCGACGAGCGAGGCGCCTACGTGCCGAGCGGGCTCGAGGACAGGATGATCGCCTTTCCCATCGACCGGTTAAAGCACATCCCCGTGGTCATCGGCGTGGCCGGCGGCGCCCGCAAGGTCACGCCCATCCTGGGCGGGCTGCGCGGCAGGCTGATGAACGTCCTGGTCACCGACGAGAACACGGCCCAGCAGATCCTGGCCGCCAACAAAGCGCGGCC
>JBLNBS010000046.1:0-8164 GCA_050260175.1 Patescibacteria group bacterium | reverse complement strand
CAGATCTAGGAGCAAGGAAGTCGAGGAGCGCAGACGTACGATGGTACGTCGAGCACCGAGACGACGCGGCGACGACGAGATGCGACGGCCATCAGGCCGCACCGGCGCACCCGGCGCCGTTATCTCGTTCCACACGAGTTGTCAGAAGAAAGCTTATCCGACCCTATCCTATGTACTTGACGTAGTAGTAGAAACGTCATTGGCCGTTAGCAGCCGCGCCTCCCTGGGCATGCTAGATGTTGGGAGGTATGGCCGTGTTCTGGTCCGCCCTGGCCGGGAGCCTCGCCGCGCTCGGTATCGCCGGCGTCTTTTCATGCATCCTGTTCCGCCCAGCCCTGAACCTGCTCTTGGATGCGCTGAGCCGGCGTATCTTCATGGATCCCTACCATGAAAACCTCCTTGAGATGGCCAACGTCATCCTCAAGGTGGGCCCCCTGGACCTGGCCGAGCTGGAGCTGCGTTCCGAGTCCGGCAAGCCGGAAAAAAGGCCTTTTGGAGCCAGGCGCAGAATATCGCTATGGCAGCAATTCTTTTTTAACCCCGTCTACTTGGCCGGCCAACCCCTTCCCGCCGAAACCCGGGTGGAAACCCAGGTCGTCATCGGCCCGCGGGCGGCAAAACCTCTCACGCTGGAAATCCCCATCCTCGCCGGCGGCATGGCCTGGGGCATGGCCTTGAGCTCCCGGGCAAAGATCGCCCTGGCGCGGGGCACGGCCCTGGCAGGCACGGCGACCAACACAGGCGCCGGCCCCTACCTCCCGGCGGAGAGAGAGACGGCAAAATTCCTGGTTATCCAACTCTCCAAGGGATACTGGAAGCGCGAGCCGGAGATCGTGCGGCAGGCCGACATGGTGGAGATCGTGCTGGGGCATGGCGCGGTCGGTTCGGTATCCACGGCCATCGAGCAGGTTGAACTGGATATCGATCCGGAATTCCAGGCGGCGCTGGCCGGAGCCCGCCCTTTGGTGAACTCGATCTTACCCGAAGGGCCCGGCCCCGGTCCCCTCCAGGATTTGGTCGCCGAGGCGCGTTCCATCACGGGTGGTGTGCCGGTGGGGGTCAAGATCGGGGCCACCGACAGGCTGGAGGCGGAATTGGCGGCCATCCTGCAAGCTGAACCAGACTTTATCACCATCGACGGTTGTGAAGGAGGCACGCACGGCGTGGGTACGGCGCTCCACGACGATACCGGCCTGCCGACCATCCATGCCCTCTGCCGGGCCGAACGTTACCTGCGCCAGCGGGGCCTCAGGGAACGTCTGTCCCTGCTGGTAGGCGGAGGGCTCTATCAGCCCGGGGCGTTTCTCAAGGCCATGGCCCTTGGCGCCGACGCCGTCTTAATCGGCACAGCCGCCCTGCTGTCGCTGGCCCACGGCCAGGTGGAAAAGGTGACCCCCTTTGAGCCGCCGACGCAGCTCCTTTTTCATCGCGGCAACAAGGCGGGGAACTTTGATCCGGAGAAAGGCGCGCGCTATCTCGCGCGCTATCTGCAATCCTGCGTCTCCGAGATGGGCCAGGTCGCCCGGACCCTGGGGCGGCCCTCGCTGGGGGAGGTATGCCGGGCTGACCTTTGCTGCCTGGATCGGGACTTGGCCGTCCTGGCCGGGGTACGATGGGCCGGCGCGCCGCCGGCGCCCGAGGACGGCTGAGTTCCCCTAGGAGCCTGTGCGCGTAATGCCATGGATCATAAACACAGTGGTACCGCGTGGCACTTGATACCAGAGTTTGTGCTCCGAATGCCATAAATCAGGTTAGTCGCACAAACTCCTAGGCGAAAGACCGATCCACGACGAGGAAAAACGAGCACCCGATGTGTTCAATATACATCGGGAGCCAAAAGAGGAATAGGTGGGCGGCAAGAGAATGTAAGACCAAACGCGCCGGGGGTGAGGACCGTGTTGGAATTCAGCCGCCGCAGCAACACGTTGGAGCAGTCTGAATACAAATACGCTTTGCAGGACGTACAGGACCCGCATCTCTACCGGACCTTGTTCAACTACGACGAGGCGCCCAAGATCCCGTTCAACCACCGGCATGTGCCCATGCGTCCGCCCGACGAGATCTGGCTCACGGACTCGACCTTTCGCGACGGGCAGCAGGCCCGCGAACCGTACACCGTCCAGCAGATCGTGGATCTCTACGGGATGCTGCATCGCCTGGGCGGGCCAAAGGGCCTCATCAGGCAGAGCGAGTTCTTCCTCTACAGCAAAAAGGACAAGGAAGCGGTCGAGGCCTGCCGGGCACTCGGCCACAGGTACCCCGAGATCACCGGCTGGATTCGCGCGAATGAGCGCGACTTTCTCCTCGTCAAGGAGATGGGGCTCAAGGAAACCGGCATCCTGGCCAGCTGCTCCGATTACCACATCTTCAAAAAGCTCAAGCTCACCCGCGCCCAGGCCATGGAGCAGTTCCTGCGCATCGTCAAATCGGCGCTGGAGATCGGGGTCCTGCCGCGGGTGCATCTCGAGGATATCACCAGGGCGGACTTTTATGGCTTCGTGGTGCCTTTTGTGATCGAGCTCATGCGCCTGGCCGAGGAGAGCAGAATGCCGATCAAGATCAGGGCATGCGACACCCTGGGTTTCGGCGTCTCCTACCCCGGTGTCGCCCTGCCCCGCAGCGTGCCAGGGATCATTTACGGCCTCTGGCATTACGGCGGGGTGCCGGCGGAACAGCTCGAGTGGCACGGGCACAACGATTTTTACAAAGCCGTGGCCAACGCGGGCACGGCGTGGCTGTACGGCTGTTCCGGTGTGAACACCACCCTGCTCGGCATAGGGGAGCGCACCGGCAACTGCCCCCTGGAGGCCATGGTCTTTGAGTACGCGGGGTTGCGCGGCACCATGGACGGTATGGATCCGACGGTCATCACGGAGATCGCGGAGTACTATACCAAGAAGATCGGTTACCAGATCCCGCCCATGACCCCGCTCGTCGGCCGGGAGTTCAATTTCACCCGCTCCGGCATCCACGCGGACGGCCTGCTCAAGGACGAGGAGATCTACAACATCTTCAACACGGAAAAACTCCTGCGGCGCAAGGTCGTAGTGGCCGTCAACGAGCACTCGGGCGCGGCCGGTCTGGCGCACTGGATCAACAGCTTTTTCAACCTCAGGGACGAGTGCCGGATCGACAAGCGGGACGAACGCTTGGCGCCTGTCAAGGACTGGGTCGACGCGCAGTACGCGGGGGGCCGGGACACGGTCATCGGCGACGAGGAACTGGAGAACGTCATCCGCGAGCGCGCCCCGGAGCTCTGGGCCGCGCTGGGCGGGGAGAAGACGGCCTAAATGAACCCGAAGAGCAGCACGCCGAGGCCGACGATGACGATGGTCAGGCCCGCCAGGGCTTCGGCATAGGCCTCGAGCCACCCCAGCCTCAGGCGTTCCAGCTGCGCCCGGCCGATATAGACCACGGCGATCATGCCCAGGATGGATGCGGCCGCCCAGCCGAGGATGGCGGCAGCCGCGACGGCAAATCCTTTGGCTGCGGCCATGAGAAAGATGGGGAGCGCCTCCACGCAGGGCCGCAGGCCAAAGACGGCACCGAGCAGGAACGAATCCGGCCGGCCGGTGCGGTGGCGTTCCCCATGCCCGCAAAAATCTCCGTGGGTACGGCCGCTGCGTGCCCGGGCCAGGCCCCGCAGGAGGAACCACGCGCCGATACCCACCACCAAAAGACCGGTCAGATCCTCGACCATCTTGCCCCGGCCCAAAACCCCCTGGTAAAAAAGCCCCAGTACCAGGCCGACCGCGCCCGTGGACACGAGGTGGGCCGCGGCGCCGATCGCCGCCATGCCGATGGTCCGCCGGCGCGACCAGTGGTGCGCCCTGGCCACCACCACGTACGGCACCCAATGGTCCGGGACCAGGCTGTGGGTAATGGCTGCCAGAGTGGCCATGCCCACCAGGAACCAGGCGTCTCGCAATGTCTTCATACTCCTTGCCGAATTGCCGCGCCATGTGGTCGCGCCGGGTAGAACGGGCGCGGGCATGATCGGATTCGACGGCCCGCCTCCCGTTCCTGCTTGGCCCCTGTGGCAGGATTCGACCGCCGGGCGTCGAAAAATCCGCTAAAGCTCCGGACAAGAGGTGTTGCAGCTGTGATCGTCATCAAACCCGTGGTGAGCGCGCGCGACAAGCGCGTTTTTATCAACCTGCCATGGCAACTGTACAGGGGCGACAAAAACTGGGTGCCGCCGCTCAAGATGGACATGCGGAGCACCCTCGATCCCAAAAAGAACGCCCTCTTGCGGCTGGGGCCGCACCAGTACTTCCTGGCCTACCGGGACGGGAAGCCCGTGGGGCGAATCGGCGTGGGGATCGACCGCCACCTGAACGAGGTCAAGGGCTTCAAGGCGGGTTACCTGACGCTATTCGAGAGCGTCGAGGATTACGAGGTGTCCAAGGCGCTCTTTGACGCGGGGTGCGTCTGGCTCAAGGCGCACGGGGCCGAGTTCGTCACCGGGCCCCAGTCGCCGAGCAACGGCGACGACTACCGCGGCTTGCTCCTGCAGGGCTATGATTCACCGCCCGTCCTCTACGATTCCTACAATCCCCCGTACTACGTGGATTATTTCGAGCGGTACGGTTTTCGCAAGGACTTTGACCGCAACGCTTATTTCATCAGGGTCGGGGATATCCCCGCCGATATGGCGCGGGGTGTGGAGTACGCCAAGCGCCGGTACAAATTCCACACCCGCCGCCTGAACCTCAAGCGCATCCACCCCGAACTTGCGGGGATGAAAGCCGTCCTGGACGCGGGCTGGCCAGATAACTGGCAGGATATGGTCCCGCCGACCATGGAGGAGATGGTGGACGAGTACAAAAAGCTCGTGCCCTTTGCGGACAAGGACCTGCTCTGGGTGGCCGAGACCGACGAGGATCCACGCATCATAGGGTTTTTTATCGCCCTGCCCGACTACAACCAGTGCTTTGCCAAGATGAACGGCCGCCTTTTCCCGTTCGGCGCCGTCAAGTTCCTCTGGCTCAAGCGCAGGATCAACCAGGGCCGCGTCTTCGTCATGTTCGTGCATCCCGACTTTTGGAACAAGGGCGTGGCTGCCGCCCTCTACCTGAGCGCCATCGAGGCCGCCAAGGCCAAGGGTTACACGCAGGGCGAGGGCTCGACCATCCACGAGTTCAACAACAAGATGAACCGCGACGCCCAGAGCGTGGGAGCCAGGCTGTACAAGATCTACCGGGTGTATAGGAAAGAGCTGGCGTAGAGGTGGTGTGAAAACAAGTTTGGACCGGCAAACACGTAAAACAGGGAACGATGTGACATGATTAACATGATTAGTGGTCTCTGAAAAACGAGCAACCGTAGATCATCTTGAGCCGCCGTGATCCCCAGGATCTCTTCGTGCGGCATACGGCGAGTCGGAGCCGGACTATTCTGCCTCCATGGTTAAGGAGAGCAATCCGGACTACGGTTCATGACGGAAGCCGACATCATTCTTACACCGCTGCCGCAAGCTGACGGGGCAGTGAAGAACCGCCCGGCTCTTCTGACCCCGCCGGGATCCTGCCCCAAGAGCTGACGCAGGCGGCCGAGATTCACGAGACGGACGGCGTCCACTGGCGGATTCAGCCGATGTATACCGCCGGTTCATCCGCCCCCACCGGCGCCCGCTGGCATTCGCCGGACTTCAAGACACAGGGTTTCTTCCTTATTGTGGCGCAGAAGGCCGAAGGGCAGCCGTCGCAAGGTTTTCTGGCCTAGCTGGGAAGTATGTTCATCCGGCAGGCCCTTTCGCTCCACGGTTTTTCGCCGGAGGATACGCCCGGCCTGGAGCAGGCCGTGGCCCTGGCGCCGCTTGCGCCGGCGCTCGAGCGCCACTATATGGCGTACACCAATTCACCCTCCGCGGCGCAAGAGTTGCTGAATGCGAGGGCCGCGGCGCAGCTTGCGGATTGGGCGGCGCGCTATCCGTTGAAACAGTTGCAGAGAGGATCGGGCGGCCAGCTAATGACCCTTTTCGGGCCGAACGGCGTTTCCTTGGCCACGCTGAACCTGTCGCAGACCAGCCAGGCCCACGAACTGGCCGCGCTCGGAGTGGAACTGGTCAAAAGCCAAAGCGCCGGTTTGTAGCCGAACCAGGAGTGTTCAAAGGAAATATCGATGAATACCCTAATCAACGCAAAACGCCACCCTGAGCTTGGCCTCATTACCCTGGCCTTTGTTGCCTTTGTAGCGACTGTCCATTGCGCCCATTTTCCCCGCGATGATGTCAGGTACCAATACACGGGTGGGCGATCGTCATGCGGCCAATACGATCGGTATGCAGATGGCCGCGACGGGTTTTGGGATGGCTGTAATTCCCAGCCTTATGGGCGTACTGGCTCACCGGATTTCACTGGAGATCATCCCTGTATGCCTGCTGGCGGTCTATGCGGTACTGCTTGGTTCTTACGTCTTGGCGATAAAATCTCGAAAGATGCAGTCGGCTACCGTCTCGGCGCAAAGCGAGCATGTGGTCCAACAATAGTAAATCACCTGCGGTGAAGCTGTCTCGCGGTGGTTAGGTATTACGGCGGCCAAGAAGAAAGAGTGTCTCTGCCGCTGCGGCGGTGAAGCGTCTGCACCTGGAGATGCCACTTACCATTCGCCGAGTAGCCAAGCTCAACCAGCCGCCCAACAAAGCGTGCAGCCACCGTCAGACAGTATTCTAGGAGGGTTTCATGTATATCTCGGCCAGGACGCAGATGTTGCAGCGTCATTCAGTCTTGGCATCGCTGGATGTCATCAAGAAACTGGGCTTTGACGGCGCGGAAATCGGCTTTTTGCGCGCGGATTGGACGATGATCCCGCTTTGCGCCATGCCGGTAGCCGCCATCCGCGCGCGGGCGGCGGAATTGGATATCGGCCTCAGCGCCGTAAGCATGCATTGCGATTACGTCTTTGACGACGCCGTCCTGCAGCGTATGCAAGAGGTTATCCCGGTGGTGCGCGATTTCGGGACAGACATCCTCATCATCAACGGCGCGAAAAAACGGAGCGGGGATGCGGCCGAGTGGCGATTGATGCTCGACCGGACCCGTGCCTTGGTCGGCGTTGCCGAAGCGCACGATGTGGTGCTGGCGCTGGAATTCGAGCCGGACTTCATCATAGGCTCAACAGCGGATTTGCTGCGGTTATTCTCGGAAATCCCCTCGTCCAATCTCGCCGCCAACCTCGACCTGGGGCATGTCTTTCTCTGTGATCCTAATCCATTGCAGGCCATCAAAGAGCTGGGCGGAAAAATCGTCCACTGTCACATCGAGGATATGCCCAAAGGCCGGCACGACCATCGCCTGCCCGGACAAGGCGATATGGACCTGGGCGCGTATATAGGGGCGTTGCGAAAGGCGGGATTCGACGGCGCGCTGGCCCTCGATCTCTACGCCTACGACTACGAGGCCGTGGCGCAAGAGGCCGTGGCCTATCTGCACGCATTGGTGAACGCCGGTAGAGAAGATGATTGATGTTTCCCGCAGAGGCACGGGGGCGCAGAGGGATGACGGATGAAACCGGAGATCTTATGACTAGCGGTACGCCGCAAGAAGTCACGCTCTTGTCAAACGAGCACCCACGCCCATGCTCGTTCCTCAGGGGGTGCGAGCAGCTTTCCCTCTTGAATGTCTCGTTGGGCGTCCTCCCGGGACCTCTCGTAGCCCTGCAATCTCCGTAGCGTAAGGAGGCAAAGGATGGGTCGCGAGTCCACGTACTTCCCGCTGACCCTGGCGTCGCTCAGGGCCATAGGGTGCTGGGCCGCGGACTGCGCCGAAAGGGCGCTGCCGGTATATGAAAGGCATGCTGAGTCAGATTCCCGGCCCCGTGCGGCGATCGAAGGCATTCGTGCCTTTGCCGGCGGGGGCAGGCGGACGGCTCAGTTGCGTACCCTCGCCTTGGCGGCGTTTGCCGCCGCGCGCGAGGCCGGCGATCCCGCCGCCGCCGCAGCCGCTCGCGCCGCAGGCTGTGCAGCGTCGAGCGCCTACACGCATCCATTGGCGGATGTCCAGCAAACAAAGCACATTCTCGGTCCGGCGGCCTATGCCGCACTGGCACTCGAGCTCGACCACGCCGGGCGTCAAAGCATCGGCGATGAAGAGGTTCGTCGGGCAATCGAACACGTCACCTCCGAAGTGCGCGAAGTCTTGCTGCAGATGCCTGCTCGTCAAGC
>JBLNBS010000045.1:0-15820 GCA_050260175.1 Patescibacteria group bacterium | reverse complement strand
AAGGAGAAGCCGGCGGAGGCGAAAAAAGAGGCGACGGTTTCCTCCTGATAAAAGGGGATCGACCAGATAACGAGAGCGCCCGATGAGGACGCTCTCGTTTTATCGTGATGGAATACCTTTGCTTGTCCCAAATTTAGAAGCGGTGTGAAAAAGGTACCGAAATGTAGACTATGGCTTTACGCGATTAGAAACGATTTAACAGGATTAACATGATTTTCAGGATTTACATGGATTATTTGTCTATTAGATTATCTTTATTGATGACCTTAATCTTGAATCTTGTTAATCCCATTAATCATGTAAATCATGTGATGTCGTTCCCTGTTTTACGTGTTTATCGGTCCAAGAACGATTTTTCACAGCGCTTCTAGTGGAGCGGCGTTACTTTCATCTGTATGGGATTGGGGCTGATGAGTTGCAGCCGTTCCTCGTCGTTGACGACTTTGCGCAGGGCGGGTTCGAGATCGGCCAGGTTCATCTCGCGCGCTTCGGAGAACACGAGTTGCATCAGAACCTCTTCCCACTCGGAGGCGGAAAGCAAACCAAGGGCGCGATACTCCAAGAGGCGGCCGCGCAGGGAGATGCTGAGCCTGCGCTCCTCCAGGGGGCTGAACACTCTGACGGTCCGCCCGGGCGCATCCGGGATCGCGCGGCTGAAGGCGGAGCTGATTATCTCCGGCACGGCAAAGATCAATTCCATGGCGGCGTCGATCTCCGACCGCCGGTATCCCCGCTCCTCCAGGCCCTCGACCAGATGCCTTTCCAGGCGCGCTTCCTCGGGTGACTCGATGATCTTGCGCAACAAGAAACCCACGATCTCCATGATGCGTTCCTCGCCGCTGTTCCCCTGTTTACTGCGCGCGCACATTTCCCGTCCCTCCTGGCGGGCTCGTCATACGGCCGTAAACCGTCACGGTCAACCTCATTATAGCCGACCATCAGCCGCCTGTAAACCCCGCGCACTGGTAATCGCTTACAAGTTTCGAGCGCGGTATTCGTCTGCTTCGGCTTTGGCGCGTGAGGTGCATGGCGCAATAAAGCCGCAGAGGGCAAAGGTACAATCCGGTGGTTCATCGCAGGCGCGAGAAGAGACCCCCGGCCCATTGGCGGACCAGGCCCTTCATTTCCAGCATGACCAGCGCGGCGCCCACCACGCCTGAGGCCAGGCCGCTGTCCCGCACCACCAGATCCACGTGGCGCGGCTCGTGCCCCAGGGTCTGGAGGATCTTTTCCTCCTCGGGCGATAGATCAACCGGCGTCCTGGCGGCGGCGACCTCTTCGACGGAGAGGACGGGCAGCGACAACTCCTCGAGTATGTCGCCGGCGTCCTCGACGAGCTTGGCGCCTTGTTTGATCAGGCGATGCGGCCCACGGCTGCCCTCCTGGTCGACCGCCCCCGGCACCGCGAACACCTCCCTGCCCTGCTCCAGCGCGTGCCCGGCCGTGATCAAAGAACCGCTGTCATGCGAGGCCTCGACCACGACGACACCCAGGGACAGGCCGCTGATGATCCTGTTCCTGGCGGGAAAATTCATCTGGAGCGGCTCGGTGCCCAGGGGGAATTCGCTGATCACGGCCCCGTTGCCGGCGATTTGCCTGTACAGTGCGTTGTTTTCGGGCGGATAAATGACGTCGAGCCCCGAGCCAAGGACGGCGATGGTGCGGCCGCCCGACCGCAGGGCCCCCTGGTGGGCCGCGCTGTCGATCCCCCTGGCCATGCCGCTGACGATGGTCACTCCCTGACGCGCCAGATCCCCGGCCAGTTTTTCCGCAGCCAGGCGCCCGTTGACGGTGGCGGCGCGGGCACCCACGATCGCCACGGCGGTGCCGTCCTCGGGCAAAAGGGAACCCCGCACATACAGGACGGGCGGCGGATCGGGTATCCGCGCCAAAAGCCGCGGGTAAGACGGGCTTTGCAGGGTGACGATCTCAACCCCCTCCCGGGCGGCTTTCATCAACTCCCGGCCGGGTTCGATCTTTTCCCTTTCCGCGGCCATGACCTGCGCGGCGTGCGGCCCAATACCCGCCTCCTGCAAGGCTTGGAGAGGCGCCCGAAAAGCCTCCTCTGCGCTGCCGAAATGGTTCAAAAGCTGGCGAAAACGTTTGGCGCCGATGCAGGGTATCTGATTCAGGGCCACCCAGTACGGGAGATCGTCCACGTACGCACCTCCCAACCGCCGCATGGCAGATTGTTGATTATGTTCTGCCAACGACGGCCGGGTTCCTGCTTGTCCCGGGAATCCTGAGAATCATGTCAATCCTGTTTAACCGGTTCTGGTTATGTAAATCAGCAGTTCTAAAAAGACTCGTTCATCTCCGCGGCGAGCACCCTGCCCTTGGCATACGTCCTGAAGACCCTGCCGATCTGCACCTTGACCCGGCGGCCCACGAAACGACCTCCACCCTCCACGTCGATGATATAACCCTCGATGCGGGCGATGCCATCGGCGGGATTGTTTACATGAGCCTCACGCACCTCGATCTCCTGGATTTCCCCTTCGCGGACCGGCAGAGCCAGGGCCTCCATCTCAGCCCGCGAACCGCGCGCCAGGATCTTTACCTCGCCCGGTTCAACGTCCTCGCGGCCCTTGATAAAGAGGCTGCGCCCGGCCTCTTCCTCTATCCTGGCCAGGTTGGCGCCGCCCGGGCCGATCAGGGGAGCCGCCACCGCGGGATTGAGGGCCAAAAGCAGGGCCTCGTCCTTTTCCCCCTGGCAGAGGTACTGGATACGGCGTTCGGCGGCCAGGGCCAGGGTCTGCTGCGAGATGACGCGCCCGGCGCCATGGCAGCACGGACAGTCGTCCTGCAGCAACTCGGAGAGGCTTTGGCGCACCTTTTTCCTGGTGATTTCCACGAGGCCCAGCGCGGTAAAGCCGAGCACGTTCCCCTTGGTCTTGTCGTGCCGCAGCGATTCCTGGAGGGCGGCCAGGACCTTGTTCCTGGAATCATCGCTCTCCATGTCGATGAAATCCACGATGATGATCCCGCCGAGGTTCCGGAGGCGTATCTGCCGCCCGATTTCCTTCGCGGCCTCGAGATTGGTGCGCACGACGGTATCCTCGAGGCAGGTGGTGCCCGTGAACTTGCCGGTATTGACATCGATGACGCTCAGGGCCTCGGTCTCGTCAAAGACGAGATAGGCTCCGCAATCGAGCCAGACCCTCCTCTTCAAGGCGAGTTCGATGTCGTTCTCGATGCCTCGCGCGGCAAAGATCGGTTCACCCCCCTGATACAGGTGGACCCGGGCGATCAGATGCGGGGCAAAGATCTTGAGCATCTCCAGAGCCTTTTCGTAAGCCCCGCGCTGGTCGATGACGAGGCGGTCGACCTCCTTGGTGAAGAGATCGCGCATGATCCGGTAGAGGAGATCGTGATCCCGGTAGAGGACGGACGGGGTGGGGGAACGCTTCGCCTTCTTTTGGATGCGGCGCCAGACGTTTTGCAGGAAATCCCGATCCGCGACCAGCTCCTGCTCCTCGGCGCCCTCAGCGGCGGTGCGCACGATCAGCCCGGCATGCGCGGGTTTGAGCCTCCCCGCCATGGCGCGCAGCCGGGCGCGCTCCTTTTCATCCACGATGCGCCTGGAGACGCCGATGTAATCGAGGCCGGGCATGAGGACAAGGTATCTGCCGGGCAGGGTCAGATCGGTGGTCACCCTCGCGCCCTTGCTGCCGATGGGCTCCTTGACCATCTGGACGATGATCTCCTGTCCCACCTTGACCACGTCGCGGATGGACGGGCGGGGAAGATCCAGGTCCTCCTCGGCTTCCATCTGCCTGCCGGCGGGATGCACGTCGTCCACGTAGAGAAAGGCGTTGCGCTCCATGCCGATATCGACAAAGGCAGCGCCCATGCCCGGCAGGACGTTTTCCACCCTCCCCTTGTAGATGTTCCCGGCGTTCTTGGCCGTGCCGTTGCGTTCGTACGAGAGCTCAACCAGGACGTCATCCTCCAGGATCGCCACGCGGGTCTCTCCCGGGCCGACGTTCATCACGATCTCTTTGCGCAATGGAACCATCCCCAAAACTTTGTCGGGCGCTAGCCCGTAAAAAACGTGCCGGGATGGGGCGAACCGTACCTGCCGCCTGTTCCTATCTTATGCCCCAGGAGTCTGTCCGACTAATGCCACCGGCGCCTATATATCGTGGTACCGTGTGGTTCATGATACCAGAGTTTGTGCTCCATGGGTCGATAAACAGGTCAGTCGCACAAACTCCTGCATGAACAGGCCGCGTCGCATCCGGCGCGGCCGGGAAGCCAACGGACCGAAAAAACAGCTTCGTGCCAGTCTTTTTCCATCCCGGTCAAAGGATCCAGGGTCCTTTCGCCATCGCGATGGAAAAGGCCGGCGCGCATCACGCCCCGGATCTCTAAACCGCAAACAAGGCCGAGAAGTTCCTCCGGCCTCAGGTTGCCCCGCGCGCCTGTCACGCCGAGGAGGCCCAATAAACCGTCGTCCAGCTTTGAGAGGTCCAGCCCGAGGAGGAGGGGGCGGAGATCGAGCGTGCGGCTTCCCTGGGGACCCCTGCGTTCATATGGCAGCGCGGCGCTCTGCAAGAGGCCCGTCAGGGGGGCCGGGTTGGCGCCGCTCCCCGCCACGCGGATCAGGTACGCGGCCGTGTCGAGATAAGCGGCCAAAGGCGCGCCTTGAGGCGCAGGGGCCGCCTCCAAGAGGCAGAGCCCCTCGGGGAGAGCCGCGTTCAGCCGATCCCTCAGTTCACCTGCGGACACCGCCTCGGTTATCACGGCATCGAAGCATTCGGCGCAGCTCTCGAGGCCCACCGCCAGGGCGGGCCCAAAGGAAAGCCTGGCATGGGGATGAAATCCCCCGGAGTATGCCGGCGTCAAACCCGCCCGCCTGAGGGAACGGGTCATGATGCGCATGAGATCGAGATGCGAGAAAAAGCGGGCCCGGCCCAGCTTGGCAAAGCGGCAACGCCACGCGGCATTCATGCTCGCGCCCCATCCTCCCGTATGGCGTACGCCTGGCAGACGCCGCAGCCTCCGCAGGCGCCGCGCCGGCAGTCCGGCGTTGGTTCGCCGTTTTGCGCCCGGCGGTCTTCGGCGATGAGGAACGCCTTGCCGATCCCGGCGGAAAGATGGTCCCAGGGCAGGACCTCGTCGTACGAACGGGTCCGGCAGGCGTAAAAGTGGGCATCCAAGCCGCACTCCTGCAAGGCCTTTTGCCAGAGAGAGAAGTCGAACCATTCGGTCCAGCCGTCAAACCCGCAACCCAATTGCATCGCTCTTTCGAGAGCACAGGCGAGCCGCCTGTCGCCTCTGGCGATGACCCCCTCCAGGAGGCTCTGTTCCGCCTGATGCCACTGCAGCTCCAGTCCGCGCCCCCGCACCAGGTTCTGCAGGAGGTGCTGGCGTTCCTTGATGAGCTGGAGGTCCAGTTGGGGGCGCCATTGGAAGGGGGTATGGGGCTTTGGTACGAAGGTCGAGACGCTCACCGCCACCACGGCCCGCGCGGTATGGCGCCGTCCTACCGCCAGCACGCGCCGGGCCAAGAGCGCCATGGACTCTAGATCCTCGCCGGTCTCGGTGGGCAGCCCCAGCATGAAATAGAGCTTGAGCCTCTGCCAGCCGGCGGCAAAGGCGGCCTCGGCCGTGCCCAGGATGTCGTCCTCGGAGAGATCTTTGTTGATCACACGGCGCAGGCGCTCGCTGCCCGCCTCGGGCGCAAATGTCAGGCTGGTCTTGCGGTTGCCCTGCAGGCGTTGCGCCAGGGAGAGCGAGAACCGGTCGGCGCGCAGCGAGGGCAAGGTCACGTTGACTCCCCGCCCGCCGTGGCGGTTCTGCAATTCACCCGCCAACGCCTCGATCTCGGGATGATCCGTGCTGCTCAGGGAGGCCAGCGAGAGTTCCTCGAAACCGGTGGAGGCGAGCACGGCATCCGCCCGCCCGGCAAGCTCCGCGGCCGGGCGATGCCGGACGGGCCGGTAGACCATGCCCGCCTGGCAAAAACGGCAGCCGTGCGAACAGCCCCGCATGATCTCGAGCATGGCGCGGTCATGGACGATTTCCTGGTTTGGCACCACAAAGCAGGAGGGGGAATAGGCCCCTTCGAGATCCTTGACGAGGCGCTTTTTGACGATGGAAGGCGCGCCGGGCTGGGGCCGGATCTCTGCGACGCGGCCGTCGGCGTGGTAGCTTATGCCGTACAAGCCGGGCACGTAGACCCCCTCGATCCCCGCCAGCCGCCGCAGGACTCTCGCCCTGTCGCGCGTGTCCTCCTCCAAAAGGACACGGAGCATCTCGGGCAGGCCCTGCTCGGCCTCGCCCAGGAAAAAGAGGTCGAAGAAATCGGCCAGGGGTTCCGGGTTGTATGCTCCTGGGCCGCCGCCGATCACCAGGGGGAGCGGAGCGCGACGGGACCGGGCGCGCAGGGGGAGATCGGCCAAAGCCAGCATGCGCAGGATATTGGTGTAGGTCAGCTCATACTGGAGCGAAAATCCCAAAAGTTCAAAATCGCGGATCGGCCTGCGGGACTCGAGGGAAAAGAGCGGTATGCCGGCGCGCTCCATGGCGGCCTGCATGTCGGGCCAGGGCGCGTAGACCCTCTCGGCCAAGGCTCCCGGCGTCTCGTTGATCAGGCCGTAGAGGATCTGCAAACCGAGGTTGGATTGGCCCACCTCGTAAACGTCGGGATAAGCCAGGGCCACATGCAGGCGCGCTCCATCCCAGGGGCGCCGCGGCGCGTTCCATTCGCCCCCGACGTACCTGGTTGGCTTTTGCACCGCGGGCAGTATCTCATCCACCCGTTCAAAAAGTCCGGGCGCCATGCCGGGGCCCGCCGCCGAATCCGCAGGAACCGTATGCATACACCTGCCCGCCGGTATTTTCCGCTTCGTCCTCTATGCATATCCGCCTTTTAGCCGCAGACTCATTCGACAAGTTACTGTCAACTCCTTCCTTGCCCGGGAGAAGGAGCGAGGTGAAGCGCAGATGCAAGCCGGAACGGACTAGCGCGGCCAGCGCCTGTTCCTCGGTAATCCAGCGCCGGCAGGCGCCGGTCTCATCCAGTACGCCAAAGAAAGTGTAGCGCCTGCCCGCGGCCTGCCGTAGCGCCCGCCAGACCTCGTCGCTGGCGCGCACGGCGAGGCAGGCGCCGCGCACCGCCCGGCCCCCGGCGAGCCGCGACCTTTTGCCGTCCAAGAGCGCCATGAGGCCGGGCAGAGTGGCATCGATCTCCGTGCGCTGTAAAAAAACCAGGTAGAGCCCGCAAAGAAGCATCAACGGACCCCGCCCTCCCGCCAGGGCAAGAAGACCCACCGCGGTGAGTACCACCGACAGCCACATGCCCGTCAGCCGCGCGGCGCGCCCGGCGCGTTCGGGTCCGCATAACCAGGTCATCGCCGCCCGGAGAAGGCGGCCGCCGTCCAGGGGAAAGATCGGCAAGAGGTTGAAGAACGCTAATGACAGATTGGCGCGCACGAAGAAGGGCCAGTACGGCCCCAGGGCGCGGCCGAAGGCGGGTACGCGCGCGGCCAAAATGAGCAGGATTACGTGATGCAGGGGGCCGATTACCGCGACGGCGGCCTCAACGCCGGGCACCACCCCTATTTCAGGCCCGAGCGCAAGGACGCCGCCCAATGGCATGAGGCGCAGCGAGGAGATACGGCAACCCAATCCCCCGGCCACGGCCAGATGCGCCGCTTCATGCGACAAAACGAGGAGCAGGAGCAACGCGGCTTCCATCGGCCTGCCCCCGAGCGCCGCCAGGGCGAGGACGAGCAGGAACGGCAGAGGCCACGCAAGCGGCAGATGCCGGTTCCCGGCGGCGCCGCGGCGCTCAGACCGCGCCATCGGCGGCCGCGACCCCCGGCAGGAACGGCCGCGGATCGATCTCGCCCTCCGGCCCCCATAGTTCAAAACGCAGATGCGTGGGGTCGGGTGGGGGGGCGCTGCCCACCAGGGCCACGATCTGCCCGGCCCGCACCGCCTCGCCGTTCCTGACCAGGACATCGCGGCAGAGCCGGTAGACGGTCCACCATCCTCCGCGATGCTCCAAGATCAGGCTCTTGCCTCCTCCCGGCTCCGTGGCGGCCTGCAGGACGATCCCCGCCGCAGCCGCCGCCACAGGCGTACCGGCCGGCGCCTGTATGTCGAGGCCGAGACCGCCGCCGGTGCGAATACCGCCTTTCGTAAGGAGACGCCCACCCTTGACGGGCCAGATGAGACTTGGTGGGACACCCGCCTCATCGCGCAGGGCCTTGCCGGTGGCCACCCACTCGCGGGCAAAAAAGCGGCTCATGCCCGCCAGGGCTCCCCTGAGGAGCCTTTCCCCGCCCGCCGCGGACAAACCGGCGGGGAGTTCCGTCCTCGTCGCCGTCCCCAGCTGCGCTGCCAGCCAGCGGCCGGCGTGGCCCGCATTGCGCAAGCCCGCGCAAAGGAGCAGGATCACAAGGCAGACGGCCAGCCTTTGGCCCTGGCGCCTCAGGTGGCGCGCCCAGAAGGCGCCCCGCATCTCATCGGCTTCCGGGGCGACCCAGCCGGCTTCCTGGATGTCGCCAAAAGGTTCCTCCAACTATGAGACCCCCATTCCCTATGAATCTATGTGATCCGCACGGCCAAGCAGAACCTGCCCGCAAGCCAGAGCGAAAACGGCCAGATCGCGCTACATAGCCGCCACGAACAAGCGCAACCTAAAGGCGTTGGAACTCCGTAACCTCACCCCGCCCCCTCTCCCATGGGGCTCATGGGGAGAGGGGAGCCCCTGGGCCTAAAACCCCTGTTGGTTATAGCCTGACCCCCTATCCCCCGGGCGGGAAGGGGGATAGGCCTGATATACCAGGCCTATTTCTTCGGAAAAGTATGGAGAAGCTTTGCCGGGGCCGGGATCGCCCCAGGATTCATGGAGATGGGACGGGCATTCATGCGGGGTCTGGCCAAACGTTTCTGGCAATTATTCAAAAGCCGGCGATCCTCGATCCCGGAGACATTTTCGCTGGGGGACAGGCCGCCGTATGGTCCTCCCGCGGCTGCGGAAAAAAAGGGTGAACTTCTCTCCAGTAACCTCGAAACGAATCTCGGCCGCTTGCGCGCCACATTCATCTCGCCACTCAACGCGGATCTGGTCGTGCGCGAGTTCGAGCTGGCACTGGACAGGCGCCCGGCCGCCCTCGTCTTTCTGGACGGATTGACCGGACGCGACGCGATCAACCTCAGCATCCTCCAACCCCTGATGTATCTGGCTCCCCCGCCGGCCCCCGTTACGGATGCGTGCGGGGTCATCGAGCGCTCCCTCCTCCCCGGGAACCAGATCAAGCGAATCAAACATCTGGACGAAAGCGTGCGGGAGATTCTCGGCGGTTCGAGCCTCCTTTTGGTGGAGGGATGCGCGGAGGCCATCGCGGTCGAGACCAAGGGCTGGGAACACCGCACCATGGGCAAGCCGCAGAGCGAGCACGTGGTGCGCGGCCCCCAGGAAGGCTTCGTGGAAACCATGAGGCCGAATACAGCCGCCATCCGCCGCCACCTCCGCTGCCCCGAACTGGTGACGGAGATGCTGTCGGTAGGCAAGAGGAGCCGCTCCGATGCGGCCGTGATGTATGTATACGATGTGGCCGATCCCAAGCTCGTGTCCGAGGTCAAGCGCCGCATCAAATCCGTCGGCGAACGGACGGACTACGTGAACGACAGCGGCATCCTGGAACAGCTGATCGAGGATCATCCCCGCGCCCTCGTCCCCCAGGTCATCGCGACCGAGCGGCCCGACCGCTGCGCCGCCTATCTGAGCGAGGGTCGCGTGGTCGTGCTTTTGGGGACGAGCCCCTACGCGCTCGTGCTGCCCGCCACTTTTTCCATGTTCATCCACACCGCCGAGGACTACTACCTGCGGTGGCCATACGGCACCTTCGTGCGCTGCATCCGTTTCACAGCCGGTTTCATCGCCCTGCTCCTGCCCGCTTTCTACGTGGCCGTCGTCAACTACCACCAGGAAATGATCCCCACGGACCTGCTCCTGGCTATTGCCGCCTCCCGCGAGAACGTCCCTTTCCCCTCTATCGTCGAGGTCCTGATCATGGAGGCCTCATTCGAGCTGATCCGCGAGGCCGGCGTGCGCATTCCCTCCGTGATCGGCCCCACCATCGGTATCGTGGGCGCGCTGATCCTGGGCCAGGCGGCAGTTGCCGCCTCGATCGTGAGCCCCATCCTGATCATCGTGGTGGCCGTGACGGCCCTTAGCTCCTTTGCCATTCCAAACTACAATGCGTCTTTCAGCCTGCGCGTGTTGCGTTTCGTCTTTATCGGCCTCTCCTCCGTGCTCGGCTTCTACGGTATCGCCTTCGGCCTGGCGGCCTTGGCGGTGCATCTGGTCTCACTCAAGAGCTTTGGCGTGCCCTTCATGTCCCCGGCGGCGCCTTACCGCCCCGACGGCGGTGATCTGATCGGCCGGCCGCCTGCCTACGCCCAACCTTACCGGCCCTGGTTCCTGCGCCCCCTGGACGCCGTCCGCCAGCGCGGCCGCATCAGAACCTGGTCGCCGGCCACGCCCGAGGAGACGTCCCGCGGGAAGGAGTGCGAAGAGAAAAATGAATGACGCCTTTCCCGCGACCATCGGCAAGCTGGGCCACAGAGAACTGCTGGCCCTGCTAGTGGCCGCCATCGACGCCCGTGTATTCCTGGGCCTGCCCCGCGTCATGGCCAAGATCGGCGGCACGGCCGGCTGGCTCGCGGTGACCTTTGCATTCCTGGCGGCAATGGCGGGGTACCTCATCCTGGAGGCGCTGCTCGGCCGTTTTCCCGGCCGCGATCTCATCACGATCACCCGCGAGGTGGCCGGGGGAATCCCTGCCGGAATCCTGGGCGCGTTTTTCTTTCTTTTTTTCCTGGCCACGGCCTCGCTCGTGGCACGGCAGTTCGCCGAGACCTTCGTCATCGGCATCCTGCCGCGCACGCCAATCGGGGTGATCACCGGCCTGCTCATGGCCCTGCTCGTCCTGGCCGGGTACTACGGGCTTGAGGCCATCAGCAGGCTGGCCATGCTCATCGGCCCATACATCCTCCTTGTACTCCTGGTCATCTTCGTCGCCGTGATGCCGAACGCCAATCCTCTCTTTCTCGCCCCCATCGCAGGCAACGGGTTCGGCGGAATACTTCTGCCTTCATTTGCCAAGAGCGCCGTCTTTGCCGAGATCGTGCTCCTCGGCCTCTATGCCCCGGCGCTGCGCGAACCGGACAAGAGGCGCCAGGTGGGGATCCTGGCCCTGACCGCAGCCTACCTCATCATGCTCGCCAACATCGCGACCTTCACCCTGATCTTCGACTATCCCGGCCTCACCCGGATCCTTTTCCCGATCTATCAGTTGACCCGCCTTGTCTCGTTCATGGAATTCTTCCAGCGCGTCGAGGCGGTCTTCGTTTTTCTCTGGTTCTTTACCGCCGCCATCGCCATTTCCGCGGTGTTTTTTGGCGCGGCATACATCTTCGCCCGGCTCTTCCGCCTCCGTTCACACCGGCCCCTCCTCTTCCCCCTGGCGGTTCTGGCTTTTACAGCCAGCCTCATGCCGGCTTCCTTCGCCGAGGCGGTCAGGCTGGACGTGGACGTGATGCGCCTCTACGGTTCGATTCCCGTCTTCGGCCTCCCCGGCCTCGTCCTGCTCCTCGCCTTGCTGCGCGGTAAAAAGGGGGCGCCCGCCCGGTGAACTGGAGCCGTATGTTTTTCCGCCTGTCTCTCGCGGCGATGCTCCTTTTGGGGACGAGCGGCTGCTGGGACAGGCAGGAGCTTGAGAATCTCGGCTTCGTGCTGGCCCTGGGGCTAGACGCCGCGCCGGGCGGGAGGATGGAGATCACCGCCCAGGTGGCGATCCCCGTGCGACTCGGGGGAGGCGCCGCAAGCGGAGGCGGCCAGGGCGGGCAGGGCCCCACGGTCCAGGTCGTCACCAGGACCGCACCGACTCTGCTCGAAGCCTTTATGTCCATCAACCGCACGATCGGCCGGCGTCTCACCCTGGCCCAGAACCGTCTCATCGTTTTCGGCGAGGACACGGCACAAAGGGGGCTAGCCGGGTACATGGCACTCATCACGCGCTACCGGGAGTTCCGCCGGACGATGCAGATCGCCATCGTCAAAGGCAGGGCCAGGGAGGCTCTGGGTTTCAGCCCAACCATCGAGCGCGATCCAGCCACTTACCTGCTCGATCAGATGCGGCTCGCCCAATCCACCGGCGAGGCCGTCATGGTGAACGTAAATGATTTCGTCAGGCGCATGGAAGGATTGGGGGGCTCGCCCTTCGCCGCCTATTTCCTTCCCCCGCCGGGCGGTAAGAACGCTAAAGGCGGAACTCCGGGCAAGACGGGAAAAGAAGCCGTAGAAGGCGGGGCGGGCATCCGCGTCGGCGGCATCGCCGTCTTTCGCGGCGACCGCATGGTGGGGGTTTATTCACCCCGCGAGGTGGATTACTTTCTCATTCTGGCTGACCGCTTCAGCGCATCCTTCGTGGACATCCCCGATCCGCTCGCGCCCGGGTGCAAGGTGATCGTGCACCTGACCTCTGCCCGGCCAGTGGTGCGTCCGCGCAGCCGAGGCGGGCTCGGGGTAAAGGTGGAGGTCAAGGCGGAGGCCGATTTGATCGGCACCGAGAACGGCGGCGACTACCTCGCGCCGCAAAACGAGCGCAGGCTGGAAAACGCCCTCTCCGCAACCCTGGCGCGCCGCATGCGCGCCGTACTCGCCCGGGCGCAAAGGGAGTTTCGGGCCGATCCGTTCGCTTTCGGCGACCGGTTCAGGCCGCTCCTGGCCACCTGGGCGGCGTGGGAGAAACTGGACTGGCCCGGCCGCTTCCCGGGCGTCCCCTTTTCGATCGAGGCCAGGGTGCATCTCCGCCGCTTTGGGCTGCAGAGGGAGGCGCCCGTTCCCGCCGCGGGTGGTCAGCGGCGGAGATATAGAACGTAAAACGGCAGGAGGACCACGGCCGCGCCAAGCAATCCCAGGGCCGCCGCGCCGAGCGGATTGGCCTCTTTGCGCCAGACCTGGATCCCGTAAGAAAAGGTGTAGAGGGCCGTTATCACGGCGACGGCCATGCCCAGGAGATTGACCATCCGCCTCCGCCTCTCTTTATCCCTGATTTTGATAACCCTGACCGGTTGAACGCAGATTAAGGAATGAGCCCTCGCGGGCTCATTCTTTCTGGTCTTGGTTTTTCCTGGGTTTGAAGGTTTCGCACATCGTCTCCGCCGAGGTTTCGGGATTCATGCCGCCCATGGCACCAATTTCCATGTCGTAGCGCTGCACCTGATTGTTGCGGACCATGATAGAGTCGGCCTCGCACACGTCACCCTTGCCCCAGTATGTGCAGGAATCAACGCTGCAATTGATCTTGGCCACGCTCTCACCTCCGTCATGTATTTTGCCCGCGAGCCGCCGGCGGATACGCGGCTACGGCCAGTTCGCTCGTGCGCCAGGGCGGCAGGAAAACCTCGAAGGCCTCTGCGGCGTAACCGCCGGCGCGGAGCCGGACGCGGCAAGCATGTACGAGGCCGAGGAGGTCGAGCCTTTTTGCGAGGAGCGGTTCATCCACGGACAAGCCCGCCGGCAGGCCCAGGGTCAGCGCGCTCCCGGGCGGGGCGCAGCAGGGGACGAGAGCGAGGGCGCGCGCGCGTTGGGACAGGCCGAGTTCAACGGCGTCCAGGGAGGCGCCGCCGCAGGCGTGCACGGCCAGGACCAAATCGGGGGGCGAATCGGGCCGGTATGAGTCCAGGGATGCGGTGATGAATTCCGCCTCAAGCCCAAGCCCGGCCGCCAGGGCTTTGGCCTTGGCGGAGACTTGGCCCGACGCGTCCAGGCAAACCAGGCGCGCCCGTCTTTTCTGCCTGCCGAGCGCTGCCAGGAGCGCCAGGCTGATTGGAGCCGGGCCCGCGCCGCAGTCCAGGATGAAAGGCTCGCTCGCACCGCCGAGGAGGGCCAGGAGCCGGCCGCAGAAAGCGGCCGCGGCCGCCAGGCGCTGCCTCCCGGCGCCCGGCATCCACGGGTGCGCGGCCGTGAGTATGGCGGCCAGGACGCGGCGCGGCACGCGCGGCCACGCCGCGCTGCCCGGCAAAACGGGGCAGCCGCCTGGCAGCGGCCCGCCCATCTCCACGGCCAGCCCGCCCCGGCGCCGCCGCACGCGGATCAGGCGGCCCTCCCCCCGGCCAAGGAGGATCAGATCGGGCCGGGAGGAGATAAGACCGGCCAACTCGCCGGCCTGCCCAGGATGCAGCCGCCCGCCGGGAAACCCATCCGCCGCCGCCATGCTCCCGTCCTCGAGGCAAAGCCGCCAGTCAATACCCGGCTTCTTCAAGAGCTCGTACAAGACCTGTTCCGCCCGGTGTGCCAAGCGCAAATTCCTCCCGTATACGTAAAAGCAGGAAAAAACTCATCACGCGCAGTGACGCGGAAGCGCAGAGAAAGATCGAAAGATCTTTAGAAGCGTTGTGAAAAACCCGCCTTTAGGTGTCGATCAGGACAACAGGCAATCGGTAAACACGAACGGGTAAACCTTAGAGAACCAGCAAGAGAAACGCTGGATTGGTACCTTGAAAGCTGAACCAAAGGCACTAACATGGGCAATAGCCCATCCCGTTTGGGGCCGCTTCTTCCGCCTGAAGCTGACCAGGCGTTTGATGTTCTGTACCATGGCCGTCATCCTGGCTTGGATGCGCATCGATGACAGTCCATACCCTCGCGCACGCCGTAAACCATGGTGTTCCTTGGCCTCGGCGAATTTGTGCTCTATCTTGGCGCGAAGGGCATATGCCCTCGAGTAGAGCCTGTGTCCATTGAGCAACTTGACATAATTCAGCGCTTCGACTAGTCGAACGGCATTCCGCCTCTTACGCAGCTGCGACAGTTTGAAAGTGCGTCTCTTCCAGACGGGGATGGGCATCAGGGTCAGGTCATCCAACGGAACGAACGGCTTCGCGCCAAGTTTTATGGCCTCTGCCAGGAATTCTGCGCCTCGGTAGGCTTTGTCCATCAGGTAAAGCCGGCCTTCGAGTCGGCTCATGAACTGCAGGGCGGCTTCCCGTTCCGCATATCCCGTGGCTATGGTCGCTTCCGTGTCCAGGATTACGCCCGATTTGACATCCAAGGCGTCATGCACCAGGTATCTCGGGTAAGCCTCCTGTCCGACGGCCTTGCGGTATAACCTGGCGTCGGGATCCGTTTTCGAGCGATGGGTCTCGTTCGAAAACTTCTCACCGCGGAAATCCTTGTTCCCGTTTTTGTCGGGCGGTTTAGGCGGCTTTTCCTGAGCCTTGGGCTCGTCAAACCGGGATAGGTATTCATCGATGGGCACGGCCGGCGAAATCTGCTCCATACTCGTGACCGCGGCTCTGGCCCGGACCTGTGTGCCGTCTATGGCCACCACGTCACCCTTGACTAGGCCGACTTCGACGCATTGGGACACAATCATCTGGAAGAGGCGGTCAAAGGTTTCGACTCCCCAGCGGGCTCTAATCTTGATCAGAGAGGTGCGGTCAGGCACCGGGTCATGGAAGTTCAGCTTGCAGAACCAGCGATAGCCCGCGTGCATCGCTATCTCTTGACACAGCTGATTCTCCGAGAAATTCTCGAAGTACCCGATGAGCATCATGCGCATGGCCAGTTCCGGTTCTATCGCGGGTCGGCCGTTGTCAGGACAGTATAGGTCCTTGACTTCTTCCCGGACGAATGACAGGTCTAATACGGCCTCTATCTTGCGATAAAAGTAGTTCTTGGGAACAAGCTGGTCCATGGTGACCATCTGGAACATTGAGGGCATGATCTGCCTTTGATTCAGCATCTGTCTACATCCTCGCAGCTTCTTGCCTACTTTCTTTGATGTCGAGGATG
>JBLNBS010000044.1:0-6339 GCA_050260175.1 Patescibacteria group bacterium | reverse complement strand
GTGCCATACCAATCATCTGTGGGATATGTATGTTGGTTTTTCGACGCAAACTCGCAGAGCTGAATAGAAACATATATCGTAGTTTTTATGGTCTTGATTCATCAGAAACATTTCATCTCAGGTTACTTATATTTGGTGGACTATTTGGAATTTTGGTTGGGGTATTGATTTTTTTTCATCATCATTGACGAGATAGACAGATTAGTTCTTTTTTCAAGTGGCCGCCATCCTTGGCGTCCTTCAAACTAGGGGCCATACAGCGACTAACTGCGGGTTGTCGGCTCCGCGCCGGAAAGTTGAACATCTGGGATTGCGGCGCTCCGACCTACATCCATCCGGCCAAGTCGGCGTCGCCACTAGGCCGGACGGACGTCGACAACCCGCGGACGTATTGCGCCAATCAAGGCTTGGCGGTTCTGATCGGGTGAGAGTTCCTTTCTGGAAGGAGGCAGCCACTCCACCAGTAGCGAGTCAAAAGTGGACGAGAAATCCCTGGGCAACATCTGCCCGATGCGGAAACAAGGCTTGTTGAAGAGCCCGGTGCGATAGTACCGCACGCCGGGATCTGTGCGGGGCGCCGAGTAATCGGCGGTCCCACCGTGACTACGACATGGTCACCATTCGGGCCAATCGCGGCCTTCTGGGCCGCGTTGAGAGCGTTTACGCAAAGAGGAGATACTGACTTGAGCCAAAAAGACATTGTTCTGGAGAACGGTTGATGTGAAAGCCCATTTTCGCTGGTCTACGGCGGCCTGAAGACCGCCGCTACTATGCGGAAGCCTTCCATGGCTGGTATAACGACGGTTGTCACGGTTTATCTCTAGGCCTGAGCGAAGCGAAGGCCTTTCACATAGTAGCGGTAGGCTTTCAGCCTACCGTCGGCAGAAGGGCCTATCCCGGTCGACCATGGTTCAGATATGAACGGGGGCGATCGGCATGAAACCGGCGGAATATCGGGAAGGCGCCGCGATCAGCGCGACCGAGCTCAAGCGGAATCTCGGTAAGTACCTGGGCCTGGTGGAAGAACTGAACGACGTGGTGATTACCAAGCACGGCAGGAAGACAGGATTGCGAGATCGACAGGTACCGGACATTCGAACGGGGAGACACGGCCCGATCGCCGGTCTTTCCCGGTTTGGCGGCGGAGATCGACGGTTTGTTCGGCGAGCTGTTGTAGCCCCGGATTTCATTTACTGGAGCGAGGCAATGGTTTCCGGGATTCCTCCGGCCTTGATCCGTTTGAGCGGACCGATGGTGGACAGCCATGTCACAAGCAGCGTCAGGATCGTGACGCCGGCCACCTGTGCGAGGGGAAACCTCCATGCGATCTGGACTGTGGTCAAAAAGCCCGTGACGAGCGCCCTTTGCAACAGTACGCCCAGAACGCAGCCTGCGACACAGCCGCTCAAGCCGTAGGTGGCCGCCTCGGCCGCGATCATCCCATCGAGCTGCCTGCCGGACATGCCAACGGCACGCATGACCCCCAGGTACTTTGTCTTCGATAACACGCTCGTATTCATCGTGTTGACGAGGTTGAAGAGGCTGATGAGAGCGATCACCGCGACAAAACCGTAGACAAACACCGCCATCGTCAAAAAAGTCTGGTCCATCTCCCTGTTTTTCTGCCGGGAATCGAGGATTTTTATCTCTTTTGCGCACATCTTCTTGATCTGGGCCATGGTTTGCGCCTGATTTTCGCGTCTGAGCTGTAGATCGATTACCTTGTATGGTGACGCGCCGAGTATCTTCGTAAACAGTTCCTCCGTCGTGATAAAAGTGGTGAGGCTCGGTTTCGCGTCGCTGAACGGCACGGAGCGCAGGACGGCCATGACCGTAAAGACCCTGGTTCCCGTGGCGGTCTTGATCCGGACCTTGTCCCCCAGGCGGAGATTTGCCGTTTCCACAATGATGTTATTTCGCGTGGTATTTGCCACCGCAACGATTCCGTTCCGTTCGTTCAGGATGTCCGCGGAGAGCGTTCCCGCGAGCAGATCGGTCCTTGCCCACTTGAGCTGCATTGGGTCATAGGAGATGAGCCAGGAGTCTTCCGCGGCCGCGAACAGGCCGTTCGCATCCTTTTCGATCCCGCCCGTTTTTTGCTTATACGTCTCGCTCAGCCGGGAGGCGTCAAAGGTGGTGTCCACATAACCGAACATCCTGCCGTACGCGTGCTTTACGCCGTCCAGCCGCGCCAGTCTCGCATAGAGGCCGCGGTCGAGGCCTTCCTGCGCCACCAGGGAAATATCGGGCGTGTACGGTTTGGTCGTTTTCAAGCTGACATACAGGAAATCGACGAGCACGTTAAAGCCCAGAAACATGATGATGCCGAGGGCAATCGAGGCCGAGATCAGAACGAGCGTTTTCTTTTTCATCACGGCATTGCCTATTCCCATCGCGACCGCGGCGGGGAACAGTCCGGTAAGCAGCCCCCGTTTCCTCGCTTTCGGCGCCCCGAGCCCGCCGCTTCCCGTCACGGCTTGCACGGGAGAGACCCGGGCCGCTTTTTTGGCAGGGAGCAGGGTGGCAAGATATACGGTCAGCAAACCGATTGCGACCCCGGCCGCGATCCCCGCCGGACTCAGGTAAAAGATCGGGATTGCCGCAAAGAGATGGCTGTTATAGAACTTGAGGATCGCGCAGCAGGCGAAGGTCACGGCCACACCCAGCGGCACGCCGAGAGGAAGCGCCCTGGCCGCCAGGATAAGCCCCTCCCTTCTCACCAGTTTTCCGATCTGGGCCTTTGAGGCGCCGACGCAGCGCAACAGCCCGAACTGCCGCACCCTTTCCAGGACCGAGATGTTGAAGGTGTTGTAGATCATCACGACCCCGGCGACCAGCACGATCAAGAACAGGATCGCGCCGACATAGTAGAGGCCGACGGCGGCCTTGTAATCGCTCTGGCCGATCACGGCCAGCAGGTAGTTGTTCTGCCCGAGCCTGTCCGCGGCAATGCCCAGGCTGCCCGCGATCTCCCGCTTGAGGCGCCGGATATCGATCCGGTCTTTGCACTCGATCAGGAGCAGGCGTTGCTTTGCCGGGATGGAACGGGCACAAGCCATGGAGACCAATACGCCCGGCACCCCCGTCGCTTTCATGAACGCCCAGTCATCGCAGATCCCGCTCACCGTGAATTCCCTCGTCGTGCCGTCCGGGAAAGCGACGGCCGCGGTGGCGCCCGGGCCCGCATTCAGGTGCCGGCTGTCCGACGCCCATCTCTCGATCAGGATTTCATTCGCGCGCGCGGGGTATCTGCCCTCGAGCAACCGGAGATTGAGGTTGGCGGCAAAGCTTTCATCCAACGCCCCGAGTTCGCAAGGGACGCCGTTGACCGTCCCCCTGCCCAACTCCACAAAAGTCCCGGCATTCTTCACCTCGATCCGGCTGGCGATAATTCGCGTCTCATCTTCCGTCGCGTCTCTGAGCGAGAGGTGATAATTGCCGTGATCGTGGATGACCTGGATCTTTTCAAACTGCAAGAACGCATCCAGCATGGAGAAGATCCCCACCACCAGGGCCACGGAGATCGCGACGCTCAAGAGCGAGAGCCTCGTTTTCCTCCCATGGATCGCCAGGTGCCTGGGCGCGAGGGCGAGGTAGCCTTTCATCCCGCCGCACCCCCAAGCTCGGTCACGACGCCGTCCTCCACGTTCAGCACCCGGTCCGCGATGGAAGCGTAGCCCGGGTTGTGCGTGATCATGATCACCGTCTGCCGGTATCTGTCGACCGACAGCCGCAGGAGATCGATCACATCCCGGCTGTTTCTGCTGTCCAGATTGCCCGTCGGCTCATCCGCCAGGATGATGGCGGGCCTGGCGGCAAGCGCGCGTCCGATGGCCACGCGCTGCTGCTGGCCGCCGGAAAGCTGGTTGGGAAGATGGCGCCTCCTGTCCGTGAGCCCCAGGATGCCCAAGAGTTCGTCGAGATGCTTCCGGTCCGGCTTTTTCCCATCCAGCAGGAGGGGGAGGACGATGTTTTCCTCGACATTGAGCTCCGGCACCAGGTTGTACGCCTGAAAGATGAAGCCGACGTGGCGCCGGCGAAAGACGGAGAGTTCCTCTTCCCGCATGGCGAAGACATCCCGGCCGTCCACGGCCACCCGGCCCGAGGTCGGGTAGTCCAGGGCGCCGAGCAGATGCAGGAGCGTGCTCTTGCCGGAGCCCGAGGGGCCCACGATGGAGACGAATTCTCCCCTGGCCACGGAGAAGGAGGCATCCTTCAGGGCGTCCACTCTCGTTTCGCCCGCGCCGTACGTCTTGCACAAGTTTTCTGCCGCCAGAATGGTCAACACGCCCGCCTCGCTTTCGCTAGCTCTTAGTAATCCAATACCGCATCCAGCACCGGATCCCGGCCGGCGAAATAATCAGCCGCGACCGGTTCCACCAGCACGTCCGGGATCAGCGACGGCGTATCCTCCTTGGCGTGCCGGAAGTACTTGGTCGAGTAGGTGACGGTCAAGCCTGAATGCGGCAGTTTGAAGGTCTTGACCTCGCCGTAATGGTTGGGCCGTCCGCCGGTCGGTTCCCCCACCAGCACGGCCTGGATTTTGTTCCGTAGTTCCAGGGCGTTGAGGATGGCGGAGGAAAAGGTCCGGCGGCCGATGAGGACGAAGAGATGCCCGGGCCGGTTGATGGATGGCCGCCGCCGTAGACCCTGGATGAGCGGCTGCAGGATCGTGGAGTTGCCGCCGCCGTTCAGGCGCAGATCGACGATAAATCGCTCGACGGTATTTCCATCCACGAAGTCCAACAGCTCCCGGGCAAAGGTGGAAAACTTCCGCTCGGGCATGTCGCGGCAGCTGTTGTACTGAAAGTAAATCGTCCGGTGCTCGGGCAGGTATTTGTACCAGTAATAAAGCTGGCGTTGGCGAAGGTAGAGCGGGGGCTGGATCGAGGCCGGATCGGGCGCGGCCAGCCACTGGATGGAGGATTGGCTGCTGGCAACTTGATTGAGGGCAACGGGGATCATGCTCAACTCGAACCGGCCGCCAGCGTCCTCGAAGCCGAAAAGAGCCTCATCCATCGAGGGGACAAGCCTTGTGGCGTGCAAGACTTCCGCTGTCACCAGGCAGCTCGGGACGAGGCTCTTCAACATGGCCTCGTTCTCATGGGAGATCACCTCCGCAACCGCCGCACAGGCTTCCTGGACGCTTGCCCGCCCGACCGTCAGCAGACGGGCGCCCAAGGCCCGCGAATACTCCGCGGAGACCATCGTCACGTACAGGCCGTCTTGGAACCAGTGGAACGAGATAGGGTAGAAACGGAAACAGGCCGCCGGGTCGAAGACCGAGAGAGCCGTATGGGCATCGCCGATCTTTGCCGCCAGGCGCGCCAGGCCCACCACGATCTCGTGGTCCCGCAGGGACGGGATGGCGGCATCCAGGCGGGCGGCGGTTTGGTGGAATTCTTCCCGCGAAATCTGGAAGAAGGCGTTCTTGTGCACGCGGGGCAGCGTCTCCACCAGGCAGCGCAGGTCCTGGCGCCACCGCTCGTCGCGCGTGAGCGCGGGCTCGGCCGCCGCGGACGAGAACAGGCCGGCCAGGCTCAGGCAGAGCGCGGCCAGGCAGGCCAGGCCCCTTGTTGAGTGCGAACGGGTTCTCCTTGAGACAATCATGTTATGGCTCCTTTCTGGGCATCTGAAAATACCCTTACAGCTATCGTGCTCGTGCTCGTGCGCGTAATCGTAATCGTTTGTCATAATCGGGATAAAGCAACGAGCACGGGGACGTCGATTACGAGCACGAGCACCCGTCCTCCGTAGCAGCACTCAAGTAATTTGTCCAGAATGCTACTGCGGAGGGTGGACCGCTTCGCTGAGCACGAGCACGAATGGGCCCGGCTAATGCCGGGATGGGAGCCTGGCTAGAAAAACCTCTCGATGAAAAACACGTGTACGTGAACGTGCACCGCTTCGCTGTGAACGTGAACGTCGCCGCACCGCGATCTTTTCGTTCACGTACACGTTCACGTTCCCGTGCACGGTGTGGTTTTCATTCTTCAGTGTCCCGGCGAATGCCGGGGCGGATACTTCTAGCGATCGTCGTCGTGGCAGACCAGGTCGATCACGACAGTGGCCGCCAGGATCAGGACCGCGTCCTCGCCTTCGGCGACCTCCACGGCGTAGGTGTCCGACCAGGCGAACCACTTCTTCGAGACCGTGGCCACGGGCCGGCCGGCACGGGTGAAGGAGTACTCGTAGTCGAGGAAATTGCCCTCCGCCTCGAGGTCGTCCGGGCCGGGCACGTCGATGGCGAAGCGGCAGTGAAAGAGGGTGAAGAGCTCTTTCTTGACGACGGCGGCCAATTGGCCGTCCCGGTAGATCTCGTGGGTCGGGCTCCAGGCC
>JBLNBS010000043.1:0-15041 GCA_050260175.1 Patescibacteria group bacterium | reverse complement strand
CTTTTCGAAATTCCTGTTCAGGCGTTACCGCCCATGAGCGCGTCCACGACTTCCTCCATGTGCATGCCCCTCGAGCCCTTGACGAGGACGACATCGCCCGCGCGCACGATCTCCTGGAGATCCGCGATGAGCGCGCGGCGATCGGGATAATGCCTCATCCTGGTGGCGGGAAATCCCGCGGCTTTCGCGCCGGCCGCAATCTCCGTGGCCAGATCCCCCGTGGTCAAAAGGAGCGCAATCCCGGCCGCGGCGGCCGTTTTGCCGATCTCGCGATGGGCAGCCTGTGCCGATGGCCCCAGCTCCAACATGTCCGCGAGCACGGCCATCCGGCGGCCCGTGCAGGGCTGAGCCGCCAATACCGCCAGCGCGGCGGCCATGGAATCGGGATTGGCGTTGTATGTGTCGTCGAGGACGACAAAGCCGCGCTCGCTCCGGAGCGCCGCGCCCCTGCCCCGCTCGGGCGCGAAACCTTCAAGTCCGGCCTGGATCTCCTCCGTGGTGTATCCCAAAGCGCAAGCGGCGGCCGCGGCGGCCAGCGCATCGATGGCGTGATGGCGGCCTGGCGCCCGCAAGACAAGGCGGAAACCCGAAAAGGACGGGCCGTCCACCGAAAGGACGGAGCCCTCCGCCGCGGGCTTAAAAGCCGATCCCCTGACCCGCGCCGCGTCACCAAAACCGAAGGACAGCACGCGCGCGCCGGTCATCGCCGCCAGGGTTTCGTAGTACGGATCGTCCGCGTTGATGACGGCCGTCCCATCCCGGGGCAGGGCGGCCAAAAGCTCGCCCTTGGCGGCCGCGATGGCCTCCCGCGTGCCCAAAAGCTCCAGGTGCGTAAGGCCGATATTGGTGACAACGCCGATGTCCGGCTCGGCCACGGCCGCCAGGGCCGCGATCTGGCCCGGACCCCTCATGCCCATCTCCACGACCAGGATCTCGTCGCGGCGGTCGAGGCCGAGCAGGGTCAGGGGCAGGCCGATCTCGTTATTCCGGTTGCCGACCGTCTTGGCCACCCGGTGTTTGACCGCCGCGACGGCGGCGATCATCTCCTTGACCGTCGTCTTGCCGGAGCTGCCCGTGACGGCCACCACGGGGAGGGAGAACCGCCGGCGGTGATGGCGGGCGAGGCCGCCGAGGGCCGCGGTGGTATCCTTGACCAGGACGACGCCCGTCCCCTCCGGCACATCGACGGGCCTGGAGACGACCACGGCCGGTGCGCCAGCGGCGACGGCTGCCTGCACGAACGCGTGGCCGTCGTGGCGCTCGCCGATGATGGCGACGAACAGATCTCCCGGTTTGAGCCGCCGCGAATCGATGGAGATCCCCGTGCAAACCGATCCGATCGTGCCCAGGAGTTCCCCCCCGGTGGCCTCCCTAACCTCCGTCAGCGAGAACTCCATGTTTCCTATCCTCCAGGGCGGCCGCCGCGACCTCACGATCGTCGAAGTGGATGCGGTGATCGCCGAAGTCCTGGTATGTCTCGTGCCCCTTGCCCGCGATGACCACGAGGTCGTTCGGCTGGGCCGCGGCGATCGCCGCCCTGATCGCCTGCGTCCGGTCGACGATCAGACGGTATTCCCCGGGCGTTTTGCCGGCGCCGCGAAGGCTGTCCTCGATCTCCTTGATGATGGCCGCTGGATCCTCGCTCCTGGGGTTGTCCGAGGTGACAAAGATGGCATCGGCGTACCGCGCGGCCACGCGCCCCATGCCCGAGCGCCGGCCGCGATCCCGGTCGCCGCCGCAGCCGAAGACGAGGATCAGAGTGCCGGGGGTCAACTGCCTTGCCGTCTTGAGCAGGTTCTCCAGGCCGTCCGCGGTATGCGCGTAATCGACGACCACCCCAAAGCGCTGGCCGGCCGAGACCGTCTGAAAACGGCCCGGCACGCCGCTGACCATCCCGAGCCCCCGTTTGATGGTGGGGGGATCGATGCCCAGCGCCAGCCCCATGCTCAATGCGCCCAGGGAGTTGTAGACGTTGAAATGCCCCGTCAGTTGGAGCCGCATGGGCCATTGGCCCACCGGCGTGACGATCTGGTAGCTTGCCCCGTCGACGGCCACCCGCACCCGTTCTGCCCGCACCATGGCCTGCGGGTTCAAGCCGTACGTGAGCGTGCGGGCGCGGGTGGCCTCGAGTATCGCGGCGGCTTTCGGATCGTCCCCGTTGATCACCGCCCAGGCATCGGGGCCCAGATCGGCAAAAAAGCTCTGCTTGACCCGGAAATACTCGGCGAAACTCTTGTGGAAATCGAGGTGATCCTCGGTGATGTTCGTGAACAGGCCCGCGCTGTAACGGCAGCCGCGCGTCCTGCCGAGTGCGATCGCATGCGAGGACACCTCCATGACCACATACTGGCAGCCTTCCGCCGCCATCTCGGCCAAGAGGGCCTGGAGTTCGATGGAGCCGGGTGTCGTGTTGGCGGCCGGCAGGGCACGGTTGCGCACCAGGTTTTGTATGGTGCCGATGAGACCCACGCTGTAACCTGCGGTCTCGAGGATGCTCCTGATGAGGTAGGTGGAGGTGGTCTTGCCGTTGGTGCCAACGACGCCGATGAGGGTCAGCCGCTCGGCGGGATAGCCGTGAAACCTGGCGGCGAGCTCGGGCAGGATCGCGTCCACGCTGTCCACCGTGACTAACAACCTGCCCTCGTGCCCGGGCGGCACCCTTTCCACGACCGCCCCCGCGGCTCCGGCGGCAAAGGCGTCGGCCAGGAAATCGTGGCCGTCATATTTGGTCCCCTTGACGCAGACGAAGAGATCGCCGGGCTTGACCCGTCGGGAATCGTGGGTCAGGCCCGCGATCTCGACGGACGGATCGCCTGTAACAGAGACCGTTTTGAAGGGTTGCAGCAGGTCGGAGAGGTGCAAAAAAGTCTCACCCCGCAGGAAATCTCCAGGGACACGCGCCTCCGCCGGGCTGGGAAACGGATCCACCGCCTCGGCTCATGCCATCGCTAAGGCGCGGCGGCGGGCTGCTTGAAACTCACCACCACGGGCGCGCCGCGTTTCACCATGGCGCCCGGTTTCGGTTCCTGGGCGCAGGCCAGACCCTCGCCGACGACCAGGAGCTTCAATCCAAGCGCATCAAGCATCTTGGCGGCCTGATCCGGTCTGAGCCCAGATAAATCGGGCACCTGGACCGTGCCCTCGTCGAGCCTATTATACTTCTCCGCGGGATCAAAGTAAAGTAAGACGGTCGTGCCGGCCTCCACCCTGGCGCCGGGTTTGGGCACCTGGTCAAAGACATAACTCCCCTCGCCGCGCAGCTGGACCCGGAGGCCGGCCTGGGCCGCCAGGGCCTGCGCCTCCGCAAGCGGCAGGTTGTAAAGGTTGGGCACCGTGATCCGGTCCCCGCCCGCGGAGGCCTTTGGAATCTTGGCGGGAATGTTGAGGTTCCTGAGCACGCTGCCGGCGATGCGGGCAAAGACAGGCGCGGCGATGACGCCGCCGTAACGGACGCCGGATTGCGGTTCATCCAGGAGGACCAGGGCGACCAGGCGGGGGTTCTCGGCGGGCGCGAAACCGATGAACGAGGCCACGACCTCGTTGCTGTATCCGCCCACGCCGGGTTTCTGGGCGGTTCCCGTCTTGCCGGCCACGCGATAACCCGGGATATTGGCCCTGTTGCCAGAACCGTTCACCACCACCGACTCGAGCAGCATACGCATGGTGGCCGATGTCTGGGCGCTGATGACCTGCCGCGTCGTCTCGCGCCGGCCGCTCTTGATCACCCGCCCGTCCTCGCTGCGCAACTCCTTGAGAAAATGCGGCCGCACGAGATAGCCGCCGTTCGCGATGGCCGCCATGGCGGTGACCAGCTGGATGGACGTGACCGAGACGCCCTGGCCGAAACCCATCGTCGCCAGCTCAACCCGCTTTAGGGTATCGGGCTTGGGCACGGTGCCGGTGGCCTCCCCCGGGAAATCGATGCCGCTCCGCGCGCCGAAACCAAAAGCCCTGATATAACGGAGAAAACGTTCGGGCCCCAGGGAGAGGGCGAGGGAAGCGAAGACGGGATTGCAGGAATTCTCGATGGCCTCGACAAAGGTCTGGCTGCCGTGGCCGCCGGGATACCAGCAGTGCAAATGGCGGTCGTCGACCGTGAGAAAGCCGGGATCGAAAAAAGAGGTGCGCGGTGTGACGACGCCCTCCTCGAGGGCGGCCGCGGCGGTTACGATCTTGAAAGTCGAGCCCGGCTCGAACTGATCCGTCACGCAGATGTTCTTCCAGGTTTCCTGGGGATAGGCCAGGAAATTGTTCGGATCGAGCCTTGGCCGGCTCGCCATGGCCATGATCGAACCGTCCCTGGGATCCATGACGATGACCAGGCCGCGCCTGGAGCCGGTCTCAGCCACGGCCTGCTCCAATTCACGCTCGGCGATGAACTGGACGTTGGCATCGATGGTGAGGATCAGTTCATTACCTGGCAGCGCCGGTACGTAGAGGCGCTGGCCCGCGGGGATCTGCCGGCCGACGGCGCTGTACTCGGCCATGTCCCATCCGCGCCGGCCGCGCAGGTAGGGGTCGTAATATACCTCGAGCCCCTCGAGCCCCTGGTTGTCGCTGCCCGCGAAACCCAGGACCTGGCCGGCGAGGCCGCCGGGGTAAAAACGCTGGATGCGCGGCAGGACCTTGATGCCGGGCAGTTGCGCCTCGAGCACCCGCCGGGCATCCTCGGCTCTGACCTGGCGCTTGATCCAGACCGAGGCCAGTCTCAGACGGAGGCTTTTTTCAAGCGCATCAACATCGGCGATCTGCAGGATCGAAGCTAGGGTGCGCGCGGTTTGCCGGGCATCCACGATCTCGGCCGGCGTGGCGACGATGCAGGACGCTCCGAGGCTGGTCGCCAGGAGGTTGCCCCGGCAATCGTAGATGCGGCCGCGGGGGGCTTCGAGCGGTACCTGATGGAGCCGCTGGTTTTTGGCTTGCTCCTGCAACCTGGGTGCCCAGAGACCCTGTACATAAGCCAGCCTGCCGGCCAGAACGCCGAAACAGGCCAGCATGACGAGGAAGATGACCGCCGTCCGCCGCCTGACTCGCCTGCTCAAGCCCGACCCCCCTACGAAACCGCGGTGGAGGCAAAGAGGAAAGCGGATTCGGTGGAGGCCCCCAACGCGCCGACGACCAACGGTTGTTTGCCGTTGGTCGTCGAGGGGGCTGTCACCAGGTGCTGGCCGCCGTGCGGCCGAAAGCCCGCAGCCAGTCGCCGACCGCCGCGGTGAGCCCTGTCCCGGAAACCGCGGGTTCCGGTGACTGCAGCCTTACCGGCTCGGCGGGGGCCGCCAGGGCGATGAAACGGACCTCGCCCGGCCCCGGGGCGAACATGGCGAGTTGCGTCTCTGCCTCCGCGGCGATTCTCGGGTACGAGGCAAGATAGGCCATGTCCAGTTCGATCTGACGGCCTTGATTGACCGTCTCGGCCAAGGCTCGAGCCAGGGTTTCGTTGTGCGCCGCGCCGGTCGTGACCAGGCCGTAGAGGACCGCGTTTGCGCCGAAAAGGATCAGGCAAAAGCCAAAAAGCAGGAAGTAGGCCTTGAGCCCGTACGCGGGTTTGACGGCCGCGCGTTTGACGCGGCGGGGTCCAGCGGCGACAAAGGGTTCCAACTGCAGCGCCTCGGCTACCACCATTTCTATTCCTCCCACGACCCGCCTAGAAGGGGGGTGAAAAACCCGCCTCCGCATCCTCGGTCTATTCGCATACCTTCAGGGCTCGCAACTTGGCGCTCCTCGCCCTGGGATTCCGGGACACCTCCGCGGCACCGGGGCGCACCGGCTTTTTGGTCAAGAGCTCGATCCACCCCCCCGCCGGGTGCGCGGCATCCTCCGCCGCTTTCCTGAATTCCTCCTTGATAAGCCTGTCCTCGAGGGAGTGAAAGGAGATCGCCGCCAGGCGCCCCCCCGGCGCCAGGGCCCGTATGCCGCCCCGCAACCCGGCCTCGAGGGACCCCAGTTCGTCGTTGACGGCGATGCGCAGGGCCTGGAAAGTGCGGCGCGCCGGATGGGGACCGTGCCTCCTCGCTTTTGCGGGAATGGCCGCCTTGATTATCTCCACAAGCTCACCGGTGGTCTCCACGGATCTCCGCCGCCGCCTTTGTACAATAAATGAGGCGATGCGGCGCGCCCAGCGTTCTTCCCCGTAGCGCATGATGATCCCGGCAAGATCGTCCTCGGGGGCTTCATTCACCAATTGCCGCGCGGTCAGCGCCTGCCGCCGGTCCATCCGCATGTCCAGGGGAGCGTCGTGCTGGTAACTGAACCCCCGTTCAGCCCGGTCGACCTGCGGCGAGGATAGGCCCAGATCGAAGAGCACGCCGTCCACAGCGGGCAGGCCGAGCCCGGCCAGGATGGTCTCCAGGGCGGCGTAATTCTCGTGCACGAGGATTACCTTGACCCCCGCGGGCTGCAGGCGCCCGCGAGCCGCTTCGATCGCCTCCAGATCCCGGTCGATCCCGACCAGGACGCCCCCGGGCGCGATCGCGTCGCAGATGAGCGCGGCGTGCCCCCCGCCGCCGAGCGTGGCGTCCACGTAGATTCCTCCCGGACGGGGGGCCAAAAAGGTGCTGACCTCGCAAGCCAGCACCGGCGAATGCGCAAAGGGAACCAAATCAGACGATCAAGCCCACCTTTCTGGCCATCTGCGGGTAGGCCGGTTCCGCCTGGCCGGCATACTCGGCCCACCTCTCCGCGCTCCAGATCTCGACACGGGTCGAGACGCCGTTGATAAAGACGTCGCGGTCGATCTGGGCATAGGTCCGCAGATGTTGCGGCAGTCCCACGCGACCCTGCTTGTCCACCTCGACCTCGACCGCCTTTGAGAAAAAAAGCCGTATAAAGGCCAGAACCTCGGGATCCTCGGCAGGCAGCGACTTGACCTTTTCCTCGAGGACGGCCCACTGCCCACGCGGATAGGCAAAAAGACATCCGTCCGGCCCGCGCGTGATGATGAAGCTGTCGCCCAAATCCTCGCGGATCCTGGCTGGAACGGTAAGCCGCCCCTTGTCATCCAGGGAGTGCTGGTATTCGCCTAGGAGCACGGGCTTTGCCACCGTCCATCCCGTTTACCCACTATGACCCAATACCCACCACTTTTAACCACGATGTCCCATTCGGCAATCTTTGGCTTTCTCCTGCCATCGCAAAAAAAAAATCTGGTGTCCGGTTGCGGCCAGTTATAACACCGTTTCCGGAAGCGATGTGAAATACCCCGTTTCACCGCAGAGAGGCAGAGAAAGCCGAGGAGATTCGCTGTAAGCTCTTCTCTGCGGTCATGATTCAGCGAGCTCTGCGCCTCTGCGGTTTGTCAGATCGTTTCTAGCTCCCAACGTTCAACAACCGCCCGGCTGCCCCGTAAGCCCCGCCGGCGAACAGGCCCGCGGCCGGCGAAGGAGGCGATCCTGATCCCTCTCCGATCCGCGCGGCGAGAGAGGCGATGGCTTCCCTCACGGGCCGCAGGGCCTCGGGCCGGCCCAGGAGCCCATCCCAGGGCGCGCCGGGTACATGCCCCAGTTCCCTGGCGATCCGGGCTGAGAGGCCGTGTTCCATGAGAATGGGACCGCAGAAGGAGGCAACGGTGGCGCCGTCGCGCACGGCCTTGACGAACTCCCGCTCATCCCCGCTCGTGCCGAGGAATAGTGTGCGCCCCAGACCAAGCGCGCAACCCTGGCCGTGATCGTGCCAGTCAGAACCGGCGCAAGCCGCAAGGCCGCGCGCGGCGCAGATATCTTCGCACCAGTCGAGGGCCTGGCGCCAGCGGCCCAATTCCTCGTAGAACAGCGCCGTGCTGGCCAGCTCGATGCCGTGCAACAAGCCCGCGTCAATAAGGTCGAGCACCAACTCCTTCGCGCGGGGCTGTTCCTGGATCGACCATGGATGCGCCAGGACCGACGCCCCGCCCGCGGCGGCCGCCTGCGCGAGCAGCCCGGGCAGGCCGTCGCGCTTGACCGCCCCCAGCGTCCGATCGAGGCCGAAGACCAGGACGTGCAGCCGGCCTTCGGCCGATATTTCCTGGGCCAGAAAGGGGCGTGGGCCGATTGTTCCATCCCGCCACAGCTCCCAGGCTGCCTGGGCGCCCGCGGTCGTGTTGTGATCGGCCAGGGCGATATAGTCCAGTCCGCGGGCGGCTCCCAAAAGCAGCAGATCCGCCGGATCGAGCCTGCCGTCGGAGTAAGTGCTGTGCACGTGGGTATCGCCCGTGAACAGGATGCGGCCGGTCATTGCGCCGCCCATGGAGCCAGACGCCCCGGTCTCCGCGTCCGCCAGCCTCTCCACCCCCCGCTAGATAAGACTACCCCGCTTCCCACCAATGCGAACCGCCCCGGAGGCCGTAAGCGCGCCCGAAACGCCGGAAAAAACGGAGCCGCGACCTAGGTTGACCGCATTTCCTGGCCAAAAGCGCCAGGAAACGCTCCTCGCTCCAGGGCTGGCGCTCGTCGTAGCGCTGCCGGCCGATCTGCCAGTAATCCTGCGGCCAGAGAAGCATGGCCCCCAGGATCTCCATGGCTTCCCGCTCCGGCCGTGCGCCGCCGTAATAAGACGCCAGAGCGGCGTCCACGGGATGAAAAGCATAGGTCCTGAGCCGGAGGAGATGGCCGGCCAGGTTCGCCAGATCGTGCAGGACCGAGTCAGCCACGGCGTAGTCGAGGTCGAGGAAACCTGCCCGGCCTCGAAAAATCAGCACGTTGCGGTGCGAGAGATCGTGATGGCAGATTTCACGCTCCGCCAGCGCGGCGGCGGCTTGCCGGCGGTAGTCGCCGCCGCCGATTTTTGCCAGGGCCGCGGCGGCCTGCGGCCGGTAATCGTGCCACAGCCTGCGGTAAGCGAGATCGAACGGGCCGCCGCGCGCTTTTGCGAGGTCCACGAAACGATCCAGATCGGCAAGGCGCTCCTTTAGCCTGAACGGCCAGGTCCCGTACCACGTGCTCTTTCCGGGCGGCGATAGGGAATTGTGGCGCGCGGCGCTGTGCAAATGGCGTAGGCCGGCAGCCACGGCCGCCAAGTCGCCATCCCTGTAGTAGTCGGCCTCCCTGCCCGCCAGGGAGCAAAGAACCAGGTATTTATGGCCGGCCCAATCCAGGTGGGCCGCGCCATCGGTTGCTCGGAGCACGGCGGGTGCCAGGCCCGGCGCCGCGCGCGCGAGGTGATCGTGCAGGCCCACGATAAAAGGCAGGATGTCGGGGGGTGCGGCAGTTCGCTTGACATACAGGCAACCAAGGTCCGTCGAGAGCCGCCAGGCCGATCTGACCGGCTCGATGCCCGCGACCGTCAGGCCGTAGAGCCTCCCGATTGCCGCGGCCAGCTCCGCGGGCGGATTGCTTGCGCCGCTCAACAAGGCCCGCTGATCAAGGCCAGGAGAATGAGGGTCAGGCCCAAAAGGAGCAGGATGTCCAGGAACGTGCAGATAAAGAGGGCCTTGAGCAAAACCAGCCCGATCAGGGCGAGCAGGATGAGCCGCGTAAAGCGTCTCAAATGGGAGAAAACATCCATTTCCCCACCCCCGGCGTCTTCATTATCCTATGCCCGCGTCACGGGGTAAGTCACGGCGGGATTACCACCGGACCGGGCCGGCGGCATATCATATCCCCGGAGGGATCGCATGGCCGGGATGGAGCCGCTTCTTACCTCGGCCGCCGTGGCTTACGGTTTCAATATCCGCCATTGCCGGCCTGCGCGGCGGACCTGGCGCCTGGAAACGGACCGAGGCGTTTTTGCCCTCAAGGCCGCCCCGCCTTCGGCGACAGCCTCTTTTTTGCGGCGGGCCGAAACGCATCTTGTCGCCAACGGATTCACGCGCCTCCCAGGGATTGTGGCCACCAGAACCGGTGAACCCGAACTCATCCTGCCGGATGGGGAGCGCTATATCCTCAGGCCATGGCTGCCCGGCGTCCGTCCCGTACTCGACCTCGAACACAAGCGGGACGTGGAGCGCGTCGGTGAGGCCCTGGCCGAGATGCACCTGGCGAGCCTGGGTTTCCCAAAAGCGGGCGAGCCACGGCCGGATGTGCCTTCCTGGCTTTCGACGCTGGAGGCGCGCCGGGAGGACCTGCTCCTTTTCCGCGATACGGCCGCTGACGGCGGCGGTTTCGCGCGCCTCTACCGCCGCGCGCTCCCCGCGGCCCTGGCGGACTGCGAGGCTGCCATGGCGCTCTTGCGCGAGGCAGGATACGTCGAGCTTGCGCGGGAACGGGAAAAAACAGGCGGCCTGTGCCACGGGGATGTCGCCGCCAACAACATGCTCGTGCACGGACGCCATGCCTACCTGCTCGATTTTGACCGCGCCGCGCCGGATGTCTTCCCCTACGACCTCGCGATGCTGCTCTGGCGCGCCCTACCGCCGCAGGGCTGGCGAGCGGACCTGGCATCCGCCTTGCTCGACGCGTACCGGCGCGTCCGGGCTTTGGCCCCGGCCGAGCAAAAGACGATCGCGGCCCTGCTCCACTGGCCGCAACAATTTTGGCGCCTCGGCAGCCAGTACTTTCGTGAACGGCTCGACCGCTCGGAGAGGTTCTTTCGCGGCCGGCTCTGGCAATGGACCCAGGGAGCCCCGGCGCGCCAGTCCTTTCTGGCGGACGCGCGGCGGGGCCTGTAGAAGCGATGTATTACGCCGGGTTTGGCGAATAAGGCAATGGCAGGTGGATTTATCAATGTCATCCGTGCGTGAAACCGTGCTCCCTTTCCTGGCGGCATGGGGTTATGGACCCGAGTCGGTCGGCGCCGTGGAACCCGTCCTGGATGTCTACAGGATCGAAACAAGGGATGGAGCGAAAAACCTCAAGCGCACCCGCCTTTCCCCCGACAAGCTTCGCTTCGTCCTGAGCGGGCTCCAGCATCTCCACCGCAACCGCTTCCGCGCGCTCTGCCTGCCTTTGCCGACCAAGGACGGCACCCCCTTTTTGGATCGCGGGGGGTGGCGTTACCTGCTCTCCGACTGGATCGAGGGCAGGCAGGCGGATCTGGGCAGGCCGGCCGAGCTCTCCGCGGCAGTACGCACCCTGGCCGCTTTCCATCAGGCCTCGCGGGGTTACCGCCCGCCCATGGAAAGCAACAGCAGATTCCACTGGGGAAACCTCCTGGTCTCTTTCTTTAAGCGCTGCGAGGAGATGCGGCGACTCGCCCTGGAAACGCGGAGGCGGATGGCGGCGACCGGCTTTGACCGTGAGATCCGGGCGGAAATCGACTACTACCTGGCCCTGGCGGATTTTGCCCGCGATCTGCTCTCAGCCAGTTCTTACAGGGCCCTGGCCGCCGAGGCGGCCGAGGAGGGCGGGCTCTGCCACGGAGACGTGGCGGCGCGTAACTTCATCCAGACGCCGCGGGGCGATGTCTTCCTGATCGACTTTGACGGGCTCCGGCAGGACCTGCCGCTCATGGATCTCTGGAAACTGTTCCGGCGCCTCATGAAGACGCACGGCTGGGACAGCGGCCTGGGACGGTCCATCCTCCGGACCTACGAGGATGTCAAGCCCCTGAGCCCGGCCGAGCTCGAGGTGCTGCTGGCGCTGACCGCTTTTCCCCAAAAATACTGGCGGCTCGCCAGCCGCTACTACGGGGGCCGTTACGCCGTGCAGGAGGAGAGCTACCAACGCAAGCTGCGCAAATACACCCGGCACAGGGAGGCCCATGCCGCCTTTGTCAGCGATCTGGCTGCGCTCTGCCGCGAGCGCGGCGTGCGCCGCGTCTGGCCGGCCGGGCCCCTCAGCCTGCCGGGCGGCGTGACCGCAGCCGCCGAATGAGCGCCGGCGCCGGCCGGAGCGAGAGTCTCGACAGGCTCGCGCGGTTGTGGGGCTTGACGCTCCGCGCCGCTGAAAAGGTGCGCAAGGTTTGGCGCCTGGAGACCCGGGAGGGCGTTTATTGCCTCAAGCGGTTCGCGCTAGGCGGATTCGACTTCCTTTTTCTGGAGCACGCCGCCAGACACTTGGCGGCCAGGGGGTTTCAAGCCTTCCTGCCCCCCGTGCGGACCTTGACCGGCGCCACCGCGGCCAACTGCGGCGGGGAAACCTTCCTCCTCTACCCCTGGGTCGACGGCAGGGAGGCTGATTTTGACCTGCCGGAGGATCTGGCCGCGGCGGTCAGGCTCCTTGCGGAACTGCATGAAACCGGCGCTGGTTTCATCCCGTATACCAGCGACCCGGGGCGGGTCCGCTGGGGCCTATGGCCCAGGATCCTGGCCGCGCGTCTCGCGCAGTTGCGCGAGTTCGGCGAACGGGCCGCCTCACTCCGGCGCAACTCGGACTTTTGCGCGGCATACGCCCATCTCTTCCCCTACTATTACGCGCAGGCCGGCAGGGCGCTGGCCGGCCTCGACACCACACCTTACCACCTGCTCACCCAGACGGCCATCCGCCGCCGGACCCTGTGCCATCACGACTTTTCCGCCCGCAACATCGTTATCGCCAGAACCGGCCGCCCCATGCTGGTGGATTTCGATTACTGCCTGGCGGATCTGCGCCTGCACGACCTGGCCAACCTGGTCCTGCGTCTGTTGCGCCGCGATCGTTGGCAGCCAGCGGCCGCCGCCGAGGTACTGAACCTCTACGGCCAGCACAGCCCCCTCGACGAACTCGAGCTACGGGTCCTCCATCCCATCCTCCTCTGGCCGCAGGATTTTTGGCAGATCGGCCTGCAGTATTTCCTGGAGGAGTTGCCCTGGAGCCCGGAGCGGTTCCTCCGCACGCTCCGGCGTAAAACGGAAGACCGCGCCGAGCGCGCGGCTTTCCTGCGATGGTATGCCGCGACCTACCTTTGAGGCAAACCCCATCCCAGGCTCCTGCATCTCTGCGCGAGAATAGGTTTGACGGTCAGCCACGCTCGGTCCAGGCCAGCTCCAAGTAACCGTCGCCGATGCGGACACCGCGCAGGGCTAGGGGTACGGGCAGCACCAGGGGAAAGTCGAGCGCCAGCTTTTCACCGTATGCGGCAAGCCAGGAGAGAGGCACCTCGCGTCCCCCCACCTCGATGACCTCCGGGATATAGCGGAGGCGGTCCCCCTCGACCGCCCGGAGATCGCCCGCTGTCCTCACGCTCAGGTCGCTCCCCAGGATGCGCAGCGATCCCGCAAGGCCCACGCGGCCCGCGCGCAACGAAAAAAAGGCCGGCACATCGGGATATGCCCGCCGGCGGTAGTCGTTGAGCGCCGCCGCGTCCACCCTGGCCACAACCCTGCTCCGTCCAAGCGAGGTGATGATCGGTTCGCCATGCCGGAGGAGCGCGCCCACGGCAAGATCGATGCGGGAAAGGCGCATCTCGAGGCTGGCCAGGCGCAAGCCGCCAAAGGAAATATCCCGTCCCCGTATCTCCACGCCGCGCACGATGCCGCGCGCCACGTCAAACCAGCCGAGCGGGTCAACGCGCACGCGCAGGTCGGCGTATTCCGCGGCCTGCTGCTCCAGATTGCGCCGCAACAGCCCTTCAAGCGAAGGCCTCAGCGCGGCCTGGCTGGCGACCAGGCAAAAGGCGGCGCCCAAGGCTACCAGGACCACGGATCGCCGCTGCATGATGAACCCCCCCGCCCGGCTTTTTTATTCTACGCCGCTTGGAGCTTGGGTTAGTCCCTGAATCCGTGACATCCTTTGCCAACCAGGCAAAATCGCGAAAGCTTGCGACAGCGTTTTGCCTGGTATGAATCGATAATCACGTATTCAAATTAGTCACCTTGCCGCGATTCCCGGCCGGCCAGGCGGAGCCGGATGAAGAACCAGGGCGCGCCCAGCGCGGCCCAGAGGCCCACCAGGCCGTAACGGATAAAGCGAAAGGCCAGGTAAAACCTGGAACTCTCACCGGGCAGCACGGCTTTGAGGCCGAAGTAGAGCGCCAGCATGACCAATGCCCCAAGGATGTACCGCGCCGCGCGCCGCGGCCACGCCCCGCGGGCGTCGAAATCGAGGAAGGCGCGGGCGAATGAGGCGCCCAGGGCGACCCCAGCCAGGGTGCCGAAGATCGTGGCGGTATCCTTTGTCGGGTAAAGCAAGAGCAGTCCGATGGGGATCAGCAGTGAAGTGATAGGACCGCCTGCCAGCCAAGGCCCATCCGGGCAAGGCGGTTTGACGCCCGCGGTTCCAGGGTGATAAAAACGGCGAGCAGTGCGGCGCCGATGGCCCAGCCGGCCAGGACGTCGGTGGGGAAATGAACGCCGAGGTAGATGCGGGAGAAACCGATCAAGGCCATGAGCAGAATAGCCGCAACCCGGCACCAGGTCTTGCGCGCCCAGGCCGCCGCCATGCCCCAGACCACCACGGCCGTCTGGGCGTGGCCGCTCGGGAGCCCGTAACCCTCGGCCGAGCTTAGCTTGACGCTGGGTTCGTGGTCGAAAGGGCGCGGCTGCCTGAAGAGATCCTTCAAGCCGGTGTTGACGGCGTTGGAAATGAGGAAGAGAAAACCCACGCGCAGTCCCAGGGTATAATCCACGCACCACAGGAAGAACGGCAGGAGGACAAGGAAGGCCATCTCCTCGCCCATGAAAGAGAAACCCCGGATGATGCCGACGAGGAACGGGCTTTGGCAACGCTGCACGGCGTCGATCAGGTCGAGGCCAAAACGGAGGATGGGCGGCATGGCGAATTCCCCCTTCATCCTGGATTGCGAAAGGAGCCTTGAGATTTACTGCTTTCCTACTATACACAGAGGCGCCGGAGGCGCAGGCTTCGGGCAAAGGTATGTTTTCGGAATTACGGCGCGGGATTATGCTTTGACACCATGAGGGGTGTTACCTGCCACGGTGCGGTGCATGCTGCGCGATCCGCTTCGCTCGCTCGCCATAACCAGTGACCCCGCTTTTTTGAGTATCCCTTTAGTTCAGGCGCGGCAACCCATTGACTACGGCATTTGTTCGTGATAAGATTGGTCTACACGAACAAATGTTTGTGGAAAGTGGGTGCCATGCATGGCCAGAAACCGCGCGGACAGGTTCAAACCCCCGTCGATACGTGAGTTGCAGCAGCGCTTCCCGGCCGAGGAGGACTGCGCGCGTTTCCTCTTTGCAAAGCGCTGGCCGGAAGGCTGGCTCTGCCCGAGATGCGGCGGGGACAGGTGCTACCCCATCAAGGGGCGCGGGC
>JBLNBS010000042.1:0-72832 GCA_050260175.1 Patescibacteria group bacterium | reverse complement strand
TCGGCGTCGAGGCGGTATCGCTCGTAGGCGGCCTCCAGTTCGGCCAGGGCGGCCATGACCGTTTCCGGGACGAATTGGCCGCCGTAAGGCCCGAAGTAGCCTTTCATCATGATCCTCCTCTGTTTGTGTCGGATAATCGGCCTTGTGTATAGGTCTTGGTAATCTTTAGTACGGCGCCGGGTGCGCCGGTGCGGCCTGATGAGCTGCGCATTTCTGCGTCACTTCGTCGTTGTGGTGCTCGGCGTACATTGAGTACGCCTGCGCTCCTCACTTCCTCGTTCCTTGAACTGCTTGCTCCTGAGGCCGCAAGCAGGTCGAAGAAGCTGAATCCGGCGCACCCGGCGCGGTTACCAGCATCCTGCTACTGTGAGCAGCACCCCATCCTGGGGTGCTCCCGAACGTAGATTTGATGCCGAGCCCTGTCCCTGGAAGGGCTAATCACTTCTTGGTCTCATAACCGCCGGATACGGAAGCCGACGGTGCCCTGAAGGACACCGCTACACAAATGCGGGCAAGCCGTCCGTGGCTAGGTTAATATCGCGCCCGTTTTCAGGGCCTTTAGGCCCTTGCCCGATTTTGTGTAGCGGCAGGCTCTCAGCCTGCCGTCGACGGAATGAGCCTCCTAGAGCAACCACGGTTCAGAACAGAGCCAGGCCGATTATACGACCCAGGTCGATGAGCATGCTCAACGATACTCCAGTGCCGACCCTTCCCAGGACCTCACCGCCGCGACGAAGGCCTTGACGAGCGCCGGATCCTTGCGGCCGGGGGCGGACTCCACGCCGCTCGAGACATCCACCCCGGCCGGCCGGACCGCCTGGAGGGCGTCCCGCACGTTGGCCGGCGTGAGGCCCCCCGCGAGCAGGATCGGCGGCCCCAGCGCCTGAAAAGCGCGCGCCAGGTTCCAGGGAAAGACGCGGCCCGCGCCCCCCGCGAGGCGGGGATGGTAGGCATCCAATAACAGGAAACGGGGAGAACCGTATGATAGCTCTTTTACGGGTTCGTCGCGCCCCACGCTGACGGCGCGGATGGCGCGGCCGCCCAGGCGAAACCAGCCCTCGGGGGGAAAGAACCCGTGGATCTGTGCCAGATCCAGCCCGGCCTCGGCCATCACCCGTTCGACCTCGTCCGGCCGCGGGGAGAGAAAAACTCCAACCCGGGCGACCGCGCGGGGCAGGCGCTTTCCGATCTCGCGGGCCTCCGCCGGCGTGACCCGGCGGGGGGAAGGGGCGAAGACGAATCCCACGGCGTCGGCGCCCGCTTCCGCGGCCGAGACGGCCTCCTCCGCGCGGGTCAGGCCGCAGATCTTAACGAACATGGGACTCACACTCCCGAAACGTCCTGATCAAGGCCGCGGGATCGGCGCTCCTGACCAGGGCCTCGCCGACGAGGATCGCGTCCGCGCCCGCTCCGGCCAATGCCCTCGCCGCGCGTGGATCCGCGATCCCGCTTTCCGCCACCACGATCGCGCCTGGCGGCGCCATGGGCAAAAGGCGCGCAGCCGTGCCCGGATCCACCGCCAAAGTGGCGAGGTCGCGGTTGTTTATACCGATGATCTCAGCTCCCAATGCGGCCGCTCTCTCCATTTCGCCGGCCGTGCGGACCTCGACCAGGGCGGCCAGCCCGAGATCCCGGGCCGCGGCATACAGCTCCTGCAATTGCGGTCCAGGCAGGCAGGCCGCGACGAGCAGGACCGCGTCCGCGCCGGCCCAGGCCGCCTCCGCCACCTGGTAGGTGTCGATGATGAAATCCTTACGCAGGATGGGCAGGGACGCGGCCGCCCTGGCGGCGGCGAGATCGGCCAGGTTCCCCTGGAAAAAGCGCCGGTCCGTCAGGACCGAGATCGCGGCGGCGCCGCCCCGCTCGTAGGCGCGGGCCAGCCGCGGCGGGTCCAGATCCGGGGCGATGGGACCCTTGGCCGGCGAAGCTCTTTTGATCTCCGCGATCACCGAGAGCCCACCGCCGCGCAGGCCGGCGGTAAAATCCCGCCTGCCTCCCGGGAGATCGGCAAGGAAGGCGGCCTCCGGGCGGCGGCGCCTGGCGGCTTGGATTTCACGGCGTTTCTCTTCCAGGATCTCAGTCAGGAAAGACAGCGGATTTCATCCTTTCTTTACCCCGCCGCCCGGCGCAGGCGTTCCAGCGCCGACAGGGCCGCGCCGGAGTCGATGCTCTCGGCCGCCAGCACGACGCCCTCTCTAAAGTCAGCTGCCCTGTCGGCGGCGACGAAGGCGGCCGCCGCGTTGAGGAGTACGGCGTCCCGCTGCGGCCCCATCCGCCCGCCAAGGACGGCGAGGAGGATCTCCGCGTTGCGGCGGGCGTCCCCGCCGGCCAGATCACCGAGCGGCGCCTCGGCCAGTCCCAGCTCGGACGGGGAGACGCGGTACTCCACGATCTCGTCCCCGCGGCATTCGCAGACCAGGCCCGGCCCCTCCAAGGTCAGTTCGTCGGCGCCGCCGGCGCCGTGCACGACCAGGCTGTGATCCGTGCCCAGGCTCGAGAGGACGCGGGCCATGGTGCGGGCAAGCGCCTCTTCGTATACCCCGATCACCTGCCGCCTCACGTTCGCGGGATTGGCCAGGGGGCCGAGGACGTTGAAGATCGTGCGAAAACCCAGCTCGCGGCGGGGTCCGACGGCATACCTCATGGCGGTGTGAAAGATGGGGGCAAAGAGAAAACCGACGCCGGCCTCGTCGATGCAGGCCGCCGCGCCCGCCGCGTCGAGATCGATCCTGATGCCTAGCGCCTCGAGCACATCGGCGCTGCCGCAGCCGCTCGAGACCGCCCGGTTGCCGTGCTTGGCGACTGGTACGCCCGCCCCGGCCGCCACGAACGCCACCGCGGTCGAGATGTTGAACGTGCGCTTGCCGTCGCCGCCTGTGCCGCAGGTGTCGAGCAAGCCCCGGGTCCTGGCCTCGACCTTCGTGGCCTTGGCCCGCATGGTCCGGGCCGCGCCGGCGATCTCCCCCGCCGATTCGCCCTTGATGTGCAGGGCCGTGAGCAGGCCGCCGATCTGGGCCGGGGTGGCCTGCCCGGACATGACCTCCGCCATGGCCTCGGCCATGGCCTCCGGGGTGAGGTCGTTCCCCCGCGCCACGTGCGCGATCGCCTCTTTGATCACTCCGCTCGCCTCCGTTCTCGCAATCTTAAACCACAGATTACACGGATTACACTGATAAACCATTAAAATCGTTGTGAAAAACCTCGCAATCAGCATCCCTTAAAGACATCGAGGCGCGAAAATGGGCTAAAATATGTATTTTTCTTGAGTTTTTTTGCGTGCTTTGCGCCTTTGCGAGAGATTCGGTTTTTCACACCACCTTTGATGATAGATTCGTATTATCCGGCGGAAACCGTCGCGGAAAGGAAGTTTTGTAGCAACCGGTGCCCGCCCTCGGTCAGGATCGACTCGGGGTGGAACTGCACCCCGAAGACGGGCCAGTCCCGATGCGCCAGGGCCATGACCAGGCCCGGCTCCGTGGTGGCGGTGATCTCGAGCTCGGCGGGGAAACCGTCGGCCTCCACAACGAGGGAGTGGTAGCGGGCCGCCCGCAGGGGATTGGGCAGGCCGGCGAAGATGCCGCGCCCGCAGTGGCCGATGGAGGAGGACTTGCCATGTACGGGAAGGTGGCGGGTCACGGCCCCGCCGAAGGCCTCCCCGATGCACTGATGGCCGAGGCAGACCCCGAGGATGGGGATGCGTCCGGCAAAGAATCGGATCGCGGGCAGGGAAATCCCCGCGTCGCAAGGCCGGCCAGGGCCCGGGGAGACGACGAGGTGAGTGGGGTTCAACCGCTCCAGATCCTCGAGATCGAGCGCGTCATTCCGGTGCACTTCCAGAGTGGCGCCGAGCTCGCCCAGGTATTGGGCGAGGTTGTAGACAAAGGAGTCGTAGTTATCGATGACGGCGATCATCGCCTTCCCTCCCCCGCCGCCCGCACGGCGGCCAGCACGGCGGCGGCCTTGTGCAGCGTCTCGGCATATTCCCGGGCGGGATCGGAGTCTGCCACGATGCCGGCTCCCGCCTGGACGCAGGCCCGTCCGCCGCAGAGCACGATCGTGCGGATGGCGATGCAGGTGTCCAGGTTGCCGTTGAAGCCGACATAGCCGACCGCCCCGCCATAGATACCGCGCTGGAAAGGCTCGAGTTCGGAGATGATCTGCATGGCGCGGACCTTGGGCGCCCCGCTCAGCGTGCCGGCAGGGAAAGTGGCACGTAGCAGGGAAAAAGCATCCCGGTCCGGGGCGAGCTCGCCCGTGACGCGGGAGACGAGATGCATGACCCGGGAGAACCGCTCCACCACCATGAATTCGGGTACGCGGACGGTGCCGTACCCGCAGACGCGCCCCAGATCGTTGCGGCCCAGGTCCACCAGCATGACGTGCTCGGCGCATTCCTTGGCGTCGGCGCGGAGCTCGGCCTCGTTGGCCCTGTCCTCGGCGACGTCCCGGCCCCGGGGTCTCGTCCCAGCCAGGGGCCTGATCTCGGCCGTGTTTCCCTCCAGGCGGACCATGGTCTCGGGCGAGGAACCGATCAATTGGAATCCGCCGCAGTCCACGATGAACATGTAGGGCGAAGGGTTCTCGGCGCGCAGGGCGCGGTAGAGGTCGACGGCCTCGCCGCCATAGGCGGCCGTGATCCGCTGGGAGAGCACGACCTGGAAGACCTCGCCCGCGGCGATCGCCTCCTTGGCGCAAGCCACGGCCTGGTGGAACGCGGCCTCGGTGGTGGAGTACTCGAACGGTTCGTGCAGCTGGACGGCTGCCTCAGGCCGGGCGGGCGGCGGTTCCCGCAGCTCCGCCAGGGTCCTGGTGAGCAGGGCCGCGGCCTCCAGATAGCCCTCGGCATCCGTGGGGGCCAGCACCGCCAGGCTGATGGTCTGGGTCACATGGTCGAGGATCGCCAGCCTCCGGGGGATCATCCAGAACGAGTCGGGCAGGCCGAGGGGATCGGGGGCATTCGCGGGCACCGGCTCGAGCACCCGCACGTAGTCGTAGCCGAGATAACCCACCGCGCCGCCGTTGAACCGCGGCAACCCCTCGGCCGGTGCCACGCGCAGCCCGGCGAGGACCTCCCGCAGGATCTCGAGGACGTCGCCCTCGCAGTGTGTTTCCTCCCGCCCCGCCGTGGCGACGCGGCGCCCGCGCGCCGACACGGTCAAAAGGGGCATATCGCCGCAGAAGGAATAGCGGCCCACGCCGTTGCCGCCAGGTTCCACGCTCTCGAGGAGGAAACCCGGCCGGCCCCGGACCAGGCGGCGGAAAACGCCGACCGGCGTCAGCTCGTCGTTCCCGCACGCGCAGCTGAGGAGAGCGTGGCGATAGCCACGGCGCCCGAGCTCCCCCCATTCCTCGAGCGTCAAGGAGAATTCCGGCGGGCGGGGCGCCGGCGCGCGGCCCGGCAGGTGGAAGGCTGCCAGGCCGTCCATGAGGGCCTCGAATTCGTCCAGGTCGAGGGATTGATCGCCGTCAGAGAGGGCCCGGGCCGGGTCCGGATGCACCTCGATCAGGAGGCCGTCGGCGCCCGCGGCCAGCGCGGCCCGGGCCATGGGCGCCACCAGGTCACTGCGGCCCGTGGCGTGACTGGGATCGGCAAAGACGGGAAGGCCTGTCAGGGTGTGGACCAGCGGGATGGCGGCCAGATCGAAGGTGTTGCGGGTCATGGTCTCAAAGGTGCGGATGCCGCGTTCGCAGAGGATGACCTGGGAGTTGCCCCCGGCCATGATGTATTCCGCCGCCTGCAGCCATTCCTGGATGGTCGCGGAGAGGCCCCGCTTGAGCAGGACCGGGGTCCGGCCCCTCCCGGCGGCGCGGAGGAGGGCGAAATTCTGCATGTTGCGCGCGCCGATCTGCAGGAGATCGGCGTAGCCCGCCACGAGATCCACCTCGGCCGGGCTCATGACCTCGATGACGAGAAAGAGGCCGGTCTCCACCTTGGCCGCGGCCAGCATCTCCAGGGCGGGTTCGCCGAGCCCCTGGAAGCTATAGGGCGAGCTGCGCGGCTTGAAGGCCCCGCCCCGCAGGCCGTGGGCGCCGGCCGCCTTGACCCTCCTGGCCGTCCGCAGGAGTTGGCGGAGATCCTCCACCGCGCACGGCCCGGCGATGACGACCGGCGTCCCGCCGCCGGCCGCGATTGCACCCAGCCCGATCCTGGTCCGCTCCGCCGCCTGCGCGGTGACGAGGGGCAGCATGCCGCGCAGCGCCTGTAGGTCCACGGTCAACGATCCCGCCTCCAATCGCGGCGGGAGAAGGCCGGCGAGACAAAAAGGCCCGACTCCAAGAGAGTCAGGCCCGTTCGGCTCAGCTCTTTGGCTCGTCTCTTCTCCGCTCTGTTATGCTTGGCTCAGCTAGGCTGGCCGCCCCTGCGGGCCGCCACTGCCTGGTTATTAGACCTAATATTACCTCATGCCGAGGGATGATGTCAAGGGGGAATGGCAGCCCGGTCATCGTCAACACCGAATTCCATTCTACCCCTTGCAGTCAGTTCAACGATGGAAGATCGTAAAGCTTCCGCCGTCTCGCCCGGCTCTCTGATCATACGGTAAGCCCATCTGCCGTACCGGCCGTCCGTGTTCACCGCCGCCACCCAGCGCAGCGCCGCGGCCTGCTTGACCTCGGCCAGCTTGTCGTAGCCTTTGGTCTCGAGGATCAGTGTGCCGATCTCCGATCCCTCCGCCTGCAGCCGGACGAGGAAGTCGGGTATGTACTCGTGGTATTGCCCGTTATGCAGGTAGGGGATGGCGAAGCCCAGGCCGGCGTTCTTGGCAAAGGAGATCACACTGTCGTCGATCTCCAGGTAAAAGGCGGCGCTCTGCTCCCATGTCTTTGTGTCGAGGGCCACGGCGTTGAGATGTGATCGCGTCACATCCCTGATGTCTCGCGAGGTATAGTAATCGACGTCCCGCGTCGAACCCGGTCCGCGCTGGGTCTCGTAGACCGGCATCTCGGGCGCCTCGCCGCTTTCGGCATCAGGCCGGATGCTTTGTGTCAGGGTCTCGATTATCCAGCCGTAGTACGGATTCAAGAATGCATCCAAGAGGTCGTAACCCCCGCGCGCCTCGAGTTTTTCGGCCAGGAACCGGCTGACCAGGCGGAGCATCTGCGGAAAGAGCCTGTGCGGGGGCACTTCGCAGGTGGGTGTGCCCGCATACCGCTTGGTCAAAGTACGCGCCAGGTCATACTCGAGCTCCTGGCGGCGATGCCCTTTACGCCAGGCGTCCAAGCCGACCTTGTCGGTCTTGCCCGGGCCAAGGAGCGTCGGCCTGTCCGCCACCGTCCAGGTCAGAGCCTTGACCAGCACATCGGGCGGGACGTCAAGCGGGTCCATGATCAGCCGCGGCACGCACTCCCAGTCAACGGTGATGCGGCTCCTGATGGCATAGGCGTAACTCTCCACCCGAGGGAAGATGATCTCCAGATGCGCCCGTTCGGGCATTGCATAGACATGATGAGTCTTGGGCGGCGGGGACACGGGACCACGCGGCGGCGCCTTGAACGGGATGATCTCGAACGGCACGCCGTAGACCTTGGCCTCCTCCTCGATGGTCAGATCCTGGTATTGCGACCGCCGCAGGCCGCGGCCCACCACCTGCTCGCAGAGGAGCTGCGACTCAAAGGGCCGTAGGCCCACGATGTGCGTGACCGTGCGGGCGTCCCAGCCCTCGGTGAGCATAGCCACGGAGATGATGCAGCGCACGTCGCGCCCGGGCGGTATGAAAGGATCCACGCCCAGTTCCTCGGCGAGTTTCACCCATTCATCAGGCGGCTTGTTGCCCGGCCAGGTGGTCCGGCCGACGGTTTCGAGCACGAAGCGGAGCCTTTTTGTCTCGTTGCTCTTCGTCGTGCCGGATGAGATCTCCGCCGCCACCTTTGAGTCCACTCTCTCCGTGTACCGTTTACCGTCGCGATTCAAGAACTCCTCGATGAGCTTGTCCGTCTCGCCCTCGCCGTTCGCGATCCAGTTGTAGACCGCCTTGGCCAGGGTCGTGTCCCGGCAGACGATGATAAAGACCGGCGGCGTCGGGTGGATCATCGGATCCTTCTGCCATTCCCTGAAGGTCTCGCGCCAGAGCCCGGCCAACTGCGCGATCGGCACCTGGGCGTATTTGAGCACGGCCTTTGAACTGATCTGGCCGCGGCGCCCGCCTCTTTCCGCGCTGGTCAGCTTTTCTTCGAGGATCCATTTCCAGACGTTGAAATAGGCCGGGATAATCTCGCCCGTGCTGTCCTGGACCGGCAGTTGCGGGATCTTGACCAGGCCGCTCTCGATGGCGTCGATGAGGCCGAAATCCGAGACGACCCAAGGGAAGGGCCGGCCGGGATCGTTGCCCGTGTTGTTGAGGTAGTAAGGGGTGGCGGAGAGATCCACGCAGAGATTGATCCCGCGCACCTTGTGAATCTTGTCCAGACCGCCGATCCAGACCGTGGCCTCCTTGCGCTCCTCGTCGTCCTCCCCCGCCTCTTCTTCCTCCATCTCCTCGTCTTCGCCGTTTGCCCCCTTGCCGAGTCGATAGGCATGATGGGCCTCATCGTTCATGACCAGGATGTTTTGCTTGCCACCGACGTGCCTGCCCATGACTCGCTGGACGAGGGCGGTATCCGATTCCGGTCCTTTATCGACCACGCGCGCGCTCTCGCCGTTCACCTGGTTGCCGGCCCGAGGCTCGAGTACGTGCCAGTTGGTGACGACGACGAAACCCTTGCGGAGCTGTTCCATGAGGCCCGGCGGCACCAGGTCGCGCGTACGGTAGATGCTCTTTTCGCCCAGGTTCGGGTCGAGTTCACCCAGGCGTTCGCGGATGGTCACGTTGGGGCAGAGGACGAGGACCACGTCGGAGAAACGCCCGTCATTGCGACTGTTTATCTTGTTCAGGATGCTCCAAGCCGCGAGCATGGCCATGACCGTGGTCTTGCCGCTGCCGGTCGCCATCTTGCAGGCGTAGCGGACGAAACCGGTGTAACCCTTGGCCTTGCCGTCATCGCCTGGCTCGTCGCGGGGGATCTCCAGGCCCTGGCGGAGATCCGCCCTGGCCTCGACTAAGAAGATGACCGTCTCCGCCGCCTCGCGCTGGCAAAAGAAGAGGCGCCGATCGAGCTCCCTATCAGGCTTTTGCCAGTAGTTTAGTAGATCCAGCGTGGTCCTGGTCACGCCGGGGTAGTCCTTTTCCCGCCATTCCTTGACCCGCCGGCGCAATTCGTTGACGAGCGCCAATTCCTCGCGCCTGCCGGGATCACCCGTGGGATCCTGGCCCGGTTTGCGCGCGGGGGGGCGATAGTAGTAAAAAGCCGGCCGGCGGCCCTGCTTGAGCACTGGCGGCTCGCCGGGCACGATCTCATAATACTGTGTCGGTTCCTCATAAGGGCTGTTGATGATCGGCCGATCGACCTCGTGGAGCTGGCTCATGCCTCCACCTCCGCCTCGGCCAGGGGCTTGACCACCATCAGTTCGTTGCCCCGCTCGTCGATGACCTTGACGGCGATCTTGCCGTTGTCGCCCGCGGTAAAGGGCTCGCTCGTATCGCCGGCCAGGTGCTCCCAGACGCTGTCGAGGTAAACGCCCTTCAATTCCCGCTTGAGGCTGTCCCACGCAGAGGTGCGCGGAAAGAACGCCTGGCCGACCAGGAAGGACAGCTCATTGTAGTCCGTGTCGAGGAACCACGCGGGAACGTCGTCGCCCTGGAGGTGATCGGTCTCCATGGTGACGGGATCAAAGACGTCCAGGCCCAACAGCTTGACCTGATAGAGATCCTCGCCGTTGGCCCCCTTTTGCTTGAGCTTGAGCAGTTTGATCTCGGGCGCGCCCGTGACGCTAAAAACCTGGCTAGCGCGGCTCGTCTTGAGCAGGTCGTGCATGGCGAGGTCCATGGTGGCCGCGACAAAAGTGGCCGGGATACCCATCACGCTTTCACATTCGCGGATCAAGCGGGTAGCCGCATCCTGGCAGGCAAAGCCGATGATGTAGAGATGGGCATAGCTCTTGCCATGGGCCTCGCGCGCCGCCTCATAGATCATCTTTTCACTGACCGCGCCGCTCTCGGGGCCAAAGAGGAAGGCCACCGGCTTTTCGCCGTTTCCCTCGATTATCGCCTCGGCGTGCAGGTTGAGCGATTTCGCGGGCTGGCGGACGTTCTTGAATGTGACGGTTCGGTTGCCCGGCAACCGCAGCACGGGCGAACGCCGCAGCACCTCCAACATCCGCTGGTAGTGGTCACCGGCCGGGACGCCGGAATCCTCGACGCCGTCGGCATCGATATCCACCGGTGTCGGGATGGTCGCCTCAACAACGAAGGGCCCGGTCACCCGCACCACGCCCGGTACGATGTTGGGCCGGTCCACCAGGACCTCTTCCTCCGGCGGCTCGTTGTTGGCGATGCTTTTTAGGGTGATATGCGGCACAATGCCGCCTATTTCCTCGCCTTTCTTGTTCTGCTTACGCTCGTATTTGAACCCGCCCGCGACTCCGGCCTTCTCATCCCGCAGCTCGTAATAGTCGTAGGTCGCGGTCAACAACCTCTGCTTGGCCAGGGCGATCGGCACGCGGCTCGTGTCGATGGTGATCCACCGCCGGCCCCACTGCTCCGCAACGTAGGCCGTCGTGCCGCTACCGCAGGTGGGGTCGAGGACGAGGTCACCGGGATCGGTGCTCATGAGGATGCACCGCTCAATGGCTTTTGTCCCTGTTTGTACTACATAAATCTTATCATCAGTGAAACTACCAGTGCCAGTATCTTCCCAAAGCTGTGTTGCTGGGACACACGGAAAATCTGTAAGATACCTGACATATTGCAGTGAATTTTTTGCTACATGTAGGCGCATTGCAGATGCAAGCCTTCTTAGTCCTTCGGGGGTTGTTTTCCATGCCTGACGATAAACATTTCCCTGATATTCAAAGTCAAAAATTGGATTACCCTGACTAGTTATGTTATCTGGTTTATAAATCTTTGCATTGTTTGGAACTAAAGTTCGGTCACGTCTTTCTGCTGCGGTCAAACCACGTCTTGTACCATCAGGTAACTCGATCCAGTTGTAGTTTTCTGCTGTACCCATCTCTGTTGATTTTGTAACGTAAATTTGATGATATTTTGAATACTCTTTATTTCGAGCATACCAAACTAAAAAGTCAATCCGACTAGGTAAAAATTTAGTGGTAACACCACTCGTTTTTACAAAGGCAATTGTGTTAAGATAATTACCTGCACCAAAAACCTCATCCATCAAGCAACGGATCATATGCAAGTTATCGTCACTGATTTGGATGAATATTGAACCTGTTGGCGATAATAGTTCACGGCAAAGCCACAAACGGTCACGCAGATACGTAAGATATGAATGTAGCCCAAGCTCCCAAGTATCCCTATACGCCTGCACCATCTCCGGCTCCCGGGTCATATCCTCGTCATCGTTGTGTTTGACGTCGCGCCGGCGAATGAATGGCTGGAAGTTCGACCCAAATTTTACGCCATACGGCGGGTCCATATAGATCATCTGGACCTGGCCGCCGAGACCCTCATACTGCAAGAGGCTATTCATGACGACAAGACTGTCGCCCAGAATGAGGCGGTTGACCCAGCCGGTCTTGTGCTCGTAGGCCTTTAGCGCACGATCGGCGATAGCCAGCTCGGGATCGGCAAAAAGACCGATCATGCGTTTCCTGGTGCGGACGGATTCCAGAATAGCCTTGGTCGAGAGCCGCTCATGGACAAAGAGCGGCAGCGTGGGCACGGTGAATTCGGACCGCTCGGCTTTACCGGCCCAGTTGAGGAAGGGCTGGGACATTCGCTTGAGCTGCTCAGCGGCGGCCTTGGCCTCCTCAAGCGTGCTGGCCGTGCGTATCTGCTCGATCAGGACTTCGGCCCGCTCCCGATCGGCATTGATGTCCCAGCTTAATTCTGGATCGAGCGAAGGGTCGTAGCGGTACTTCACCGGAAGTTTCTTCTTCTTGAACTGGGCTTGGAGGCCGACGTCCGGGCGGAGGAGGGCCTCCTGGTCTTTGTGATCGTAGGCCTCGGCGGTCGTATCCTGGCGGCGTTTGGGAGGCATGGAACGGCATCTCCTGTCTTTGGGGAATAGGGCCAAGAATTTGCCACCTAGAGGGAACATCCTGCCAAGAATTTGAATAATCTACTTAATTATCAAAAAAAGTGTTCGTTATTTAAACTTATGTCATAGCTTTATCAATCGTTACACTTTTAAATAAAGGTACTGATATGATATCTTCAACATCTCTATCATGTGTAGGAGCAGGTTCGATAATCTGTAATTTTCGCTGTAAGTTAAACGTCCGAGCGTGCGCACGTTTCAATATTGTATCATAGGTCATGGGTATAATCTTTATTGATGATCCAATTGTACGTTCTTCGGTTGCGTCGTCAGACAACCGAGCTCCCAAAACATATACGATAATCTCTGTGCTCTTTGTTACAAGATTAGCTTTTTGTAATTCTTGAGCGTAGTCTTCACCTTGGCGAAGCTCAGTAGTTCGTAGTATAAATCCACCTTTTTTCAGTTCGACAATGAGAACCTTTCTAATTCCATCCACTTCACCATTATCATCAAATTTATCTGCTGTATAGCAACAAATCGATCTGTCAGGTAGAGCTACTATATCTGGTCGGCGATTGGAAAGTGAATTTGAAGTACCCCCAAGATAATTATTGATGATTGTTGCCATCGCTCGATTGGAGGTAAATTCTACTGATTCGTATTCTGGTCCAAAGATCCATAAACCACGGGCAAATAATGGTTGTAGTTCATGAAGTTCATCGGTTGTTGCGACATTAACGAGTTGTTGCATACGCTGAATAAGATCAAGACGCCGTTTTAATTCACTAAGAATGATCTCTGCATTGCTTGCTGTCCATTCTTCCATGAGTTTATTCCATGTATCCAAATCATCTGGGGAACAAGCGGCTAATTTTTCGAGGAGTTCATAGCCACTCCGAGCTGCTTCCATCTTTGTAAAAATCGTAACTGCCCGTTCTAAGTCACCTTGGGATAAGGTGGGACAACTTTGTTGAACTTCATCAATAAATTGACCAACTAAACGTTTTGATAATGTAGGAAGACGGCCAAGGACTTCTCTGTTCTGAGCCAATGCTTCAAGTTTTCGCTCTCTTCGATTTTCTGCAAGGAGCTTATTGAGTGCTTCAATCACATAGTTACGGACCGTGTCACGTACTGCTAAGACACGTGGCGTGTCACGAAATCCAGTCCAATCATCTTTTACGTCTTCTTTCAGAAAATCTACTTCCACAATGAAACTACAGCGCTTGGCAAGTGCTGTCCGCCCGTCCAAAATTGCACCACGCCCATCTAATCCATCCCATGATGGTGAGATACCTACCATTCGCTTGTTAACCCACCATGTAATTCCTCGTAAGAACATTGTTCTGTCTTGCATTTGTGCATCAATCTGATGAATTACTACAGTACCATACGGATCCAATTGCAGTGAAGTACTTGCGATGCCTGATAGCGAAAAAAGTTCAAGTTTAATTTCATTAATAAAAACAGAAAAGAATGGATCAACTAAAAACTTGGAGCCTATTGCTTCAGATACACTAGCGACTGAAATTTGATTACGATCAATAGCTGCACGTATGCATGTTCCATGTCCTTTTCTAGTTCCTTCAGTTATGATTTCGCAGTGAAATGGTTCAATACCACCTTGAGTGAGTTCAACCCTTGCCACAATACTATTCCCGTTTTTCCAGGTCTCCACCTCATATGCATCAGCAAAGCAAAAAGGACTATATCTTCCTTTTCCATTTTGGCCAAACGCTATCCGTTTCGTTCCTTTTACATCAGGTGGATATTCAACATAAGGTCCCTGTTCTAGTACTCGACTATACGAAAGCGTCCTCCATCTTTTATTGAATTCATCCATTGTCATTCCTGTACCGTTATCTTCAACTTGAAATATACCACCTATGTTATCCGGCCATTGAATTTTAATGAGTGAAGCACCAGCATCATACGAGTTTGCAACAAGTTCAACAAGTGCAATACGAGGATCAGTAATGATGCGGCCTGCGTGATCGTGCAAAAAGCGCGGACCAAATGAAAAAGAGCTATCAGGAAAGAGATGCAATTGTTGACTCATATTCCATCAATACTCCTTTCCGATACATACAAAACCCAGCAGTACTTTATCTCCTATATCAATAAAAGTTATAATAATCGATTGAACTGGAGATTTTGATAATCTACTAAGCATTACGTTCAGCTTTTTCGAGATTTTTAATAAGAATATCAAGCTTCATTTGTCCTTTTTCCAAGATGGCACGAGCACATTTTAAACAGTAACTCTTTTCTTCCAACCCGTCCTTTATGCCAAGGTACCAACCACCAAAGGGAATAATATGATTTTTACTATCTCCACGGCAAATACGATGTCGCCCTCGTAAACTTGCTTGACTAATATGTGCGGTATGTAGAATGCTCTTTATACGTCCTCTGGACATGTAATTACCTCCCTAGCTGATGACGAAGTTCCGCCTCTAAAACATCCCCATATTCATCAAGATGTTCTAGAGCTTGCTCTAGTTCTGGAATATCAAGCTCACGACGATGGCCTGGTTGGAAACCCATACTCTCGTTCACTTTACGGTGCATAAGGCGGATTGCCGCTCCGATGTTGTTATGGGCTGATGCAAGCTCAGGCATTCGCCTAATAATATCTACACCGGAAGGTGATAGACCTAAGACTTCAAGAATCCGACCGGCTACAGATCGAGCCGCTTCATCAAGGCGACGCTGTTGCTCACGGCGACGGTCTTGAGGTTGGACTGGCCGAGGTCTTGGGTGGACTTGCTCGCGTCTACGAGCTTGAAGAAGGCGGCCGGCTAGCTCTTCACGCGAAAGCCCGATCTCTTCTGGTTCTACACCTAACGTACGACGCATTTCTGCTAAGACGGCATCGACCGCACCGGCATCCGTAGGATCAAGAAAATCCCGAGTTACAAGGCGATCAAGGACTTCATTGATAACCCGCATATCTGGTTTTAAGCGTCGACGCTCTGAACCATTTCCTTCACGCGGACCAGGATCATTTCCATGTGCTATGTTCCGGAAGAGTTCCTGGTCATCCTCATCAAAGCGTTGGAAATCTTCCCACCGTTCATCCTGTTGAAGACCAATATGCGAAATCACCCAACCTTCGTTATCTGGATGATATGGGTCGTTTTGCTCAAGGACGCGCATGATTCGGCCGACGAATTGGATATATGGTGCAAGACTACGGAAAGGGCGAAAGATAGCCGCAACGCTAAGTTGAGGCCAATCGAATCCTTCACCAAGAATGTTTACCTGAACGATGCAATCGAGTTGATTACACTTAAGGCGTTGAAGAACCGACTCCCGTTCCTCTGAACGCATATCACTAGATATCACATCTGCTGAGTAATTACGTTCTCGATATAAAGAGGCTATATCACGTGCATGGTTAATACTACATGCAGCTGCAACGATCTGATGATGACGACCAGCTGAACGTAACCGATCAAGTAACTCCAGACTCGAATTTACAATTGTCTCATTTGTCGGTCGAGAAAGTGCAATCCCCAGTCGGAACCACGCTTCTTCGCGAAGAGCAAGGACTTCTTCAAGAGAGTGGTGATATTCATCACCTTGAAAAGTAAAATATATCTGTGCAGGTTGCGCATCAGCCACACGAAGTTGCTTAATATATCCATTACGCATAGCTTCTGCGAAAGAATATCGGTAAATTGATTGTCCTTCAACCGGACGTCCATCAGAACGGAAGGGAGTGGCGGTTAAACTTATGACCTTGGCATTAGGAAATCTTTCGAATACACGTTGCCAACTTTCTGCAGCATTATGGTGAGCTTCGTCAACCAAGATAAGGTCAAAAAAGTTATCCTCAAATTTTGGCAACCATCGGTCAACACGATTTGCCAATTGGTGGATATTTGTGATTACAAAATGCGCTCTTCGACAATCATGAATATTGGCGTCGCTATCGAGCTCTGCACGATAGGGACCAGTAGAGTAGTCGCGAAGAACATGGGCCTTATTCCAGAAACATTGATTGTTTGTGATATCGAGTTCATGCGCCACCCCCCGGCGAATTTCTAGGTTCGGGACGATTATGAGTACACGACCTTCGGCCATACCAAATGGTAAAATACTCATAAGCCCAGTCTTACCACAACCGACAGGGATCTGCAAAATAGCATGCGCCCGGCTACGGGAGAAATGCTCACATGCTGCCTGATAGCCACCGATCTGAGGTTCACGGAGAAAAGCATTATCCATGATATTGACATTCGTTGTTTGGAAAAATTGACCTATCTGCTGATTGGTCAAAGGTCATCCTCGCCTTCAGTGATTATACTCTACATGATAAAGATAAACTGTATTTAAATTTTCGCCACATATGCTAAAACCCTCTTCAGAACCCGCCGACCTTCTTCCTATTTACTTTATCCAACTATTTTGAAGAGGAATGAAACCCTATGTCTTTAGTATTATGTGCAAATGACCTTCACCCATTACTTGACCATCGGTCATGCGTAGAGCTGGGTTCGCTAAATACTCAATATCATCAGTATTAACTGCCGGAATACGGCGCAACGCGATCAATGCGTCCTCGGTAGGCGTTATTCCACCACCACTCGCATCCGGACATTCACCAGCCACGGAAACCGCTGCCTCAGGCGCCCCAATGTGATTGCCATCACTATCCAAAAATTCGCCCACCCGCTCCCCGATTCCTGCCAATCTCCCGCCATATGTCAAGAGTAACAAACGAGACCGTCAAAGAATGACGGCCCGAAAAAAAGCTGGTCACGAGTCGGCGGATCGCGAGTCAGCCGCTCATCCTGGCGTTGAGATACCACCGCTCTCTTACATAAAGAGTGGCTGGAAGCGATTGGCCTCATTTGCTTACGATCTCGGTTCCCACTTGCGCAAAAGGCCGCGGGACTCAAGATGCTCCCTGGCCAAACGGTTCACGGGATGAAGGCAATGATAAATGAAGAATGCAGAATGAGTAACGTGACCAAGACTTCCTCGCTGGTTAGTACAAAAAATATCCTCGAGATGGGCTCTGTTATTTTTGAGAGTCCTTTGCCAGTAAGCCCCGCGCCTGCAGGACCTCTCGCAAAAGCATGTTGGTCATGTTGCTAAAGCTCCTCCGCTGCTCCCAGGCCAGATTGTTGACGACCTCATATACCTCCTTGTCCAGCACCACGGTCTGGTTCCTCTTCCCCGCTCCTACCGCCAACTGCCATCCCCCTCCGCTGGCATTATACCACGGGTCAATACGGGTTGGGTATATCTATTGACATTCAATAACTTATTGATTATAATTGACCTAAAGACACCCAAGCAATAACATGAGAGAGGGCGCGATCACCGTGCTCTACCAATTACCGGTTTCCCCCGCATCCCGTTCCCCCCTCCTCGCCCGCGACCGTTCCTATTTCGACGACGACTTCATGGTCGATCTCAGGGAATTCATCTGCTCCCGCTTGGACCGAGTTGATACGAGCCAAGCGCCGAAGGAGTACCATGTGCAGCAGGAAAAGGCCTCCCGCCTCTACGCGCAATTGCGGGAGATGCTGCCCGAGGAGGGCCAAAGGATGCTCCTCCAATACAGCGAGGCCCTGGGATCGGCGCATTACCTGGAGACGGCGATGCTCGGGGAGAGGGCTTTTTTGGATGGGATGAGACTGCTGCTAAGAGCAATGATGAATGATGAATGTAGAATGATGAATTAAACCCGGATTTTGTCGCAACAGATGCCCCCTCCGGAGGATAGGGAGGAAGGCCCGGACGCGAGCACGTCCATCAATCATACCAACCGCACTTCCACATCGGCCGAGACTTTTGCGGCCCGTTTGACGAAATCCCGGTCGAAAGTCACGAAGCGTTCGGCGCCGCCAGCCGCGGCCAGGTGGAGCGCGTCGGCGAAATCCAAACCCGCCGCGTACCACGCCATGGCCTTACCGGCCGCAGGCATGTCCTCCACGCTCACACCGGGCAGGCCCAAGAGTTTGACAAAAGCCGCGTTGCATACATCCCGGCTCAAGCCGTAGGCATGACGGAGCACCCACTCGGTCTCCAAAAGCACGGTCTTGGCGATAAATACGGACCCGTCCTGGAACAGGCGGGCGGCGCGTTCCGCCTGGGACGGGTCATCGTCGGTGAGCAACCGGACCAGCACATTGGTATCCACGGCTGTCATCGCCGTTCGCGGGCTCCTTTGACGATGGCCGACCGCATCTCCTTCAGGGTCCGCTTTGGACCGCCGTAACCCGTGCAACCCCAGACCTCGTCAACCCTGGTCGGCGGAAAAGGCCGGGCCACGCGGAGGATGACTGCATCCCCGCGATCCTCGACCACAAGCTCCGTCCCGGCACCCCAGCCATGCGCCGATCGTATGCTTCCCGGGATCACGACCTGTCCCTTGCTTGACAGACGCGTGTATACCACCTTTTCCCCTCCCATTGCCGTGTAAGACGATTGTAAGATTATTATAACCCCGGCCTGGAGGGGATGTCAAATTCGAAGCTCTCAGCCTAATACCGGCGCCTGGCATCCAGCCCCCGCCCCGCTCCATTTGCCGCACCGATCCCCCCAGGCCGCCACGGCCTCCCCGCCGATGCTGAGGGTCACGATCTCGCACTGGTTGGGGCAGCCCGCGCATTCGCGGCCCGCGGTCCGCACCTCTTCGCCGGCCAGCCCAAAACCGCGGAAAGCCGACCCCGAATCCGGGTCCAGGAGGGCCGCCTCGGCCGCCAGTAGGGCCGCGCCGATGGCCCCCATGACCTCATAGTGCTCGGGGACGACGATGGGGAAACCCAGGGCTTGGCTCAGGGCGTCCCGGATGCCGGCGTTGGCCGCCACCCCGCCCTGAAAGACGACGGGCGGCAGGATCTCCTTGCCCTTGCCCACGTTGTTCTCGTAGTTGCGCACCAGGGCCTGGCAGAGGCCGGCGATGATGTCGGGCAGCGCGTGGCCCACCTGTTGCTTGTGGATCATGTCCGATTCGGCAAAGACCGAGCAGCGCCCCGCGATCCGCACGGGAGACGTACTCAGGCGGGCGTATCCTCCGAACTCTTCGATGGGAATGCCGAGTCTGGCCGCCTGCTGATCCAGGAAAGAACCGGTGCCGGCCGCGCAGACCGTGTTCATGGCAAAGTCGACCACCACCCCCTCGCGCAGGATGATGATCTTTGAGTCCTGGCCGCCGATCTCCACGACCGTGCGCACATCCGGCACCGCATGCTGCGCCGCCACGGCGTGGGCCGTGATCTCGTTCTTGACCACATCAGCGCCGAGCATGACGCCTGCCAGCCGCCTGCCGCTACCCGTGGCGCCCACCCCCCGCACGGACAGAGCGGCGCAGCGCGGGGCGAGGGCCTCGAGCCCCGCCTTGATCGCGCCGATGGGATCGCCCTTTGTGCGCAGGTAGAGCTTGTGCACGAGGTCGCCGTCCTCGTCCAGGACGGCCAGGTTCGTGCTGACCGAGCCGACGTCAACGCCCAGAAAACACCGGGGCAAGAGAAAGCGCCTCCTTGGCGCGCCGGCGCCGGAGCAGATCGAGAAAGGCCTCGACCCGCGTCAGCACTCCGGCCTCGCCTGAGTGTTCGTCCAGGATGAGGGTCATGATCGGGAGATCGAGGTTCCTGCCTACGCGGGGCAGGACGCTCTGGGCGATGATCTCCGGCATGCAGGTAAAGGGCGCCAGCTGGATGAGGCCGTCGTACCTGTTCACGCCCGCGTCCACGGCCTGGGCCACGCTCTCGAGCCCATGCCCGCCCACGAAATGGCCGAGATAGGGCCGGGCCAGATCGCGGATACCGTCGAACCAGCGGCGCGAGAGGAAGCCCTTGATGAGCTGGTCGTTGATCCACGAGGAGAGGTAGATCCTCCTGTCCACGAGCACCCCCTGCTCGCCCAGGACCCGCTCGAGATCCAGGTTGACCGCGGGCTCCAGGACCATGTACACCTCCCCGCCCAACGCCACGCGGAGCACGGGCCTCTCCGGCTCGACGGCCACCGCCGCCAGGGCCTGCCTGCATTGCAAAAGCGCCTGGCGGAGGCCGGACATGTCCGTGACCGGGGCCAGGGCCCGGCGGCAGCCGGCCCAGACCGCGCTCGCCTCCCCCCGGCGCGCCTCCCGCGGGCGGATCACGGCGGCCAGGCGCTCCAGCTCGTCCAGGGCGGCCAGCTTGCGCAGGGCAAAAAAGAGGGCGCGGGCCAGCTTTGCCGGGCTGATGCCGGGGATGAGCCGCCGCACGGCCCGCCAGAGCCTGCCGATGCCGTGGTTGGGCGGCTCCAGGGCGATGAGTTCAATGTCGTGGCCCAGGCCGCGCAGGATCTCCCGCTGCACCTCGGCGTAATACCCGAGCCGGCAGGGACCCGCGCCGCCGACCATGAGGATGGCCTCGGCGCCCGCGGCCAGCGCCTCGAGGTAGTTGCCCAGGTTGACCTTGAGGGGAAAACAGGCGAACTCCGGCGCATGCCGGACGCCCAGGGCGATGGTGCGCTGGCTCGTGGGCGGCGGCACCACGGGTTCCAGGCCCAGATCCGCGAGGAGGGTGGCAAAGGCCAGGTGGGCCGTGCCCATGTGGGGGAAAGTGACCTTCACGCGCGCCGCCTCCCGATCATGTCGAGAAAAGCCTCGAGCCTGGTCAGAAACCCGGCCTCGCCCGTGTGCTCGTCGAGGTGGAGGCGGAGCAGGGGGATGCGGCGCCGCGCGGCCGCCCGCTCGATCAATTCGCCCACCAGCGACTCGGGCCCGCAGGCAAAGGCCGTGGTATGAATCACTCCCCGGCAGCGCCCCCCGTCCAGGAGATGGTAGGCCGCCCCGATCTGCTTGCGGCCAAAAGTCCAGAAGAGTTCCTTGGGCAGCTCGGCCAGGCCTTGGGAGATGGCCTCGCCGGGGAGCATCTCGGGCGTGACCGCTCTGCACCCCATGGACGCCAGACGCGGCAGGAGATTCATGTTGATAAAGGAGTCATAAAGGCAGTATGGGTGGCCGAGCACGGCCAGCACGGGACCGTTGCCGCGCGGCGGCCCCAGCCCGGGTAGCCGGCCCCCGCGCAGATCCTCCTCGTACCCGGCCTGCCTGGCGCGCGCGCGCGCCCAGGCCCGCGCCGCCCCGGCTCTGCCGCCGCCCAGTCCCGCCGCGATCTCCCTGGCGGCCGCCTCCCACGCGGCGCCGCCCTTGACGTCGACCGTGGCCACCACGGTCTTCAGGCCCGGCAGCGCCTGGCGGACCAGGTCCGGCAGGCCCATGAACTTTGGGCAGGTGAATGCTCCCCGCTCCACGGAGACGAGATGGGGCACGAGCAGTACGTCGCAATCAGCCGCCAGGTAGGCGGCATGGCCCAGGAAGAGCTTGACCGGCAGGCAGACCTCGTCCAGCGCGGCGCGCAGGCCTAGAGCAAGCAGTTCCTTGTTGGTAGGCGGCGAAACGACCGGGTCAAAGCCCAGGCCGGCCAGGAAGGCCTCCCAGGCCGGCGCGTACCAGTAATAGAGCAGTGCCCTGGGCAGGCCGACGCGCAGGCGCTCACCCACGGCGGCCGGCCCTCCGCAGGATCTCCCGCACCGCCCGGGTGGTGATCTCCGCCCCGGCCTCCACCCGGTCCGCGTCGTCCATCTTGCCCAGATCGCCCAAGCCGATGACCACCGGCACATGCAGGCGGTTCAAGACATCGACCGTATCCCCGCTGATCCGGTCCGAGGTCCGGGGCAGGCCGTTCTTGTCCACGGCCTGGGATGGTATGATCCGGCCTTCCCGGTCCACGGAGGCGGCAACCTCAACGCCCTCGACCCGGCTGGTATCCGAGGCGACCGCAATGGCCCCGATCACCCGGATCGCCGGATCGTCGGCGATGGCGGACAGCGCCCGTTCCCCCGGCCCGGCGCCGCGTTTGCCGCCGTCGTCCACCATGACCAGGACGGGATTGCCCTTGGCCTCCTTGATCGCGTCAACCAGCCTGTCCCCCGTCACATCCGTCGGATTGCCGGCCGAGAGCGAGATGCAGCGCCCCCCCACGTTGCCGGCCACCCGCTCGAGCACCCTCCGGGCCGTGGCATCCCCGTCGGTGACCACGATGACCTCTTTTATCCCCGCCTCGACCGTCATCCCGTCACTTCCTCCAGAAAACGCTTGACTCCGGCCACCGTCTCCACGAGCCTGGGATAGGCCCGCCGCAAGCCGTGAGCCACCAACGGCCGGCCCAGAGCCACCAGGCCGAGCTGGCGCGAGAGGGCCCCGCCGACGCGGGCCAAAAGCCCCAGGCCGGACAGCGTGTCCACGATCAAAGGGCCTTCCTCCCCGGCCAGGCGGAACATGCTGGCGATAGCCCCCAATCCGGCCGGCGCCGCCATGCCCAGGCCCAGGGCGAAGATCTCGTGGCCGGCCGCGTCTTTGCCAAAGGCCAGAGGCACGCCGAAATCCTCCACGCCGGACCGGTCGAAATAGGGCAGAGCCATGATCTCCCCGAGGCTCGGCACCCCCCGCGCGCTGAGATGCCCCAGGTGCAGATGGGCAGCGGCGATGGAGCTGTGCGCCCTGCCGAAACACTGGTAAAAGACCCTCACGGAGAGATCCGGCCCCCATCTCCAGCGATGCGGGCCAGTACTGGGTAAGACCTGGCGAGCGCCGCCGCCAGGAAAGCGCGCCGCGCTCCGCGGCCCAGGATCAATTGCACCAGGCGCCCCGCCGCCTGCCATAGGGGGCCGGGGACGCGCGAGCAATCCACAAAGGCGAAACTCAGGGGATCGAGCCCCGCCAGATTCCCCGCCGCGCCGGCCGCGCGGCGCGCCAGATCCGCGTGCCGGCCCACGCCCATGACGAAGACCTCGCATCCGTCCGGGCCGCGCCCGCATGCATGGAGGAAACCCAGATCGTGTGGGCCGAGGCGATCGAAGCCGGGCACCGCGGCGATCTCCCGGCGGGTCGGGCGGCGCCCGGCGGGCAGCAGGCCCAGGTGGATGGCGGCGGCCACGGGCGCCGCATGGGCGCCCGATCGGCACTGATAGACGATCCGCTCGATCCGCACGCCGTTACCGTCTGTTTCGATGCCGGCCGCCCTTGTCTTCCTTGCGCCGGTTGGAGCGTTTCCGGTCGCCCATGGCGCTGGCGAATTCACGCCGGAAGAACCCGCCCAGATTACTGGCGGCGCCTCTGAACGAACCGGCGTTGAGTAAGAGAAAGAACACGGCCACGACCAGCACACCGCCCAAGACGTACAGAATCGCGCGCCAGGCGCCGCTGTTGCCGCCGAACCGGCCCGCGACGCCGCCCCGCGTCCCGGCCTCAATCACGCTGACGGCCGCCTCGCCGAAGATACTGGCCCCCCGCTCCGCGGCCTGCTTGCTGTTGGCCTCGGTGCCCAGTTCCAAAAGGAGCGCCCGGGGCGAGAGATCCTGATTGTACTTGCCCGAGCCGTAAAAGATGCCCTTGATCAGCCCCGGGTACTTCTTGTCCACCACCGACTTGAGGCGCCAGGCGAACGACTCGTTGGCCTTGAGGTTCGGGTTGCTGCGGCCGAGCACGATCTGGACCTTGGTCACGCCCTGGTTGTCCACGACCGAGGCATACTCCGAACGGGGGCCGGCGTCGCGGTGGATGTCAAAGAGGGCCGCCGGGTTCTTGCGCAACAGCGACGCGGCCGTGCGCCGGGAACGCTCGTAAGCCATGCCGTCATGCGGTTCATGGCTGGCGTAGGAATGCTCGACCGGCAGCCCCCGCCGGCGGAGCCGGGCCGCCAGCGACCGCCCCACCTGGTAGATGCCGCCCTCCCCTTTCCTGCTCGCCGTACCGTCCGTGGGCACGTACGACTCGTCGCCGTGCGTGTGGTAGATGGCCACCGGGCCGGTCGGTCTACCGCCGGCCAGGAAGGAGACGGCCGCCCGCCAGATCCCGGCGAGCCAGCCCTGGCGGGCATTGGCCAGCGCGCGGTCGAGGTTGATCCGGCGCACGAACCGCGCGTATGCACTGTCGCCGCGCACGCGAACGACACTGTAGAGGAGGTTGCCGTCCGTCATGTATTGATCGCCTGCGCGGACCACGTGCCCCGTGCGGCAGAGGGCCCGGCCCGTATCGATGTCCACGAGCGTGAAGTACCCGGATCGCCGTTCGTCCTCGGCCAGCGCCGGCGGGGTGACGGCCGCAATGACCAGGAGGAGGGCGAGGAACAGTACAGCCCTGCGCATGGAGATCACCTCTTTCCCCTGTCGTCGCCGAGGCGTTCCAGGATCTCTTCCCGCCGCAGCCCCGCCGGCCTATGTTCGGCGTCGTACGGCCCGCCGCCCAGGCGTTCCCTGGTCTCGCCAAAGATCTCGGTCAGCGCCACGGCAAGCAATCCCGCCAGGATGATGCTGTCAAAGGCCCCGGCTCCCCCGATCCGCGTGGCAGCCCGCGTGCCCATGGCCCGCACCTCGAAGACATGGACCACATCCATGAGGAGCAGGCCCAGCGTGGCGGAGATAAAGGCCGTCCGGCGCGACCGCCCGACGAGATAGGCGACGGTCCCCGCCAGGATCGCAAAGAGGTAGAGGGGATCGAGGGGCATCTGCTTTTCGCCAAAATTGACGAACTTCGCCAGCGCGTAGACTGCCCCGGCTGTCACGACGGCGGCGATAATGGCCCGCCATTTCTCCCACGCCGTGCCGGCCCGCGACAGCACATACACCGCCAGGCCCGCCGGGAGGATGGCCCCGCCGACGTTGATGGAAACAGGATTCGGCCCGCGCAAGAGGGGGATCTCGATGAAGCTGCCCGCGATCATGCCGCCGAGGAAGAGCAGGGCCCCCCCGTCCGAGAGGTACATCCGATCCAGCACCCTGTGGGCCAGGCCCAAAAGGACCAGGACGGAAACGACCGCGAGGAGGATCAGGCCGAGAGCCAAGGCAACCCGCCACCTTTCCGGCTTAGGATGGCCGGCGGGAGGTGCGGGTATGCGGGAGGAGAGATGGCAGGAGATGGGCGGGGACGCCTTGCGGCGATAAATAATGATGAATGTAGAATGAAAAATAAAGAATTAAATTCTCAATTCATCATTACTTGACCGGAGCATGGGGAGGGTTGGGTAAGTATGTCCGGACCATGCTTGGAAAAACACGGCAGGCTAATAGCCTGCCGCAACATCTAAAAACGGTGTGAAAAACCCGTTCTTTAAACCCGGGGAGCTGCTTTGGACCATCCTTGGTCGTCGCAGTCTTTTACCCATCGTGGGTAGGAGATGAATCCCGGGGCTACACCTGAAAGACCTTTCGAAAGCCCTGTAATCAACATATCGCCGCCGGGGGTCAGGTTCAATAACCCTCCCTGGCCTCAGCGAAGGAAGGTCATTTCCTCTCCTTCTTGACCCTGATCAGGTCCCCGATGGTGATGACCGTCTCGTCCTGCCGGTTGAGGTAGGACTGGACCTGCTCCTTTTCGGCCTCCTCGGAGACGGCGCGCATGGAGAGGCTGAGCCTCTTCTGATCCTGGTCCACCTTGAGCACCTTGACGGCGACCTCCTGGCCCGTCCTGACCACATCCTCGGGCCGGTTGACGCGTTTCTCGGCCATCTGCGAGACATGGACCAGGCCGTCGATGCCCTCGGCCAGGCGCACGAAGGCGCCGAACGGGGCGATGCGCACCACCTTGCCGGTGTGTACCGACCCTTCGGGAAAGCGGTCGGCCACGCCGGCCCAGGGGTGGGGCTGCAGCGACTTGAGGCTCAGGGAGATCCGCTTGGCCTCGGGATCGACCTTGATGACCTGGACCTTGAGCTCCTCGCCCACGGCCAGGCGGTCGGCGGGGTTGTTCACCCGTTCCCAGGCGATCTCCGAGACATGGAGGAGGCCTTCCACGCCGCCCAGATCGATGAAGGCCCCGAAACCGGCCAGGCGCGCCACGCGGCCGGGCAGGACATCGCCCTCCTTGATCCTGGCGAAGGCCTCAGCCTCCCGCCTGGCCTGCTCCTCGGCGAGGATCGCCCGGCGCGAGAGCACCACCCGGCGCTCGGCCCGGTCCACCTCCAGGAGGCGCATCACCCAGGTCTCCCCCACCATCGGCGCGAGATCCTGCACGAAACCCAGCGCGGCCTGGGAGGCGGGCACGAAACCCCGCACGCCCACATCCACCACCAGGCCGCCCTTGGTGGTCTCGGTCACGCGGCCGGTGACATCGCCGCCATCAGCGAGGGCCTTCTCCAGCGCGAGCCAGCGTTCCTCCTGGTCGGCGCGCTTCTTGGAGAGCTCGATCCCCTTGTCCTCATCGGCCTTGACCACCATCACCCGGATCTCGTCCCCGGGGGCCACCGCTTCCCTGGCCGAGGCGACCGGTTGCAGCGACAGCTCCTCCCTGGGGATCGGCAGATCGGATTTCCCGCCGATATCCACAAAGGCCAGGTCGTCCTGGACCTGGACCACCCTGGCCGGTACGATCTCCCCCTCGCTAAAGCTCCTGGCCGCGGAGAGCAGTCCGTCCCTGATCTCCTGCGCGGACAGATCCATCTCCTCTTCCCCGGTATCCGCCTTGGTCTCCGCTTGCGGCCCAAGCGCCAGATCGTCCCTCTCGTCCGTCATGCTCTTCCCTCCACTGTCAACTCCTGTAAATACTTCCGTGTGGCCTCTATCTGTTCAACGGGCGTGGACGCGCCCGCGGCCAAGCCCACTTCCCCGACCCCCCTGAACCAGTCGGGGTCAAGATCCTCCGGTCCCTCGATCTGGTATGTCGGGACGATCTCCCGGCAGATCCCGGCCAGGCGGGCTGTGTTGGCGCTCTCGCGGCCCCCCACCACGACCATGACCTCTACCTTCTTTGCCAGTTCGGCCGCAGCGCGCTGCCGGTCAAAGGTGGCCGTGCAGATGGTATTATGCACCACCAGCTCGCGGCAACGCGGAGCAAGGGCTCCCGCCACCCGCGCCAGGGGCTCCGGCGCCATGGTGGTCTGGCAGACCACGCCCACCCTCGGCCTGAGATCCGACGCGGGGAGATCGGCGGCATCGGCCGCCACCAGCGCCGGCCCCGCGCCCGCCGCCACAGCCTGTATCTCTGGATGCTCGGGATCTCCCACGATCACCACCTGGTAGCCGCCTTCGGCCAGGCGGCGCGCCAAGCGCTGCGCCTTGCGGACGAAGGGGCAGGTGGCATCCACCACCGTAAGCCCGAGCCGGGCCGCGGCCGCAAAAACTTCCGGAGGGGCGCCGTGCGAACGGATGATCAGCGTTCCCCCGGCCGCCTCCTCCGGCGTGCGCACGGCCCTGACCCCTCTTTTTGCCAGGGACTGCACCACGGTCGGGTTGTGGATGAGCGGGCCGAGGGTGGCGACCGGCCCCGCGGCGCGCGCCACGGTCTTTTCGGCCAGTTCCACCGCGCGTCTGACCCCGAAACAGAAACCGGCGCCGGGCGCCAGCGTGACCCGCATCAGCCGCGTCCCGCCCTTGCGGCGCGCAGGGCGCGCGCTTGGGCCATGGACGCCTCGAGCCCCTCTCTGATGGCTGCGTTGACCGCGGCGATGGCCTCCTTATCCGACATTCCCTCCGTGCGTACCGGCGCCAGGGGGCGGCCGATCTGGACGCAGAGGAGGGGGAAACGGAAAAGCCTGAGCCGCTCCGTGCCGGCGAGCCCCACGGGCACGATCGGAGCGCCGGTATTGAGATGGACCATGGCCGCGCCGTTCCGCAACTCGTGCAGGCTCCCGTCGCGGTGCCTCGTCCCCTCGGGGAAAAGGCCTAGCACCTGGCCGTCACGGACCAACTGCAGGGCGGTGGCGATGGCATGCCGATCCGCCACGCCGCGGCGGACCGGAAAGGCCTGCAGCCAGCGGGCCAGAAGGCCCAGGACCGGCCAGGAAAAGATCTCGGCCTTGGCCATGAATCTGGTGACACGCACGGGGAGAATGGCGCTGCCCAGCACCAGGGGATCGGCGAAATTGGTGTGGTTCGCCACGATAACGCACCCGCCCGCCGCCGGCACATGCTCGCGGCCCCGCACGCGCCAGCGGTACAGGGAGGCGAAGATCGCACGCATGATGAGACCCATGAACCTATAGAACATGCGCGCCCCTTTCCCGGGCCAGGGCCAGTAAACGGTCCACGACCTCGTCGATAGAGAGTTGCGTGGTGTCGATGACGATCGCGCCCGGTGCCGGCCTGAGCGGGGAGACGGCCCGGTGGCTGTCCAGGTGGTCCCGGCGCTCGATCTGCCTTCTTATCTCCTCTTTTTCCGGGCGCAAGCCTTTCCTCGACTCCTCGAGACACCGGCGCCTGGCCCTTTCCTCGGGGTCCGCGTCCAGGTAAATCTTTAGTTCGGCGTCGGGCAGGACCGTCGAGCCGATGTCTCGGCCCTCCATGACCACACCGCCGTCCCTGGCCAGTTCCTGCTGGAGCCGGACCAGAATCCTGCGCACCCCGGGGACGGCTGAGACGGGTGATACCATATTCGTCACGGCGGCGCCGCGGATCTCCCCGCTCACGTCCTCGCCATCCATAAATAGGCGGCAGGCGGGAGTGCCGTCCACTCCGTGCTCCGCGCCGGCAAAACGCAGTTCCGTCCGTCCAGCCAAGTCCGCGAGAGCTTCGTCCTCGCCCGGCCCGATGCCCTCGCGCATGGCCTTGAGGGTGATCGCGCGGTACATGGCGCCGGTGTCGATGTGAACATACCCGAGCCTGGCCGCGAGGAGCCGGGCCGCGGTCCCCTTGCCCGAACCGGCGGGACCGTCGATGGCGATCCTGATCCCGCGATCCATTTTCATTCCTGCCCGGCCAGGTCGTCCAGGCTCTTGCGCACCACGCGCAGGGCTTTTTCCAGGTTCTCCTCGAGCTGGGCCAGGACATGCCGCGCATACGCGCGCCCGTCCTCCTGGATGGCGGCCGCCTCGCGCCTGGCCTGGGCGATGACCTCGTCCGCCTTCTGTTCGGCCTGGCGCAGGATCTGGCTGTCCTGGACCAGCTTGGCCCCGTAATTTTCAGCGTCGCGGAGGATCCGCTTCGCTTCCTCCTGCGCCTCGTAGATCAGGCGGTCTTTCTCGCTCGTCAGCCACTCGGCCTCGCGCAGTTCGTCCGGGAGGGCGGCGCGGATCTTCTGCAAGAGCTCCATGGCGGCTTCGCCATCCACCCAGGCCCGCCCGCCCAGGCGAAAGCGTCCGCTGAGGGTTTCCTCCAACCGGTCGAGGAGTATCAGGACACTGAGCCGGGCCACGGGTCTCACCTCGCCAGAGCGGCGTATAAAACCGTCTTAAACCGATAGACATGTTAATCCTGTCAAAATGGTTTTAATCATGTAAAACAGGGAATGATATCACATGATTTACATGATTAACGGGATTAACAGGATTCTAGGCCCAACTTCATTAACAAAGACAATCTAATAGATAGACAAGAATCCGTGTAAATCTAAAAATCATGTTAATCCTGTCAAAACGGTCTAAAGCAGGTCGCGTTTGGCCAGGAGGGCCTCCTCCACGGCCGGCGTGACCAGGCCCGTGACATTGCCCCCAAAACGGACGATCTCCTTGACACCGCTCGAGCTCAAAAAGGAAAACTCCGGCCTGGTCACCATAAAGACGGTCTCGATCTCGGGCGCCAGGTGTTTGTTGGTGAGCGCCATCTGGAACTCGGCCTCGAAGTCGGCCAATGCCCGCAGGCCCCGCACGATCACCCTGGCTCCTTCGGCGCGGGCGAATTCTACCAAAAGGCCGTCGAAGTGCTTGACCTCCACGTTGGCCAGGTGGCTGGTGGCCTTGCGCAGGAGGGTGCACCGCTCGAGCGTGGAAAAAAGCGGTGCCTTGGCCGGGTTGTCCAGGACCGCCACGATGGCACGGGAAAAGATGGCCGCCATGCGTTCGATGATGTCGAGATGCCCCAAGGTCACGGGATCGAAGCTCCCGGGGCAGATGGCCAGCTCGTTACCCATGAGTCCCTCCGATTCAAGGCGCGGGCTTGAAAAAACTGAGAGCGGTATCGCCATAGCCGCGCCTGTCCACGAGGATCATGCCGTCCGGCGCGGGTATGCTTTCCTTTGCCGCGTGTTCCAACACCGCCAGGCCGCCCGGGGAAACAAGCCCCCCGCGGGCCAGCGACGCGAGCGTGTCCCGCGCGGCTCCCGCCCCGTAAGGCGGATCGGCCAAAACAAGGTCAAACCGGCACCCGCACGCGGCCAACGCCGCCAGGGCATCGGCCACGGGCTCGCCGCGCACCTCGGCCTCCCCGGAACCGAGCCCCAGCATGGCGAGGTTTCTCCGGATCAAGTCCCCCGCCCGGCGATCCCTCTCCACGAAGATGGCCCGGGACGCCCCGCGGCTCAGGGCCTCGATGCCCAGGCCGCCCGTGCCGGCAAAAAGATCAAGCACCGTGGCGCCGGCCACCCGCGGGCCGAGAATATTGAAGAGCGACTCGCGCACCCTGTCCGAGGTGGGCCTCAGATCCAGGCGAACCGGCCTCTTGAGCCTGCGCCCCCCGAACCTCCCGGCGATGACGCGCATCAGGCGACGGGCAGGGCCATGATGCCGATGGTTCCCGGGCCCGCATGCACGCCGACGATGGGCCCGACGAACGAGATATGCGTCTCCCGCGCCTCGAGATAGGAGGGGATTAACCCTTTCAGGCGTTCCGCCTCGGCCGGCGCGTCCGCGTGCACCAGCGCCACCCAGCAGGGCCGTCCGGCCATGTCCTCGCCGAGCAGCTCGAGCAGGCGGACATTGGCCTTGGCCGAGCTTCCCCGGTATTTTTCCGCGGGGATGATCGTGCCATCCGCCAGGCTCAGGATGGGCCTGATGTTGAGCAGGCTCCCGAGCAGGGCCGAGGCCTTGCCGATGCGGCCGGTGCGGTTCAGATGCGCCAGCGTCTCCACGGTGAAATAAAGGCTCAACTGGGCCTGCGCCCGCTTGATCTCAGCCTCGACCGCCGCCGAATCCGCGCCCGCGGCCGCGGCCCTGGCCGCGGCGAGCGCGATGAGCCCGAGGCCCATGGAGACTACCTGCGAGTCGACGACCACGACCTTGACCTTGTCCTTGACCATCTCGGCGGCCATGTGCGCCGAGGAGAGCGTGCCGCTCAGTTTCTCGGAGATATGGATGGAAAAGATGCAATCCGCCTCGCCCGCGAGCTGTTCGTAGACGCGGGCGAATTCCGCAGGCGACGGCTGGGACGTGTTGGGGAGATGCACCTCGTTCTTGAGCCGGTGGTAGAATTCCTCCGCCCAGATATCCTCCCCGTCCTTTAACACTTCCTCCCCGAAATGAACGTTCAGGGGGACCACCGTGATACCGTAATCCGTAATGAGCTTGGCCGGCAGATCGGCTGTGCTGTCGGTGACGATCCTCAGTCTCTGGGACACGCTCCATGACACCCCCTGTTTTTTACTCGACGGAAAGTATATAGTAGTAGAGGGGTTGCCCGCCGTAGTACAGTTCGACGTCCGCCTCGGGCCACTGGTCCGATGTGGCCGAGAGAACCCGTTTGGCCTCCTCCTGGGTGACATCGTGGCCGTAGTAGAGCGAGATCAGGACATCGGCCTTGTCCCCGGGGACCATCTTGGCCAGGAGCCCGCGCAGGACCTCCTCGGCCGATTTGCCCACGGCCACCAATTCGCCGTCCATGAGGCCGATGATGTCCCCTTCGGCGATCTTGAAACCGTTGACCGCCGACGCCCTCACGGCGTAAGTGACCTCGCCCGTCTTGATCTCCGCGCAGGCGCGCGTCATGCCGAGCACGTTTTCCTGGAGATCGGCTAAGGGGTTGTAGGCCATGAGCGCCGCGATTCCTTGGGGGATGAACTTTGTCGGCACCACGGCGATCGGCACCTCGGTCAGCTCGCCGACCTGCCCGGCGGTCATGATGACGTTGCCGTTGTTGGGCAGGATGAGGACCTGCTTGGCCGCGACCCTTTGCACCCCACGCAGGAGGTCCTCCGTGCTCGGATTCATGGTCTGGCCGCCCTCGACGATCTCGTCCACACCCAGGCTGCGAAAGATCTGGGCCAGGCCGTCGCCGATGGCCACCGCCACGAGGCCGATCTCCTTCAGTTCGCCCGAGGGCGCCTCGGCGGCCTTGGCCTGCTTGATGCGGTCCAGCCGGGCCCGGCTCTGCTCGATCATGTTATTGATCTGGATCTCGCTCAGCTCGCCCAGGCGCACCGCGTAATCGAGGATGAGTCCGGGGTTGTTGGTATGCAGATGGATCTTGACGACCTGCTCGTCTCCCACCACGAGCAGCGAATCGCCGTGGGGCGCCAGATCAGCCTGTATCTCCTCCACGCTGAGGCTCGTCCCCCGCAGGAGGAATTCCGTGCAATACTGGAAGTTAATATTGAACGGTTCATCCTCGGAGATCATGATACCGGCCATATCCGCCCGGGGTACGGCTTCCCGTATCTCGCCCGGCTCGTTCACGGGCTGGCCTTTCAGGGCCCTGATCGCACCCTCGAGGATGATCAGCCAGCCCTTGCCCCCCGCGTCCACCACCCCCGCCTGCTTGAGCGTGGGAAGCATCTCCGGGGTGCGTGAGAGCGTAATGGAGGCGTGGGCATAGATCTCCTCGAAAAAACCCACCAGCGACGACGCTTCCTGCTGGGCGGCCGCCTCGGCGGCTTTGGCGGCCTCCTTTACCACGGTGAGGATCGTGCCCTCCACGGGTTTGCGCACCGCCTGGTAAGCCACGACGGCCGCGCCGGTCAATCCCTTTGCCAGAGCGCGCTTGTCAAGCGCTTCCAGCCCCGCCACGGCCTTGGCAAAACCCCGGAACAGCTGGGAAAGGATAACGCCCGAATTGCCGCGCGCCCCCATGAGCGCCCCCTGGGCCGCGGCGTCCACCACCTGGCCGAGTTGCGCGCGGGATGTCTTTTCCACCTCGCGCAAGGCGGCAAGCAGGGTGAGGTACATGTTCGTACCGGTATCCCCGTCGGGAACCGGGAAAACGTTGAGGGCGTCGACCTCCTCTTTGCGTTCGTGAAGCAAGGCGGTGCCGGCTGACAGCATCTGCCAGAACCGTTCGCCATCCACCAAGTCGGCGTGCAAAAAGCGAAACCCCCTCTAAACCCGGAATTTCGAAATACCTTACTCCCCCGCGGCTTTGGTCGCCATGCCGGAGCCAAAGACGCGGTATGCTTGGGCATAAGCCCCTGGGGTTTCGAAAGTCCCGTCCCATCCGAAATGAAACGGATACCGGCTAATGCGAGGGAAACGAACGGGTTACTGGTTCGCGTTCTTGACCCCGGTGCGCACACCCTGCACGATGACGTTGACATCCACGACAGACAGGCCCAAGTGCGATTCGACCGTGTACCTGACCCTCTCGATGACGTTTCTGGCCACTTCCCTGATGCGCGTGCCATATTCAACGATCACGTACAGATCGATGGTGGCGCGATCGTTCTCGATGCTGACCTCGATCCCCTTGGCCAGGTTGTCCCTGCCGCGCAGGAGCTCGGCAATCCCGTCCTGCAGGCTGCGGGAGGCCATGCCAACGACACCGTAGCATTCCAGCGCCGCTATACCGGCGACCGTGGCGATGGCATCCGGTGATACGTTTATCTCCCCGAGGGAACGAGCGGCCCCATTGTCCAATGCCAATCCATTCACCCCTGTGGGAGGTAGTTTTTCTCCACCGGGGAAGACCACATTACTATTCTCGGATCACGGTATTATTCCTGCTTTTTTGGTGGTACGTGAAATCCCGGCTGAGCTGCTTTGGTACATCCATGTACGTCGCTCGCTTTATGCCCATCGTGGGCAGAGCTAGACGCCCTGATTGGATCCTCACCGATCCGCACTGCATAATTTATCGGCTTGATGACGGGGAGACTTCGTGGCGCAGGAGGCATTTTCCTTCATGACCCGGCGGCGAACCGCGATCCGTCTTGCCCTTGCGCCGGTCCGGGGCATGTGTTAAAATGATCGATGTCATTCCTGTCGTTTGGGAAGGGGATCAAAAGCAAAGTGGCCAAGCAATGCGAAGTCTGCGGCAAGGGCAAGCTCGCCGGCAATCTCGTCAGTCACTCCAACATCAAGACCCATCGCCGTTGGGAACCAAACCTGCGCAACATCAACGCGGTCGTGGACGGCGCCCCGCGCCGCCTGCGGGTATGCACGCGCTGCCTGCGCTCGGGCCTGATCAAGCGCCAGGCGTAAAACGGGAACCGCCGCCATCCCTACAGGCGAGCGAGAGCTCGCCGTTTTACTCCTATATGCAGCGAATTTAATTATAGCGCTGAAGCCAAAATTGTAGTGCATTTATGCGTTTTCGCCACCTATAGGTTCAAATATAATTCGTTGCATATTAAAAGCGCCGGCGGATGGCCCGAGAGGTTGAGCTGTGGAGTGGAGCCTGTGCCGTACAACAACCAGATGAAACTCTTTACCGGCACCGCCAATCCTGGGCTCGGTCAGGAAGTGGCCGATTTCCTGGGCATATCCCTGGGCGGTGTCGATATCTCGCGTTTTGCCAGCGGGGAAATCTACGTGCGTTACGAGGAAAGTGTCAGGGGTGCGGACATCTTCGTGCTCCAACCCCTCTCGGCCCCGATCAACGAGAACCTGGTCGAGCTGCTCATCATGATCGACGCACTCAAGCGGGCCTCGGCCGGGCGCATCACCGCCGTCATCCCCTATTACGGGTACGCGCGGCAGGAAAAGAAGACCGCCCCCAGGGAGCCCATCACCGCCCGCATGGTGGCGGACATCATCACCACCGCCGGCGCCAACCGCATCATCACCATGGACCTGCACGCCCCCGCCATCCAGGGCTTCTTCAATATCCCCGTGGATCACATGACGGCCCTGCCCATGCTGGCCCAGTATATCAAGAACAAGCCCATCCAGAACGGCGTCATCATCGCCCCCGATGCGGGCAGCGTCAAAAAAGCCGAAAAACTGGCCGATCTTTTGGATCTGCCGCTGGGCGTGATGTACAAGCGCCGCCCGGCCCGCAACGTGGCCGAGGTGAGCTATTTCATCGGCGAGGTCGAGAACCTCACGCCCATCGTCATCGAGGATATCATCGACACGGGCGGGAGCATGATCCAGGTGGTCGAGGCCCTGCTGCAGCGGGGCGCCAGGCCGGAGATCCACATCCTGGCCACGCACGGCGTCTTTTCGCCGCCGGCGGCGGAGCGGCTGGGCCACCCGGCTCTCAGGGAGATCGTCGTGACAAACACCATCGCCATCAAACCCGAGCAAACCCCCCCTAATCTCAAGGTCCTCTCGGTCGCCCCGCTGCTCGGCGACGCCATCCGCCGCATCCACCAGAATATCTCCGTGAGCGTGCTCTTCCTCTAGGCTCCCCCCGCCCGACTTTTTTTGAGTATCCCCCTAACTCAGGCACGGCAACCCATTGACTGCGGCATTTGTTCGTGACAGCATCTCCAGGCCGACCTCGACGAGTTCGCCTGCCGCTACAACAGGAGGGGGAGGCCGGATCCGATCTGCTTGCGCCGTATCGCGGCGGCGCGGCCTATTCACCCTGGGTCTACCGGGATATCGTAGGGGCGGGGAGATGGAGGGAAAACCCAGGTTAAAAGCAGTTTGAGATTTCCGGAGCAAAGGGGATATGCAAAGAGGGGAAGCGGCGGCTAATCCAGAAATCAACGCACGTAAACTCAGGCAGAGGGGGAGCAGCCATGCTTGAATTCACCGATCGCACCATCCTGGCCGTCACCGCCCACCCGGACGACCTGGAGTGGCTCTTTGGGGGGACCATCTGCCAGCTCGCGCGCAGGAACCGCGTCGTGCACATCATCGCGACCTCGGGGAACAAGGGCACCCGCGATCCCGGCGTGGACGAAACGGCCCTGGCCGCCGCGCGGCGCCGGGAGCAGATGGCCGCCGCAGCCGTCACCGGCGTCCAGGAGACGATCTTCTTTGACCTGCCCGACGGCGATCTGGCATACGCCAGCCTGAACACGCTCCGCGCCAGGCTGTACCGCGCCATGCGAAATTACCAGCCCCAGGTCCTCATCACCTTTGATCCCCAGAGCCTGGACCCGCACCCCGATCACACCACCGTGGGCCGCGTGGCCTTCGAGGCCGGCTACCTGCATCCCTGCGTCAGGTACTTCCCGGAAAATGAGCCAAAGGCATGGACTGACTCGCCCGCGTGCTACCTGTTATTTGGCACCAACCTGCCCGAGCCCTGCCGCGTCAATGACGTGACCAAGGTCTTTCCCCAAAAGCTCGAGGCCTTGCGCTGCCACGCGAGCCAGACGGGCGCGGGGTGGGACGGAATCGAGACCGCTTTGCGGGCCACGGCGGCCGAATACGGCAAGCGAATCAAGGCCAAGCTTGGCGAGGCTTACCGCCGCTTGGAATGGGTCAACGGGGAGTTGAGGCCGGTCTAGGAAGATTGGGGGGCACGTATCTTGTTTTTCATCATCTGCGGCATCCGGCCGGTCGTAAAACGGGAGGGGACGGACGGCAGGGGATTCTGCCCGGTATGCGGCGATCTGCGCAACCTGGAACGGATCACCGCGCGCAGCTATTTCACGCTTTTTTTCGTGCCAGTCTTTCCGGTCGGCCGGCCTGAAACGGGGTATGCCTGCAATTGCTGCGGTAACCCCGTCCGGCCCGGCGCCGCGGAACCTGCCCGCGCGCCTCTCGCGCCGGGCGAAAGCCTGATCCTCCAATGCCCCCGCTGCGACGGACGCATGCGCGCGCCCCTGCGCGAACAGGGGTACACCGCCGTCTGCCCGCACTGCGCCATGGCGTTCCGGGTCATGGGGCAACGGGAAGAGGCGCCTGAAGCGGAAGTAAGGGATTGAGCATGAAAAGGCAGGGGCGGGAGATCTCTCTCGCCAAGTGCGATCCGGCAAGCCAAAACAGTTCCGCGCTGCACGGTGTCACGGGAAAAAGGTTCGGCGGGCCGCTATCCTTGCGCCCGCCGAACCTTTCGTCCTCCATGACGACGCCGTCCCTGGCGTGCGATCCTTCGATTATCCCAAGGGTGTGCCTGACTTGGCGCACTCCCTGGAATACGCGCGGGAGTCCGGCAAACTGACCTAGCGCTTGAGCGGCAAGATCAGCGCAGCTGGGACGGTCTGCTCAAGCAGCCTGCCGCCTGACGAATCCTCGACCACAACCACCAATCGCAGGCTTTGGGCGGCAAGGTCCTTGGGTGCGATAGGCAGAGACAAACCGCCGAATGCGGGCATGTTCGGACCGACTCCCGCCAGTTCCCCGCTAGTTGCCGAGCCCAGTATCTTGCCGTCAGGAGCAGCCAGGGTCAAGGTCAGACGCACCGCCTCCCCATTAACGGCGGGGCGAGCCACGGCGAACCTGGCCTGCTTCTTGGCCGCATCCCAAATGGCGGAGACGCACGCCTCGCCGTTGGCTGCGATGATGTTTTCAAGCTTTGACGCAGCATAGAGGTAGGTTGTCGTCTTCATGCTCCCGCCGGCTGGTAATTCCCGTTTGGGCCCGCCGGCGACGAAATGCGCGTATCGCTCTCCTCCCAGTTCATCCCCGTATCTGGTGCCCCAGGCAAAAACCTTGAGGGTATCGTAGATATCCGCCGGAGACCAGCTGCGCACGAAACCCGCCCCTGCACCGGCGACGGCAAAGAACGGAGCTTCGAGGCGCGGAACGGCAAATTCGCCCTTGGCACGAAAGGAACTGGAAAGAAGCCATGGTTGAGGCCATGGTTTTGACTGCCCGGCCGGGCCCATCCAGCCGCCCTGGTTTTCCCCCGGCACCACCTTCTCCGCGGGCAGCCAGAGGGTCGTGGGCTTCCCTGCCGCCGGGTAGGCCATGACGCAATGATCGCCCGGGATAAAGGCCGCTGTTCGGGACTGGTCGTTCTTCAGCACACTGCTGATCTCCACCCGGGAGGAACCTTTGCGCAGACTGATCAGAATCTCAGCCATCAGTTCGGTGGCGGGATCGCGCGCCCAGAGTCTCACTGAGGCTTCATCGCCGCTTTTGGCCACGATCTCCCGTTCCAGATCGTAAGGTTGCCGGTCGCGGGTGTTCCATGGGAGACTCAGGTAGTAACCCCCGAATTCAGCGATATAACCGTCCGCCGTCTCGAAGGGGATCGGCTGCCTGGAGGCGTATAGATAATTGACGCCGGTCGGTTTATAGAGATATTCAAAGAGGACCCGCCCGCGGTTAGGTACAAGGGAGACTTCGACCAGTCCGTTGGCCAGCTTGATGACCTCCGGCTCGGTCAGGGTGGATGCCAGTTCACAGACCGGGAGCATATACTCCTTGACGACCTCCACCGTGCAAGGAGCGTCCTCCTGGATCTTATCAAAAGCCCCGGTCTCGTACGGTACAAAGCCGGCCACAGCCAGGAAGACGGCGCACAAAACGGCTAACCGTCTTAGTCCCTTTTTCACGTCCAATTCACCCTCCCGATCAGAGTTTCTAGCCTTTCACCGCACCTGAGGCAAGCCCCTTGACGAAATACTTGGCAAACGGCAGGAAAAAGATGGTTATTGGGAGGATTACCAGGACCGATCCACTCAGCAGCGGCCCCCATTCGATGTACTGCTCGGCCATGAAACTTGAGAGGCCGAGCGGCGCGGTTTTCATCTCATTGGAAAACATCAGAAGCAACGCGAACATATACTCACCCCAGGAGGTGACGAAGGCATAGACGGCGGCGGTCACCACGCCGGGGGCGGCGATGGGCAGGAGGATTCGAAATAGAATACCGAACCTGCTGGCGCCGTCGACCCGGCCCGATTCCTCCAGTTCGATCGGGATTGACCGGAAAAAACCGCTCAAGAGCCAGGCACAAAAGGGCGCCACCAGGGTCGTATAGACGATGACCAGGCTGATCCACTTGTCCAGCAAACCGAGTTTGGTCATGATCTGATAGATCGGCACCAGGAGCAGGACTGTGGGAAAGACGTAGACGAAGAGCAGGCAGCGCGAGAGAGCGGTCTTGCCGGGAAAAGAGTAACGTGCCAGGGCATAACCTCCCGCAATGGCAATCAGTGTCGAGATCACAGCCGTCGCCAGGGACACGATCAGGCTGTTCAGTAGGAAACGCGGGAAGTTGCGCACGGGACTGATGGACAAGAAAATCTCCAGATAATTCCGGAGAGTCGGCTGTCTGGGCACGAGCGACGGGTGGGTGGTCATGATCTCGCCGATCGGTTTAAAAGATGAAGAAAAGATCCAATAAAACGGAAACAGCATGACGGCAAGCACCGCCGCCACGATCAGCATCTGAAGCGCGGTTCCGCCAGGAAAGCCTCTCACCGGGAATTTCTTCATCTGCCGTCATCCTTTTTTGGGCTGAGGTATTTAAAGTAGAAGACACCCGTAACAGTTAAAAACATCGTGATGAATATGGCAATGGCCGAGGCTGTCCCGGCTGAGAATGTCTTGAAGGCCCTTTTGTAGATCATGACCGGTAGCGTCATGGTGGAATTGCCAGGTCCGCCCTCCGTCGTCAGCCAGATCAGGTCAAATGCATTCATGCTCCAGGCAAATGCCAGGAAGGCAACAAACCAGACCACCGTCCCGAGCAGTGGGAACGTGATATGCTTGAACTGCTGGAAACCGGAGGCACCGTCGACCGTGGCCGCCTCGTAGAGCTCTTCCGGGATGGTCTGGAGCACGGCCAGGATCATGATGGTGCCAAAAGGCAGATACTTCCACGAATTGACCATGATCAGCACGGGCAGAGCGTTCATATTCGAACCGAGGAAGTTCACGGCCTGGCTCGAGAGGCCCGTCGTCAACAGGAGTTCGTTGATAATGCCTAGAGTCGGCTCGAACATCCAGCGCGTCAGGATGGCGATGACAGCCATGGGGATAATCCATGGGATGACGACGAGCATGCGGGCCAGGTTGTTGCCGGGGAAATGCCGGTTAAGCAGCAGGGCGATGCCCAGAGGTATCGTCATCTGCAGGACCAGATTGCCAAAGCCCCAGAGTATCCAGATCTTGAACGATCCCCAGAAAACCGGATCGGCAAGGAGCTGAAGATAATTGCCTAGACCCACGAACTTCATGTCTCCGAAGCCGAAGGGCGTGTTGTGCAGGGACAGATAAAACGTCCAGATCACCGGAATGACGATCAGGACCAGAAGAAGCAGGATGATCGGCATCAATAACAGGTAGGCGGCATGTTGCCCGTGCTTTAGCATTGCATCACATCCACAACCCTGATTTACCCCGCCTTGCGGTCTTCAGGCCGGAGGCGTCCGGGATGCCCCGGAGCCCCCGGCTGTTTTGGGCCTGGCGTGCTCCGCAGCACGCCCGTTTTGGTTACTTCATGAGTTTTTTAATCTCGGCCGTGGCCCATTCCACCGCCTGATCCACCGTGGCGCTGCCCGTCACGACCTTCTGGGCAGCCTCGGCGATGATGTTGGCGCCGGAGATGTCGCCCACGCCAAAGTTGGCCAGGGATCCATGCTCAAAGCCATACAGTTTGCCGTTGGGGATCGTGGAGATGATGGTCTCGTTAAGCTCCTTGAACTTGGCGATGATCGGATTGTTCCAGTATGCCTTGTCCTTGGTCGCGGCCTCGGTGACGGGCACGAATCCGCCCGGCTCGGCGCCCGCGGTCAGGATGGCATTGATATCGGGACGGGAAACGAAGCGGACGAAGTCCTTGACGGCCTTGAGATGGCCGCGTTTCTGGGCGGCCTTGTAGATCGTGATGTCGTTGGGATAGATGAGGCCCGCCGACTTGCCTCCCGCGGGGTATGGCATGGGCACGGCTGCATAGTCAAAGCTCTTCATGTCGTAGAAGCGTTTTTGCAGGGTGCCGAAATACGGCATCATGGCCACGCTGCCTGCGCCGAAGTTCAGCTCCAGTTCGCCCCAGAGCCAACCGGTGGCACCCGGCGGAGCGAACTTGAAGAGATCGGCGTAGAACTGGATGGCCTTCTTCGTCTGCGCGCTGTTAAAGGTCAGGTTGCCTTTGGCGTCGAACATCGTGGCTCCAGCGGCCGCCATGAAGGTGTAGACCTGCTCCTGCGTGCAGAGGTTGTTGCCGGCGGTGAGACCGATGCCGTAAATATCGATCTTACCGTCGTTATCGGTGTCGACCGTAAGCTTCTTGGCCATGGCCAGCAGCTCATCCCAGGTCTTGGGAGGCTCGGAGGTGCCGGCATACTTCTCGAGGTAACTCGGCCTGTACGTGAGGATGGTCATTGGCATAGTCCAGATTGGCACGCCCCAGTGGTGCTTTTCGTAGTAATACGGCGCCAGCTGCGACTTGATGAACTTGTACTTTTTGTCGAGTTCCTTGATGAGATCGTCCACCGGCAGGGCGGCGCCCATGCGGTTGCCGACCAGGGTCAGCTCAGGCAGGGACATCTGAAAATCGGGGGTGTTGCCGGCCTGGATGGAGGCGATGGTCTTAGGCCACGCGTCGCCCCACATCACCACCTGCTGATTGAGCTTGATGTTGGGATGGGCCTTCTCGAACATCTGGATGACCTTTTGCATGGCCGCGACCCGATGGGCGGGTGCCTCATGGTGCCAAAAGGTCAAAGTGATCGTTTTTGCGGCCTGGCCCGTGGCGAAGGTAACCAGCAGAATCATGACGGTGACTGCCATCACGAACATACCCAGACGCCGTCGATTCCTCTTCACGATTCTGACCTCCTTGATCTTTGATCTCCTTGTGTTCATCGTCCGTGTCGCCATGATGAACCCATTAAGGGAAGGGACCACTCCTTCCTGAAAACGGAGTCCGTCCTTCCGCCCGGCATCACCTCCCCGTCGCGCCCGGCTTACGGCTATTCCAGCCCGTTCCGGCGCAAAACCGTTCAGTTATCTCGTCCGTATTCGCCAAAACGCATGGCCGTCCGAAACAGGCTGACGATGCGTTCCGCCGACGTGTCGGCCTGGATGTTGTGCCCCGGCGCCAGGACGAAACCTCCCTGCCTGCCGAGTGACCCGATGATCCTTTGCAGGTAAGCCTCGAATTCGGCATCATTCGCCGCTGGCAATACCCTTTGGATATCCACGGCGCCCCAGAAAACGAGCCTGTCGCCGAACCTTCGTTTGAGTTCCTCCGGCTCCATGCGCGCCGCGGTTGTCTGTAGAGGGTGCAGGATGTCCACGCCGGCATCCAGGAGGTCATCGATGAGATCGATAATCGAGCCGCAGCTATGAAGAAAGATCTTTGCCTTCGTCCTGGACTTGATGAACTGGAATAGTTCCCTGTGCCGAGGTTTGATCATCTCCCGGTAGAGCGAGGGTGAAAGCAGGGGGCGATCCTGCATGCCCAGGTCGTCTCCGAGGACTACGACCTGGACAGAATTGCCGACAGCGTCGAGGAAAGCCTCGAAAAACTCGAGCCTATGCTGGAGGATGTTGCCCAGGAGCCTGTCGGCGAAGGCGCGATCGAGCACCAGATCGGTCAGGAACTGGTCCAGGCCCCTGAGATACCACGCGGGTTCAAAAATGGCGGGTGCCAGGGGATCGGCCACCAAGGCGTAGTCCGTCTGTTCTAAAAGCCTTTTGGCCTCGGCCTTGACCTCGCGCAGGGCTTCGGGATCGTGCGTCGCTGGCCAGCGGTACCGTGACAGGTCGACAAGATCGGCATCCCTCAGCGGGGACGCCACGATGTCGTAGTAACGGCCGCCCGCCGACCTCCGCCAACGAATCCCCCACTCGTCGGTATAGCCCTCGTCAACGAGCACCTCCGTGGCCAGGGGGCCATGGAGTATCGGCCGGAGATAGCGGGTGTCGATTCCGAGCAGTCCCAGCACTTCCTCGTCGACCTCGGCGGTTTCCAGGGCCTTGCCTATGATACGGGTTGGCAGGCTTACGCCGAGATGTCTTTTGAGATTCTCATAGGCCTCGACCGTGATCGAAGTGATGCTGCTGCCGAAGTCGAGCGGCACCCGGTCCGGGTTGCGATGGTCCAGGGCCAGGGCCATGCGTTCTCTGGGTTTCAACATCTGGACACCAACCTCGAAAGAAATTGGATGCACGAGTTCTTAACTCATCTCGATCTCCACGTCGTCCGCGACCCCGCCGAGGATGTTAAAAGTACCGGGCAACGTCTGCAGGATCGAACCAGGCACCAGGGGTGTTACTGGGCCGTGCGCCACCAGCCGGGCAATGAACCGCTGCCAGCTGACGCCGCCGCCGAGATAACCGTCCAGCCAGAAACTGCGATCCCTGGCGCTCACGATCTGGCGGGGGCCGATGGTGTTGGCCCTGGGCGGCACCCACGACCAGTCACCGCCAAAGGAATGTAACGCGTTCTGCATAATGGTCATGGGGGACAGTTCCACGCAGCGTGGGCCGGCCTGCATGAACGCTTCCAGGTCGCCGCCGAATTCGAGGCCCAGATCTGCCTCCCAAAAGGCGATATGTCCACACCAACCGATCCCGCCGTAACAGACATCGGCTCCGCCCAGATCCTCGAGCATCCGCCCATAATCGGGCAGCGCTTCCCGGGTGGGAAAGTGGATCTGAGAGAGCGGGGGCCTCAGCTTTTCCTCGATGCGCTGAAAGAACTGCTCCATCATTGCCTTTTGGAAGGAACCGGGCCAGGTCGCGGGAGCCGTATTACCGTTCTCGTCCGCGTACTCGTCCATATTGAAGGTGTGCACATGGCGGCAGGACAAGCCCAACTCGTTGATGATCCTGGCCGCTATGGCATACTGGGGCATGGGGCCGACGGGGAAGATCCCCACGAAGCGCCGGCCCTCCTCCAGCGCGCGTTTGATCCTGGTGACGATGTCCAGGGCGAATTCAGTATAAAAAACCTGTTTATCCTCGATTATCCGGATGCGGAAATCGGGATTGGGATGACGGCAGATTTCCGTTTTTTTGATCGCCCTTACCCTGGCGCAGGCCTCCCTGTCCCGAAAGGGAATGAACTTGGCGAGATCGTAATCGAAACGCAAAATAAACGCCCCTTTACATTCTCCGCCGCCGTCGCCCTGGAGAAAACTGCGAATCTCATGCAGTAATCCCGGGTTTCCGGCTTGGCCGTTCATTCGATCTTACCCACCAGGCCCTGTACCTTGACGGGCAGTTCGGTGAGCAGCCGAACCTCCCTGCCATATTTGCCGAGCGTTCGCTCGACGACCACGTAGTCCAGGCCGGGAATGACCACGTCGTGCCAACCATCCCCGATCCCGCGGATCGCCACATCGAGCATAGTCACGATTTGGCGGCCCAGGGGCTCCTCGGAATCGAGCGTAATGGCTCCGAAGAACTCCTGGCATTCCGTATAGCCGGCGTTATGGGTGCCGGTATAAGGCTTTTGATCCTCCAGCCGGATCGGACGGCCTATCCGCTTCCCCACCTCGTCGGACCGGGAGCGGAAGTATTCAACCAATGCTTCTTCCTGGAGCTTGGCCGGTAGACCCTCGGCGGCAACCCGGCGATAGGCGGACAATCCAACTTCAAAAGCTTCTTCCACGAAGCTAAGCCAATACCGCTGATCCGCCGTCATCGCGCCTGGTTCGGGCACCGCCACCACCGAACTCCGGACGCAGGAGGTAAGCCCGTCCCGCTTTGGGGCGACGCCGAGGTGAACCCAGTCGCCCTCGTGAATCGTGCGGTTCAACGCCTTACCGATCAGGGTTCTGTTCGCCTCGTTGGCCGTAACCATGACATCAAAACCCATCTCTTCAGCGCCCATCTCCCGGGCGATGGCGTACCCCCACTGCGCGACCTGGGTCTCGAGGATGCCGGGCTTGAGCACCGCGAGCATCCCGCGCATCATTGTGTCGGCAATCTTGCCCGCGTCCGCCAGGAGGTCCATCTCCAGATCGGATTTTTCATATTTGATGCGATAATAGAGTTCCTGAGCGTCGACGATTTCCCCGGCATCACCCACATAAGAGGCGAGGAACTCGTGGATTGAGACCGGCAGGACCTGCCGCGGGGTCAGGAGACCTATTCTCAGGGGCTTCTTGCCGGCGGCTTCTTCAATGACATCCTCGACGCGCTCTGCCTTGATCGGGTAGTTCTCATCCGCCAGCTTTAGCATTTCGACCTTGTGAACCTTTGCGCCCGACCGGCCCGCCAGTTGTTCCACCACGTAACCGCCTTCCAAACCGGCCAAGACGTGCAGCCCGTTCGGGCCGATAACGGCGGCGACGGGCTCGATGCTGATATTGGTGTTCCCCGCCAGATAGGGGACGTCCCCATCGTAAAGCTCGTCCGAGTATACGACCGCCGCATCCAACCCGGCGGAACGGATGGCCTCGATTACCCTCCGCTGCCGCTCACGGAACTCCTCCAGCCCGAGAGATTTCTTCGGATCCACCGCTGGTGCCCTTTCGAGCACCTTTGCCACGAGGTCGGCTTCACGCCGCCATTGGACGTTCCGTGTCCACATGTAAAGAACCTCCGCCTTGACGGACGGGCTCGGGGCCCCCGTTCGGCCCGGAAAGCCCCGCCGCCCGCTGTTGATCCTAGATGGCCTATACTCCCGCGCTCCTAGAGCACTTTGATGCGGTAGAAATACTTGTTCTCCAGGGCAGCGTTGCGTTCCATGCCGCCAACCTGGTTACCGCTGCTGTACACCGGCGGTGTAAAGCCTTTGCTCACCATGTACCTGATGGCTTCCTGCTCGATGCGGCGCACGATGTAGGCATCGGTGACGGTGGAGATGGGGCCAAACGGGACGTCCATGCCATCCATCATCATGACACTGTCGCCCATGGGGTTGTAATCGTCGATGCAGATGTCGGCGATGTCAAAAAGGTTCTTCTTGCTGGAGTGGCGCGTGAAATGGTCCATTGGGATCTGTTTCTGCCAGACCCTGCTGCTGACGGCGATCACCGTTGCGCCCTTCTCTTTGCAGGCCAGGGCGGCGTCAATGCACCCGGCGTTGACGCCGATGTTGTTGAAGATGAGGACGACGTCGCCTTTTTTGATCTTGTAGTACTCCATAAGGACTCTGAAGTAGCCCTCGACACGCTCCAGCCTGATGCTGCGGGTGCCGCCGGCAAAGGGACTCGTGCTCACGTCGAAGGTGGGGCTGGCGCAAGCGAAAGCCCCGGCGCGATGGGTCATGTCCATGGCGGGCACATAGGTATGGCCGCCCGTGCCCACGCAGTAAAAGACCTCGTCCTGCATAATCCTGTCGCCCAGGACCTTGCCGGCCTTGATGAAGTTTTCGCGCTCCGTTTCCTCGATTTTCTCAAGGAACTCCTTGCAGATCGTCAGGAAATCCTTGTCCTTTGTGGGGTATTGGGCCGCGAATTTCTCGTCATACATGAATTAAACCTCCTTGTTTTTCATGGTTGATCACGGTAGCACCCGTTTTGTGGAAACCGCAGGCCACCTCCTTACGAGCGTGAATGCCTCCGCATATCTGCATCCACTTTGAAGGCCGCGAAATTCGGCCATGATGCGCATCCAGTCGACAAAATCTATGCCGTCATGATCGAGCATCCATTGCAACTGGCTGGCGTGCCGCCGCAAGGCTTCGACCTTGGTTTCGTACACGGGGGTGATGTCCACGTAATGAGTGGGCTCCGTTTCCAGGCCCCCGAGTGTGTCGAGGCAGTATATTTCCGGGACTTTGCCCAGGGTGGGATAGTCGCCACCGATATGCGGCACGGTCGCGAGAAAGCTCGCATCGAAGACCAGGTGGTGAGCGTTGCGGTGGTCGGGGTGATAGTCGTTCGGCGCATGGGTGAGAATGACATCCGGCTGGGCCTTGCGGATCAAGTCCACTACCTTGCGGCGTGTCGGCTCGTCTGCGAACAGCCATTCGTCGCTAATCCCGAGCCACTCGAAGCCTGCTCCGATCACCTCGGTCGCGGCCTTTGCTTCGGCTTTACGGATCCCGGCCAATTCCCCGGGTTGGATGACGGCATGTCCCATGTCGCCATTGGTGAGATAGCTCATGGTGACCGCGGCGCCTTGCTCTACGTACTTTCTAAGCGTGCCTCCCGCCATGAGCTCCAGGTCATCCGGATGAGCACCGATCCCCAACACGTTCATGTCAGACCCTCCGTGGTAATTCTTGTGTCCTGGGACTCCCGCTTTTCTATGCTGCGACGGGCAACTGACACTGTATCAAGCGTTCCGGCCGCCTGCGACGTGACGGCTTGGCTTCCTTGGTTTAAGGACGAAATCGTAGCCCACCTTGATCAGTACCGACTTGATCGCTCCATACAGCTGGGCGTCCCAGCCCAACGAGGAGAGGACGATCGGCGGCGATTTGGGTATGAACCTGCCGACCGTGTTGGTTATAACCTCCGCCACCACCTCCCAGATACTGTTGGCATCACCGCCGACCACGATCAGTTCAGGATCGACGATGGCGGCGGCATTGGCGATGGCCAATCCCCAGTATTCAGCGGTTTCCAGCACCGCCTCCCGGGCCAGTGCGTCGCCGTTCCGGGCCGCCTCCCAGACCTGCGCCCTGGTGAGGACGCCGCCCCCGGCGGCAAAGGGCGCCTGAAGGATGGAGGGCCTGCCTGCGGCAAGCTCTGCCCGGATCCGGTTGACCACCGCCTCGGTGCCGTAATGCGACTCCAGGTACCCCAGCCGATCGGCCTTGTCGTCCCGCGCGGGGCGCCCCACGGTAATGAACCCGATCTCCGCGGCGCGGCCGGTGTTGCCGCGGTAGATGGAACCGCCGATCATAATGCCGCCGCCGATGCCTGCGCTGATGGTGATGTAGAGGATGTTGTCCGCGCCCTTGGCCGACCCCCGCCAATGCTCGGCCAGCACAGCCAGATTGGCCTCGTTGTCCAGCACGATGGGCACGGGAAAGGCTTGGCCGAAGATCTCCCTCACGGCCAGGTTGTCCCAGCCGGTCAGGAAGGGCGCCTCGTTCACGACCTGGCAGGCGGGATCGGTCGTGCCGTGCAGGGCGAGGCCGATGCCGGCCAGGCTATCCAGCCGCATGCCCGCCTCGCTGAAGAGATCGTAAATCGCCCGGGCTATCCTGGCGATGATGGCGCTCCCCAATCCCGCCTCTGCGATGGGAAACGACGTGCGGGCCACAATCTCGCCGTCCAGATCGGCCAGGGCGACCGCGATGCTGACGTCCCCGGCAAAGATACCCACCACGGCCGCCTGCCGGGCATCGTATTTGAGCACCATGGGCCGGCGGCCCCCGCTGGAATCCCCCTTGCCCGTCTCCAGCACGGCGCCGCGCAGGACCAGGTCGTCCACGATCCGGCAGACGGTGGGCAGGCTGAGCCCAGAACGTTCCGCCGTCTCGGCGCGGGTGAGGGGGCCGTGTTTGCGGATCGTGTCCAGGATGGCCAGGGTATTGTGTTCGCGCATGGCGCGCGGATCCGAAGGCCGCCGTTGCACCAAGGCATCACCGCTTTCAGCCGGGCCGTGATGGAGGAAAACGGCACGGCCTTATAAAGGCCTCTTACATAAGAAAATGGTTATAAACGCCAAACGGTTATTCGCGGCCCCCGCCGCGGCCTCCTGCCCGCGCCGGGCCGTCCCGGCGGACCCGCGCTGAGATGGCGGCCAGGCCCGCCCTGCCCGTGCGAAGCGGTATGGCGCATTCCGGCCCGATAATGTCGATGCCCGCCGCAGACCGCGGCCATCAGACTCGACAGCCTTTTCACCTCGGCCCTGATCGCCCCGGGCGCGCCGCGGGGCAGGAGTTCCTGTGTATCGAGCCCGCCGCGGGAAACACGCGAACCCATACTGTCATTCCCCACTGACCCGCCCGTCGGCGTCGATGCCCGTGACGCGGGTGTAACCCGCGGCCGCGACGGCCATGATCCGCGCGCTGATGCTGCCGCCGGCCGGTACCTTGGCCGCCGTGCCGTTGGCCGCGGCCCAGCCGAGCCCGGGCCCGGGCGGGGTGGTCCAGGGCTCCAGGGCCATGACGTAGGCTCGGCCGTACCAGGGATAGCCATACGCGCCGTGGCAGACCTGCCAGAACCAGAGCCACGGCATGACCTCCACCGGCCAGGCGAGGCCAAAGCTGATCCTGCGGCGCCGATCCGTCACCGCGTACCAGCCGGCTGCCAGGCCGGTCAGGCCCAGCACGTCGGCGGTCTCCACCTCCGGCCCCGGCACCAGGGACATGTCCACCCGACCGCCTAACCGCCCCTCGGCCCAGGGCCACTCCGCCCCGCCCCCGGGCTTGACCCGCTGCCTTTCAAAGTATGGCTCAGGCCCCACCCAGACGCGGCCCACCGTAGGCAGATCGATCGCGCAGTCGCCGGAGAGAAAGGGCGCGCCGAGGGCCGGGTGATGGCCCCACATGAGGTCCATCTCCTCGCGGCCCAGGTTGGTCAGGGTCTCATCGACGCGCAGGACCGGCTCGCCCCGGCGCAGGCTGAGGACGCGTTCGGCATAAAAAGGCGAGCGGCAGGTATAGAGGGAGAACCTGACCGCCACCTCCTCCGGGCTGTCGGTGACGAGATCGACCTGCCACGGCGCGGTCGAGGACTCGCCGTGGAAGCCGAAGTCCGCCCCTTTGTAACTGGACGCGGAACTGCCGCTGGGAAAGAGATCTTGCCAGCCGCCCTCGTAATAGTCGAGCCACTCCCCGCCGTTCGCGCTGGGGGGTGAGACGTTCAGGGTCGGATGGCGCAGGCCCATGGGCGACCGCCAGAGAAAATCCGTGTCCGTGGGCTTGTGCAGGAACTCCTGTATATCGGCGCCCTTGTCGGCCAAGACGGTCACACGGAGCTGCTCGTTCTCCAGAAAGACCGCGCGAAAACCCCCGATGGTCGCATCCAGGATCACGCGGCACCCGTAATGGCGGCCCGGGCGATATGCCGGCATCGTTTCGCCCCCCCCCCTGCAACAAACGAAACGGGATGTGAGTCATGCCTTTCGGGCTATGCGACTTAAAGTGACTTTCAGTCCACGCCGGGATCCCTGTACGCCCGCGCTCTGGCCACGAGTTCGTTGGCGGCGGCCGCCCCCGGGCAGTTCTTGACCTCGTAGATGATGCCGCCCGGCAGGGTCTTTTGCTCGAGTTGGGCGGTGAATTGGGCGAAGTCGCAGTCCACCAGGAGGCCCGTGCCCACCATGTCCCTGATCTCGCGCAAGCCGGTGAAACAGGTCTCGAGCGAGCCGAGGTCGTGGTAGAACTCGAATCCCGCGACATGCCTGTGCTTGACGAGCTGCGGCAGGAGATAGAGACCCGTGGGCTTGTGCACGTGGATGAAGCCGCCCCCGAAATGGTCCAGGAAAGCCTGGGTGTCGTGGAAGCCGAACCGGTCGTAATAAGCCGGGGAGCAAAGGGAGTTCATGTCCACGGAGAACCAGACGGGATTGCCGGGGAGCCAGACCTGCCAGTGATCGAAGACGCCGCCCCGGTAGGAGCCGGTCATCTTTTTCTGTTCCTCGGCCATCCAGATGCCGATCGGGCGCACGAGATCGATCACCTTCAGGCAGGCCTCGGGATCCTCGGCCAGGTCGGCGAAGACCTCGGATCCCCTGAGGGCATACAGGACGTTCACCCCCGAGATGGTCTCGGCCGGCGCCACGGCGAACCTGCCCTTGGCGTGTTCGCAGAAATAAGCCACGGAATCGAGCTGGCGCTTGACCCAATAGTTCTCCTTGTCCAGGACCAGGTCCAGGACGGCCTGGATGGAGGGGAAGGGGATGCTGGAACTGGCGCTCGGCATGAGCGTCACCTCGGCGCCGAACATCCCGCCCCAAGGCCCGAGGCCCAAACCGGGCAGGGCCACGGGGATCGTATCGTCCTCTATCCCCAGCCGGTGTTGGAAGAACGCGTCGAACCTGGCGAAAGTGTCCTCGTACGAAGGCCAGCCCAGCCACGAGGCGAAGATATCCTCACCGGCCAGGGTGGCCAGGATCAGCACCTGGTCACGCATCTCTCCCGCCCAGTAGCGGCGGTAACGTTCGACGACCTCGTCGACATCGGGACGGTACAGCATGCGCCCTCGCTCCTTATCCCTTGATCGCCCCGGCAGTGACGTTCTCCGTCAGCTGCCGCTGAAAGAACGCGTAGGCCATGAACGTGGGAACGATGACGATCACCAGGCCGGCAAAGAGGGCCGGCCAATCGGTCCGGTACTGGTTGCGGTTGAGCATGGCCGCAAGGCCGATGGGCAGGGTGCGCAGCTCGTTGCGGGCGATGATGATCATGGCCAGGATGAACTCGTTCCAGATGCCCAAGGCGTTGAAGATCGTGGCCGTGATCAGGCCCGACCTGGCGATCGGCAGCATCACGCGCCAAAAGATGGCGAACTCCGAACAGCCGTCGACCCGTGCGGCCTCCGCCATCTCGCCCGGCACGGTGCGAAAAAAGCCGACGAGCACAAAGATGGTGAAGGCCAGGCTGTAGGCCACGTAGGCTGAGATCAAGCCGTAGTAAGTGTCTAACATCCTGAGATCCTTCAGGAGGATGAAAAGCGGCACCAGCACCAGGAAGACCGTGAAAACCAGGCCCGAGGTGAAGAAGTAATAAAAGAACTTTTGCCCCCAAAAGGGGATGCGGGCGATGACATAAGCGGCCATGGCGCCGATGTAGGTCACGAAGAGCAGGGTGATGACGGTCACGAAGATGCTGTTCAGGAAGTAGCGGCCGAGCTGGGCCTCGATCCAGGCCCGCGCGTAGTTCTCAAAACGCAGCATGGTCGGGAGTTTCCACGGGCTGGCAAAGATCTCCAGGGTGTCCTTGAGCGAGCTCGTGATGACCCAGAGCACAGGATAGATCACAACCACCGCGTAGCCCGCGAGGAAGAGGTGTTTCAACAGGCCGGGCAGGAGCCGCCCGGGGCGAAGCCCGTGTTTCTTGGCCGCCGCCGTTCTAGTATTCAATCGAGTCCCTCCTCGTGAGCCGCAGAGAAATGACCGAGGCCAGCATGACGATGGCGAACATAATCAATCCCATGGCCGAAGCGTAGCCGAAGTTGGAGTTCTTGAAGGCCTGCTCGTACATGTAGAGCGCGGCCGTCTGGGTATGCCTGCCCGGTCCGCCGTCTGTCATGATCTGAGGCAGCACGAAGACGTTCAGGCCGTTGATGACGAGAAAGACGGTGGCGATCTGGATCATCTCCGTCAGCATGGGAAGGGTGATGTGAAAGAACTGTTTGATCTCCGAAGCCCCGTCGATGCGTGCCGATTCGTACAGATCCGCGGGGATGTTCTTGATGCCGGCCAGGAAGAGGAGCATGTAAAAACCGGTCAGGCGCCAGATCTCGGCAACCGAGATGGCGGGCAGGGCCTTGATCGGGTCGACGAGCCACGTGTACGCCCAGGAACCAAGGCCGATCAGCCTGAGGAAACCGTTGAGGAGCCCGAGGATGGGATTATAGATGAACATCCAGAGGATGGCTACGGTGGCCAGGGAAAGGACATTAGGGCCGAAAAAGATCACGGGATAGACGCGCGATCCCCTGCCTTTCTTGGCGAGCAGCACGGCGATGAGCAGGCTCAGGGGGAGGATGACCAGGCACGTGATGAGCATGTACTGGGCGTTGTTGCCCAGGCAGCCCCAAAAGTCCCTGTCGCGCGTGATGATGCGCGCAAAGTTCTCCAGGCCGACAAAGCGCATGTTGGCCGAGATCCCGCGCCAGAAAAAGAGGCTGTACTGGAAGGCGCGCAGCACGGGATAGACCACTAAAAGAAGATAGAGCGCCGTGGCTGGCGCCAGGAAGGCCAGGATCAGTTTTCTTCGCTCGTTCGCAACCACGCCCAAGACGGATCAACCTCCACTCCCGCTACCGCACAACTCCGCGCACAATTCCGCCAGGGCGAGCACGTTGGCCACCGGGATCTCGGGTCCCATGATGTTCGACGGCGAGAGGACGAGCCCGCCCCGGCGGCCGAACAGCGCGATCCGCTGCTCGATCTCCCGGCGCAGATCGTCTCTACTCCCAAAAGGCAGCGTCCTCTGGTTGCTGATGGTGCCCCAGACCGTCAACCTGCCCCTCACCCGCGCGGCGACTGCCTCGAGGTCGTTGCATTCGGGCTGCAGGGGATGGAGGAGGTCAAAACCCAGCTCGACGAGGTCGTCCACGATCTCCTCGATCCTGCCGCAGGTATGGAGAAAGAAGAGGGCCCCCGGGTATGCGCTTCTGATGGCTCCCAAAACAGCGGCCCAACGCGGCTTGACGTATGCCCGCCACATCACCGGGCTGATCTGCAACCCGGTCTGCATGCCAAAATCGTCGTAAAAGGCCAGGATATCCACGCCCGCCGCGGCCAGGGCCAGGCTGATCCCCAGGGTCAGCTCCGCGCACATGTCCAGGATGCGGTTTGCCATCTCCGGGCGGATCGCCAGGTCGACCAGGAATTCCTCCATCGAACGGTACCAGCGGGCCAGCTCGTAGATGCTGCCGGAGTGGGCGACGGCCAAGCGCCCCGCCGCATGTACGGCGGCGGCGGCGTGCCGCATGGCGTCGAGATCCACCTCGGACCTGGGAAAGGCGTCCACCTCCGCCGGATCCTCGAAGCGCCGGAAGGGATGCACCACCTGGGTAAAACCGGGATTGTCCGGCCAGGGCACGATCCCTATGCCCCACTCGTTGATGCTGCCCTCGGGGGGCAGGTCCGGCAGGTAGCGCTCGCGATCGAGGGCCAGCGGCCGGTAGACCGTACCGATCTGCCTGTAATCGTAATCGAAGTGGGCGGCTGGATCCTCGATGCCGGTCTCGCGCCTGAACCTCTCGAGGAGCATGGGGGAGAAACCGCCAATACCCCCGATATCGAGCGTCCAGGGTATCCGATCGGGGGTCGAAAAGTCCAGGGTGGCGCGCAACCTTTCGCGCGGAGTCAAACGCTATCCCACCTTTTAGACAGGCTATGGCGGGCCGGCGGCGGGCGGGGTGGATTCCCACCCCCGCCCGCTGGAAATCATCGGCTTACTTGGAGAGCTTGACCGGGAACCAGACGGTGTTCTTGTCCTGCCTGATCTTCTCGGCCGCTTCCTCCATATACGCGGCGAACTGCTGCGGCGTCTTCTTCATGGTGACGAGGTCGTAGATAGCGATGTTGTAGTCCTTGTCGAACGGCGGGTACCTGGTCTCCCAGACCCTGCTGTTGAAAGTGGTCTTGGCCTTGGCCACCGCGTTCCAGGAGGAGAGGACGCTCGCGGCGGTGACCGCCTTGAAGGCCCCGTTCACGGCCACGGCTGAAGCGCCGAGCTTGGTGCTCTGCATGGCATTCTTGAGGCTCGTCGCGTACTTGAGGAAATCGATGGCCAAGTCTGGATTCTTGGCCTTGGCCGGCACGAACCAGGAGGCCGAGGTGTTGCTCTGTACGTGGATGGCGGTCTGGTCGCCCTTGCCGCCCTTGATCGCCGGCGGAACCATGAAGCGGAGCTTGAAGTCCTTGGGGATGACATCCTGGCTCTCGACCTGCACCCAGGAACCGACCGGGATCATGGCCGCCTTGCCGGTAAAGAACATGACCTGGGAGTCGGTGTGGGAGAGCCCGAGCGTACCCTGGAGGAAGTAGCCGTCGCGGTTGACCTTTTGTGCGATATCGGCCGCCTTGAGGATGGCCTCGTGCTTCCAGGCGCCGGGCACCATGTTCAGGGCGTCCTCCAGCACCTTGATACCGCCGAGCCGCTGCACGTAGTATTCAAAGACACCCCAGCGCCAGTAGACGATGTAGTCGGGCGTCAGGCCGCAGGTGGCAAAGGGCGCGATGCCGGCGCTCTTCATCTTGTCGCAGAGTTTCCAGAGCTCGTCCCAGGTCTTCGGCACCTTCCAGCCTTTTTGTTTGAAAAGAGCCTCGTTGTACCACCAGCCGAAGACGTCGAGGAAATAGGGCACGCCGTAGGTCTTGCCCTTGTATTGGAAGCTCTCCAACTGCTGCAGGGTGTTCTTCCACACGCTCTTCTTGTCGTATGACTTGCCCGCCAGGGCCTCGTCCAGGGCCAGGATCTGGTTTTCGGCAATGGCCGGCCAGGTGGAAAAGCCCCAGCCCGGGATCATCAGATCGGGCGGATTCCCCTCGATGAACCGCGGCCGCAGCTGCTCCCAGACCCGGGGATTGCCCCAGGCGTTGACCTTGACGTCGGGATGTTCCTTCTCATACCCGGCGGCCAGGGTCTTGAGAAAATCCATGCCGTAAGCGCACTCGAAGATAGCCACCTCGAGCTCCCTCTTGGCCGCCAGCGCCGTGGTGCACGTCCAGGTGGCCAACAGCACCGAAGCCACGAGCAAGAGACCGATCAGCCGTTTCCCCTTCACAATCTCGCCCACCTTTCGAAATTCATCCCTGAAGGCGAAGCTCAAGCCAGAAAGACCGCTTTCGTGCATTTCCGCGCCGTGCCGTACCGCAAAGACCGATACAGGCTCCGGGCCCTCCGCCCACCCCCTTCCGCGTCAAGCCTGTGGAATCTAGTAAGGCAGGAGCCTCTGCGCCCTAATGCCGGGATAGCGATGCACGCGCCTGAAGCCCTCGGCATAGGCCACGCCGCATTTGAAACCGGTATGGGCCGCCTCGGCCCGGGCGGTCGCCACCAGATCGAAATTGTCGTGCTCCTTGAGCCAGACGACCTGGCTCTCGTGCTTGCCCAGGGCCTCCAGCTTGATCCCGATCGTCTCGGTGATGTCGATGTAGAACTCCGGCTGGGCGTCGATCCCGCCCACCGGCGTCATGGTATAGATCTGCGGCACGGCCTTGAGGCGCGGGGAATCGCTGATGTGCGGCACGGTGGCCACGAAGCTGGCGTCGAAGACGAGCTGGAAACAGGCGCGGTGATCGGGATGGTAATCATCGGGCGGATTGGTGATGACGAGATCCGGCTGTACCCGCCGGAAAAGCTCGATGACCTTCATCCGGTCCTCCAGAGAGTCCGTGAGGAACTCGTCGTCGATCCCCAGCCCCTCGTAAGCAGCGCCGATGACCGCCGCGCCCCTGGCTGCCTCCTCGCGGCGGATCGCGGCCAGTTCCGGCGGCATGATCACCATGTGCCCCTGGTTCCCGTTGGTGGCCGTGGCCATCACCACCCGGTGGCCCGCCCGGGCGAAATTGGCCAGGGTCCCGCCGGCCATGAACTCCAGGTCGTCGGGATGCGCCCCCAGCGCCAGGACGGTAATCCTTGCCTCGTCACCCATGATGAAATCCCCCTTTGCGTCACACCCCGCCGGCGTGCCCCACCAGGTGCTGCACGTCCACGGGTAGCTTGTTGAGCACCTCCACCCTGGGGCCGTATTTGCCCAGGGTCTTTTCGACCACGACGTAGTCCAGATCCGGGATGATCACGTCGTCAAAACTGTCGCCCACCCCGCGCACGGCCACGTCGAGCATGGTGACGATCTGCCCGCCGAGCGGCTCCTCCGAATCGAGCGTGATGGCGCCGTAGAACTCCTGGCACTCGGTGTAGCCGCCGTTGTGCGTGCCCGTATACGGCTTTTGCCTGGTCATGTCCACCGGGCGGCCCACACGGGCCGAGACCTCGGCCGATCTGGCGGCAAAGTAGTCCACCAGTGCCTGCTCCTGCAGCCTGGCGGGGAGATTTTCGGCCGCCACCCGGCGGTAGGCCGCGAGGCCCGCCTCGAAGGCCCGGCCCACGAAATCCAACCAGTAACGCTGCGCGGGCGTGACCTCCGCGGGATCGGCCACCGCGGCCACGGAGACGCGCTCGCAGGAATTGAGGCCGTCGCACTTGGGCGCGACGCCGATATGCACCATGTCGCCCCGGTTGATGGGCCGGTTGAGCGCCTTGCCGATCAGGGTGCGGTTGGCCGTGTTGGCCGTGACCATCACATCCCAGCCCATCTCCTCCGCGCCCAGTTCCTTGGCCACGAGACACCCCCAGGCGGCGACCTCCGTCTCGAGCATGTCGGGTTTGAGCACCGCCAGCATGGCCCGGATCATCACGTCAGCGATCTTGCTGGCCTCGCCGATGAGGCGCATCTCCGCGTCTGACTTGAGGTATTTGATACGGTAGTAATCCTCCTGGACGTCGATGACCCCGGCGCCGTCCGGAGAGCCCGTATAGCCGGCCAGGAACTGATAGAAACTGGCCGGCAGCACCTGCCGCGGGGTAAGAAGGCCAATGCGCGACGGGCGCCCGCCGGCCGCCGCGGCGATGACGTCCTCCACCCGCTCAGCCTCGATGGGATAGTTCTCGTCCGCGAGTTTGAGCATCTCGACCTTGTGCACGATCGCGCCGGACCTCTTGGCAAGCTGCTCGACCACGTAGCCGCCCTCGAGGCCGGCCAGGATGTGGAATCCACCGGGACCGACCACACCGGCCACGGGTTCGATGGTGATGTTGGTGTTGCCGCCGAGGTAGGGCACGTCGCCGTTGTAATGCGCGTCGCAATACACCACGCCCGCGTCCAGCCCCCGCCGGGCCAGCGCCGCGACGACCTTGCGCCGGCGCGCCTCGAATTCCTCCCTCCCGATGCGGAGATGGCGGTCTATGGGCGGTGCCGCCTCGAGAACCTGCTCGACGAGTGCGGCTTCCTTGCGCCAGGTATCCTTCCGTGCCCAGGCCACTTGCCAAGACCTCCCCGGGAGTTTTCGCCATGCCAAGCCGTACAGGGGATGGTACCTTTTTCTTTCTATCTGGTTGAAATAATTGGAAGAGAACTTCACGCTCTGCAACGATTATCAAACATGTTCTGGCCTCAAAGGACGATTCCTGCCTGTTCGAACTTATTTTCCCTGGTAAATCAGCGTGTGTCCATTTGCCCGCCAGGACAAGGGTCTATTTCTTTCATTCTGGGAGAAAGTTAAATAACCGCCCTCTCGCTGCATCCACCTCCGCACATGCCCCGTATTTGCCGCCAATGGGACGCGGGACGGCCCAGGGGCGGAAGAGGAACCCTTGCTCCGCGGCCATCCGAGATTGATAATCGAAGGGAAAGGGGGACGTCCGGATGTGGAGGTCATTCTTCGCGCGCTTTGCCGGTTCGCTCCATGGACGGCGCGCCGCGCGGCAGGCGGCGGAGCTCAATCGCCTCGAACGCTTCTTTACCTTCCCGCGTTTTGAACAATCCGCCGACTACTGCCGGGAGGAACTGGCAAGGGCCGGGCTGGCCGAAGCACGTACCGAGGTCTTTCCCGCCGACGGGCGCACAGCCTGGTCCGGCTGGCGGGCCATGCAGGCCTGGGACGTGGATTCGGCCGTCCTCGCCATGGTACACCCCGAGCGCAGGATCCTGGCCGACTGGTCAATCACGCCCGAAACCCTCGTCATGTACTCCGGGTCGTGCGCCTGCGAGGGCGAGCTCGTGGAATGGAACGGGGAGACGCCCGCCCCGCCGGCGGGCAAGATCCCCTTTACGCGGCGGCGCATCATGGATGTCCTGCCGGAGATGCGCGCCCTGGGCATCAAGGGCATCGTCTCGGATTTCCTCGGCACGCTGCCCGGCGTGCGCGACGCCTTCGACCTCCCCGACGCGGTGCGCTGGGAGAATTTTGCCTTCAAGCCTTATCCCGGCGAGCACTGGGGCTTTATGCTCACGCCCCGCCAGGGCGCCATGCTGCGGGAGATGCTGGCACAGGGGCCGGTGCGCCTGAGGGCGGAGGTCAGGACCCGCCTCTACGACGGCGTCATGAAATCGGCCACCGCCCACATCCCCGGCGCCGATCCCGACGCGGGGGAGGTCTTGCTCATCTCCCACCTCTTCGAGCCCGGCGCCAACGACAACGCGTCCGGAGCAGGGCTGGCGCTGGAGATCGCGCGCGGCCTCAACGCCGCCATCGAAGGAGGCACGATCCCCCGGCCCCGCCGCGGCATCCGTTTCCTGCTGGGCTGGGAGGGATTCGGCCTCCTGGCCTGGGTCCACGCGCACCGGGAGAGCATCCCGCGCTTCCTGGGCGGGATCAATATCGACGAGATCGGCGTGAACCAGGCGGAGGGAAGGTCGGTCCTGCATCTATTCATGCCGCCGGCCGCGGGCGAGTCCTGCGTCGGCTACCTGGCGGAACACCTCTGCCGCGAAATCCTCTCGCCGGCCCTGCGCTGGAAATCCGTGGCGGACCGGGCCGAGATCATCAATGACGCGGTCACGGCCGATCCCAATATCGGTATCCCGTTGCCGACCCTCATCCAGTACCCAGCCCGCCACTACCACGCCTCCTCCGACCGCCCGGATACGCTCGACGCGGATGTGATGGAGGCCGTGGGCAATCTCTGCGCCACCCACCTCTATTTCCTGGCCGATGCCGGCCCCCGCGAGGCGCGATACCTGGCTGCCGTGGCCGCCGCCGCCTGCCGGGAGAGGCTTTTCCGGACGGAGCTGAGGCTGCTCGGGGGTTCCTGGCCCTTCGGCCTCGAACGGACAAAGCGCTGGTTCAACCTGCGCTTTGGCATCCTCTGCGCTTCACTGCGGCGATTCGGTTTGCCGGAGCCCGAGTGCGCGGCGCTGGCTGAGGAACTTGCGGCCCAGGTCGAGGCCTGGTGCGAGCGCCGGCGCATGAGCTTTCCTCGCGAGGCACCCCGCCGCGCCGCGAGGAGCGATCTGGAGGCCGCCTCGTCCCTCGTCCTCTCCCGCGCCACGCTGGGCATGACCATGCCCCCCGAGATCAGGCTGCCCCCCGCGGAGGCCCGCGCCTTCCTCTCCGCCCTGTACGGGAACGAGTTGGACCTCGTCTTCTTCCGCCTCGCCTATTGGGCCGACGGCCGGCGCTCGCTCCTCGAGATCGTGGACCTGCTCGAACTGGAGCTGGACGAGATCCAACCCGACGCGGCCATCGCCAGGACCGGCTCGGGATCCCTCCTCTCCGGCCGGATGGCGCTCGAGCTGAACCTGGGAGCCGTCCTCCACGTGGCCGAAGTCGCCATGGGCTGCGGCTGCCTGAAAGCCCGCCGCGCCTGAAATAACCCCTCCTTGCCGCGTACCGGCGCCGGTGCTATAATTGGACCTGTGTCCCCGCGGCAAGGAGGAGCGCCCTTGGATCCGTCCAGGATCAGGAATTTTTCCATCATCGCCCATATCGACCACGGCAAGTCCACCTTGGCCGATCGCCTGCTCGAGGCCACCGGAGCCGTCTCGCCCCGCGACATGACCGACCAGGTCCTGGACTCCATGGATCTCGAGCGCGAGCGGGGGATCACCATCAAGCTGCGCGCCGTCCGCCTCAACTACCGCGCCGCGGACGGGCTGGACTATGTCCTGAACCTCATCGACACGCCGGGCCACGTCGATTTCAGCTACGAGGTGAGCCGCTCCCTGGCCGCCTGCGAGGGCGCGCTCCTGGTGGTCGACGCCACGCAGGGCATCGAGGCCCAGACCATCGCCAACCTCTACCTGGCGCTCGAACACGACCTCCGCATCATCCCCGTGATCAACAAGATCGACCTGCCCGCCGCGGATCCGGCGGGGACCATGCGCGAGCTGGAGGAGGTCGCCGGTCTGGATCCGGGCGGGACGATCGCGATCAGCGCCAAGACGGGCTTCGGTACGGCCGAGGTTCTGGAAGCGGTGGTACGCCGCCTGCCGCCGCCGCCCGCCGAGCGCGCCGCCCCCCTGCGGGCCCTGATCTTTGACTCGCACTACGACCCCTACCGCGGGGTCATCGCTTACGTCCGTGTGGTCGATGGCGAGCTGCGGCGGGGGATGAAGATCAGGCTCATGGCCTCGGGCCGCGACTTTGACCTGGACGAGCTGGGCTTCTTTACCCCGGAGATGACCCCCGCGGCCTCCCTGGGTCCGGGCGAAGTGGGTTACCTCATCGCGGGCATCAAGGACGTCCGCGACACAAGGGTGGGCGACACCGTCACGGCCGCGGCCGCGCCCGCCGCCGAGCCCCTGCCGGGCTACAGGCGCGTCCAGTCCATGGTCTTCGCGGGGCTCTACCCCTCGGACAGCGACGACTACGAGCGGCTGCGCGATTCCCTGGGCAAGCTGCAGCTCAACGACGCGGCGCTGCGGTTCGAGCCCGAGACCTCGGCCGCCCTGGGTTTCGGCTTTCGCTGCGGTTTCCTGGGCCTCTTGCACATGGAGATCGTCCAGGAAAGGCTGGAACGTGAGTACGGCCTGGAGCTCATCTTTACCGCGCCCGGGGTCTCCCACCGCGTCCACCTCACGGACGGCTCGCAGATCGAGGTGAGCAATCCGGCCGAGATGCCGGACGCCGGCCGTATCGAGCGCATCGAGGAGCCCGTGGTCAAGGCGACCGTCATCGCGCCCGCGGAATACATCGGCCCGATCATGGAGCTGTGCCAGGAGGCGCGGGGGCGTTTCGAGGACCTTACCTACCTCTCGGCCGCCCGCGCCATGCTCACCTATACGCTCCCCCTGGCCGAGATCCTGGTCGATTTTTACGACAAGCTCAAGTCGCGCACCCGCGGTTACGCCTCGCTGGACTACGAGTACGCCGGCCACGAGGAGGCGGACCTGGTCAAGCTGGACATTCTCCTCGGCGGCAAGCCGGTGGACGCCCTCTCGGCGGTCATCCACCGGGAGAGGGCCTACACCCGCGGCAAGGCGCTCGTCAACCGCCTGCGAGAGCTGATCCCGCGCCAGCTGTTCGAGATCCCGATCCAGGCCGCCATAGGCAGCCGGGTCATCGCCCGCGAGACCATCAAGCCCCTGCGCAAGGACGTCCTGGCCAAATGCTACGGCGGCGACGTCACGCGCAAGCGCAAGCTCCTGGAGAAACAGCGGGAAGGCAAGAAGCGGTTGAAACAGGTGGGGCTCGTGGAGGTGCCGCAGGAGGCCTTCCTGGCCGTGCTGCGGCTGGAGGAGTAGATGCGCGCCGCGATCCGGGAGGTCACGGCCGCCGGACTCCCGGCCCTCCTGCCGCTCTGGCGGGAGGGGATGGCGCATCATGCCGCCCTCATTCCATTCTTTCACCCCGCCGCCGGCGGAGAAAAGGCTTGGCTGCAGCGGGCCACGGCCTCGCTCCTCTCCGGGGAGGGGGCCGTCTTTGCCGCCTACGCGGACGGCCGGCCCGCAGGTTTCATCTTTGGCCTCGTCCAGCAGCTCACCCCGGTGCTCGAGCCGGGGAGGTTGGGCTACATCGTCGACCTCTTCGTCGACCCCGCGCGCCGCCGCCACGGCCTGGGCCGCCTGCTCTTTTTCGCCATGCGCGACTGGTTCGCCTGCCGTGGTATCAACGCCCTGGACATCCACGTCTACCTGGCCAATCCGGAAGCGACGGCCTTCTGGCGGAGCGTGGGATTTACGGCCTACGCCCAGAAGATGAGGCTGGAGATCGGGCGGGGATGAGGGCGGGACGGTAGGTTTTGCGACGGCACCCCTCCATTCTCTTCCCTGCACGGCTTCCACTCTCATTACCGTCGGACAGGGTACTCCTACGCGACAAACTCCCCCGAGATGAAGAACCTGCCTTTCCAGTAACTGTACTCGACAAATCCCCCGTCATTCACGAGCTCGCCGGCTGCGTTGGTCTGCTGCGGAAACAGGCGGATAAAGACTTCCACTCTGTCGCCCGTCTCCTTGTCGTCGTTCACGGGCCAGAGGTAAGCCGCCAATCCCTTCTCCTTTTTCCCCTCGAATTCATTTTCCAGGACAGCGGGATCGACCTTCGCCTTTTCCTCGATGACCACCACCTCGTACGCGCTCCGATCGGAGACCACGGCAAGCAAAAGCGACCTCGCGCCGTCATGCCCGTCCAGGATGACATCGGGCGCGCCGTCCCGATTGGCATCGGTGATGACGGCAAACGGCGGACCGGGCGCCTCGTCCCCGGCGAATCGCTCCAGGATGGTCGGCGCGTAATCCTTGAGCGCCCAAGGCTTGAAGCGCGGGTTGAACCTGCGCAGGGCGGCCATCATGGGCTCGGCCAGGACGATCGTGCCCGTCTCCTTGTCGTAACGGGGCCCGGCGGAGGCATGAAGAGGGCTGATGAGCACCGTCAAGAGTAAAAGAACGGCCGGGATTCCCGCCGCCCGCTCGGGCCGTTTCCCGCGGCCACCGCCCCTGGCGGAGCTCATCCTCAAGCACTCCCTTTCATGCATCACTCTTCACTCCTCTTTTTTTCGTTATGAGCCCGCCCCGGGTGATATAGATGATGTTTTTCTGGAATTTCCCGGGCGGATGCACGAATCCTCCCTCGGTACGCTATTAATGGCCAGCATGAACAGGATCGTGGATGCGGAAAGGAAAAAGACCCCGAAGCTCGAAGAATGCATACGGTGTCGCCTACCGCGCGCCAAAGGCGCAGCAGGCTGCCTATAAGGCTTTAGTTTTCAAAATTCCGGTTCAAAGAAGGATGCCTTTTGCGACGCATCGGTACATCCACGATCGGCGAGGCCGGCGCGCCTCGCTCCCGCCTCAATCCCATGTGGCGGGAGATCGCGGCCATTACCTGGCCGGCCTTTGTCGAACTGGTCATGTCCACTCTCTTTGGCATGGTCGATATGATCATGGTCGGCCGGCTGAGCCCCGCGGCCATCGCCTCCGTGGGCCTGACCGGCCAGCCGTTCATGCTGCTTTTGGCCATCTTCGCCGCGGTCAATGTCGGCACGACCACGCTCGTCGCCTGGAATATCGGGGGCAGCCATCTCAGGAAGGCGCGTTCCATCACCCGCCAGGTTCTGGTCGTCAACGCGATCCTGGGGACGGCGATCGGCCTGCTGGGGGTGCTGGCCGCCCGCCCGGTGGTCTTGTTCATGGGTGCGGGGCCGGATACGGTAAAGGACGCCACCGCCTATTTCCAGATTGTCGCCGCCGGGCTGCTGTTTCAGGCCGTGACGATGGGTATTACCGCCTCCTTGAGGGGCGCCGGGGAGACCACGGCGCCGATGCTCTACAACGTGGGCAGCAACCTCCTGAACGTCTTCGGCAATTACGTCTTAATCTACGGCAAGTTTGGCTTCCCCCGCTGGGGAGTGGCGGGCGCCGCCGCTTCCACCACTCTTGCCAGGTTCGTTGCCTGCCTGGCGGGGCTGTACATACTCTTTCGCTCGCGCCAGACCATCCTCGCCCTGCGCTTCAAGGGTGATTATCGTCCTGATTGGCCCACCGTCAAAAAAGTTTTCTCCATCGGCCTGCCGGCGGCCCTGGAACAATTCGTGCTGCAAAGCGGTCTGATGCTGTTTGCCAGGACGGTGTCGGGGCTCGGCACGCTGAACTTTGCCGCGCATCAGATCGGCCTGAACATCAGCGGAATATCTTTTGCGCCCAGCATGGCTTTTGGGGTCGCCGCCACGACCCTGGTCGGTCAGAGCCTTGGCGCGCATGATGCGGAAAAAGCGCGGCGCTACGCCCGCGCGATCCACAAAATGGCAATGGGCACGGCCTGCTTTACGGGCGCGATCTTTATTCTCTTTTCGCATCCTTTGGCCCGTTTATACACCTCCGACCTGGCCGCCGCGGCTCTGGCCGGCGTCATTCTCAAGATCCTGGCGCTCGCCCAGCCGGGCCAGTCCACACAGCTCACTCTGGCCGGGGCGCTCCGTGGAGCCGGCGACACCATGTATCCCCTCTATGCGTCCGTCATCGGCATCTGGGGGTTTCGAGTCGCCGCGGCTTACGCGTTCGTCAACATCTTCCACTGGGGATTGAACGGCGCCTGGATCGCCCTGGTACTGGACCAGTATACCAGGGCGACCGTTGTTTATCTGCGTTTTCGCTCTGGCGCATGGGAACACGCCATGGCTTTACATCACCGGTCGGACCGTGAAATGTCCTGTTGATCCCGGCGCCGCGTCATAACGCCTACAGGAATTTCCCTCTTGACCCTCACGCTGCGTCAGGGTTTATGATCGTGATCGGGAGGTGGCGGAATTGCCGTACTGGGTAAAGGAAGTGGCCGGCATGGCGGGGATCAGCGTACGCGCGCTGCACCATTACGACCGGATCGGGCTCTTGAAGCCCGAGGCCGTGACCCCGTCCGGGTACCGGCAGTACTCCGACCGCGACCTCCAGAGGCTGCAGCAGATCCTCTTCTTTCGTGAGATCGGCTTCAACCTCGAGGAAATCCGGGGGATCCTCGACCGGCCGGACTTTGACCGGGGACGCGCCTTGCGGGCCCACAGGGAGCTGCTCACGGAGAAGAAAAGGCGGCTCGAGGAGATCATCCGGACCGTGGACAGGACCCTGAAAGCGATGGAGGAGGGGCGCAGCATGGAAAAGAAAGAGATGTTCGAGGGCTTTGACATGGCGGAGATCGAGAAACATCAAGCGAAATATGCCGACGAGGTCCGGCAAAAGTACGATCCAAAGGTCGTGGCGGAGTGCGAGCGCAAGACCGCCAGGTACACCAAGGAGGACTGGGCGGCCATCCTCGCCCGGGGCAACGAGATCTACCGGCGCATCGCCGACGCGATGGAGCGCGGGCCGGCGGACCCGGAGGTCCAGGCCGCGGTGACGGAGTGGCGGGAACACATCACAAATAGTTTTTACGCATGCACGCCGGAGATCTTCCGCGGCCTCGGGGATTTGTATGTGAACGACCACCGCTTCACCGAGAACATCGACAAGGTCAAACCGGGCCTGGCCGCGTTCCTGCGGGAGGCGATGCATGTTTACTGCGACCGGCTGGGGGAATAGGAGGAAGACATGGGCAAATCCAGTTAAGCCATTCCCCTTATATACCGTTGCGCCTCCCTGTCAAACTACTATGGAAAGAATGAATCCCCCTGCGAGGAAGGGAGATTATGCCCCGAGCCCGGATTCTAATCGCTTACACCGGCGGCACCATCGGCATGAAGCGGACGCCCCAGGGCTACCGGCCGGTGCCGGGCTGCCTGCCGGATCTGCTCGCGCGCAATCCGCGGTTTCACGCCGCCGATCTGCCCGACTACGAGATCCGCGAGTGTGAGCCCCTGCTCGACAGCGCCAATATGACCCCGGAGGACTGGGTGCGGATCGCCCGGATCATCCAGGCTTATTACCGCGATTATGACGGGTTTCTTGTCCTGCACGGCACGGACACCATGGCCTTTACCGCCGCGGCCCTCTCCTTTATGCTGGAGGGGCTGGGCAAGCCCGTCATCCTGACCGGCGCCCAGTTGCCGCTGGAGGAGACGCGCAACGACGCGGAGGAAAACCTCCTGACCTCTCTTTTGATCCTGGATCAGTTCCACGCCCGCCTGCCCGGAGTCTACCTCTACTTCGCCAACCAGCTCCTGCGCGGCACCCGCGCCACCAAGATCGACGCGGGCGGCTTCGCCGCCTTCGCCTCGCCCAAGTTCCCTCCCGTGGGCACGGCGGGGATCAATATCGTCATCAACTGGGGTCTGGTGCCTCCCCCGCCCGCCATGAGCGGCGCGCCGGCAGTGGTCGAGATGGGCGAGGCCACGATCGCGGCCATCAGGCTCTTTCCCGGGCTCAAGGCGGAGTACCTCGAGAACATCCTGGCGCCACCGGTCCAGGGGATAGTGCTGGAGTGCTACGGCGCGGGCAACGCGCCCGATCGGAACAAGCCCTTTCTCGAGGCGCTGCGCGCCGCCGCCGACCGCGGCGTGGTCATCGTGGACGTGCCCCAGCCCCTCTACGGCTCCGCGAACCTGGAGATTTACGCCACCGGCCGCGTGCTCCTGGAGGCGGGCGTGGTCAGCGGCCTGGACATGACCGCCGAGGCCGCGCTGACCAAGCTCTTTTACCTCTTCAAAAAAGGCTACTCCCCGGCCGAGGTGCGGCGGCTGGTCGGGGAAAATCTGCGCGGCGAGCTGACGCCAAAGAATCCCCTCCCCTAGCGGGGTGTGAAAAACAGATTATCCCGCAGAGAGGCGGCTTCGGCGCATCCTTGTACGCCGCGCGCGATTATTACCCTTTTGTTCCCTCATCCTTCAAGCGCCTCAGCCACCGCCCTTGCGAAGCCCTCCGGGTTGTCATCCATCATGGCGTGCCCGGCGTCAGGGACGACGAAGACCCGTACACCCCTCTGCTCAAGAAACGCGAGGTCCGGATCTGGCAGGGAACGCTGGCCGAAGATGAAGGCCCGCGGGATGTCTAAGTTCAAGAACCTTTCCCGCATGGTGGGACGCGTTCCCCGCACCAGGCCGACGGCGCTGCGGTGCAGCGACCGGGAGGCGCAGGCCCGGACGGTGGCGTGATATGAGACAACGCCCGCGCTCCCCTCGAAGGCGCCCTTTTTGAGCCGGCGCAGCATCAGGCGGTGTCCCGCCAGCGCGAAAAGCCAGCCGGGCTGCTGGGCGATGGGGGTGCTGACGGACCCTCCCCCGGGATCCAGGTTGCCCTCGGCCACGACTAAGCGGCCGACGAGATCCGGCCGCAGGGCCGCCAGCGTGATGGCCACCGATCCGCCCATGCTGTGCCCGATGAGGTCGCAACGCTTTAGTTGCAGGTGGTCGAGGAGCCTGGCCGCGCAGAGCGCATGGTCCTCCAAGGAATAACCGAAACGCCGCGGGCGGTCGCTGTAACCGAAACCCGGGAGATCCAGGAGAATCGAACGGTTATCGCGCAAGAGCGGGTGCGCGGCCGTCCAGACGAACTCAGCGGAGGATGCCGAACCGAGGCCGTGGATGAAGACCCGGGCCGGCTCGGCGCCGGGCAGGTCGTGATAACATAGGTAAGCACCGTACTCATTCAGAAGGAACGATTGCATCGATGGATTTCCTTTCGGCCGCGGCGCGGGGAGGATGTAGCTCGATCCAGTACCTCTGGACGATCGCGCCATCCAGGTGGATCTCGGATTCCAGAACGCCGCCGTTCTTCACGATCACCCGCGCCGAGGCGGTATTCTCCTTGTCACATGTCAGCAATACGCGCTCCAGTCCCATGGCTTTCGTCTTTTCCAGGGCCAGCCGGAGCATCTCCGTGGCGCAGCCCTTGCCGCGCTCGCTCGGCCGCACGCCGTAGCCGATGTGCCCGCCGCGTACCATCAAGCTCTCGTTGAGCCGGGGCCGGATATTGACCACGCCCAGGATCCGGCGGTCCTCGTCCACCAGCCAATAGGTCTCGTGCGGGACGAACGACGCGGGGATGCCCTCGCCCCTACTGTAGCGCTTGAGTTTGGCCACCAGACCCGGGAAATCGCTCGGGTCCATCTTGAGCACGAAGGGAGTGAGCTTCTCGCCCGTGGCCCGCCACTCCGCGAGCATCGCCAGGTATTCCGCCTCGTATTCCGCCGCTGGTTCGATCAGTGCCGGTTCTTTCATGGCGCCGCAAGCTGTCAGTGGATACTGCCGGCAATGCCGGCGATTATGCCGATAATGATGGCAATGATGTAGAAAGGCGCAGCAACGATCAAACCGGCCACCATGTAATGCCCCAAGACCGCGAAGGCCCTGGTAAGGAATTTATCGCTCATCAGATTGGTATGGTATTCGTGCCTATGCTCACGGACCGACTGCTTGAACGAAGCCAATTCGTTCCGCAAGGATTCGATCTGACGCTGGGCGTTTTCCAGGGCCACGGTCAATTCCTCATTGGACATCTGCGGGCATCCTCCTTTTTCATTGAGATCGCCAAATACGCGAAGCCTTTCGGGGCAAAATCTGCCAGAATCCCCTCGACAAGACCGGTACCTTGGCTTCGGAGGCCCCAATCGTCGACACACGCTCTTGTGTTACTCCAGGACGTATATCATCGCTGACCGGTCCACAACCGCTTGATCAGCATGATGCCGTGGCAGCCCCGCCCATAGATGTCCGGAAGGAGGCCTGACGGTAAGTAACCCATGGACATGAACCATTCGATCGTCTCATTTTCCAGCGAAGCGAAATCCCTCAACACTTCCCACGGCCTCTCGATGACCATTCCGTGGCAGGAGGTGCCGGCGGACCCGCTGATAAACCTGATATTGACGCAGTCCTGTCCCTTGGCCCATTCCTCGCTCGCGATCAGCAAGGGGCGGAGTTGCTCGTTGATGACCAGGGTCCCGTCCTGGTCATAACCGAGGCATTCGATCTGCAGGGTTCGGTAGCCGGAAAAGAGATTGGCGAGCAACCAGCCGGCCACGCGGCCGTCATTATTCAGGAGCGCCCAGCCTGTTCCCGAATCGAGTTGGCCGAGCGCTCCCTCCATGTCCCACCAGTCTGGTCTCAATCGCACCATGAGTGCCGCCGCTTGCCGGAGGTTCCGTGCGGTGAGCGGCTGGACGACCGGTTCACCCACATTGTGCATGAACAGCATGGCACGCACTATCCTTCCGCCGATATACTGGATTCCTCAAAATCCGCCTTGGTCAGAACGAACGGCTCCTGTCCCGTGACTTCGAGCAATCGCAATCTGACTGACGTGTTTGCTGCAGACGAGGTAGGCGTTGGTCGGGGTGGAGGGCATGTGCGGGTCCTCCTTGTCGGGGCTGCAAAAGTCGCGAAATTCGCGAGAGGATTGGTCGAGGATGTGCTTTATCTTGTGGCGTCAAGCTCCGACCGTGCGCCAGACTGAACACTACCATCAATTACGATAGTTCTCTATTTTCCTTCCTTCCCCTCCTTCTCAACAACAAGAAGGGAATCCGACCTCCAGCCACACTACGGGCTTCCCCTTTCCGGGAGGATTTGCGATTTCCGCGCGGAATCCGATGCATCGATCCCGAGCTCTCGGCAGGAATTTGAGCGCAAGCGGGGCGACGACCGCCGCTTCGCGCCAGGGAGAGGATCGACCGTGCCCGATGCCATCCTGCAGACCAAGATCTTTCCTCCACCCCTGCGGCCGTCCTTGGTCCGGCGCCCCCGGTTGCTGGAAAAGCTCCGGGAAAGTCTGGCCCTCCGGCGCCTGACGCTGATCGCCGCCCCGGCCGGCTACGGTAAGACGACCCTGCTCCGCTCCTGGCTGGCGGAGAGCGAGTGTACCGGCGCCTGGCTCGCCTTGGACGAGGCGGATAACGATCGGGTGCGATTCTGGCGCCATTTCCTTGCTTCCCTGGCCGCCGCCGTCCCCGGTTTCGGCGATGCTCCCCTGGCGTACCTGGCCGGCTTCTCCATGCTCGGCGGCACCCGCCTAGGGCGCGGCTTTCCCCGCGAGGCCCTCCTGGTGGATCTGCTGAACGAACTCGCCGCCCTGTCGCGCCCGGTCCTGATGGCCCTGGACGATTTCCATCTCCTCGCCGAGCCCGCGCTCCTCGACGACCTGGCCTTCTTCTTCGAGCGGTTGCCGCCCACGCTCCATCCGTTGCTCGCCGGGCGGGCCGAGCCGCCTCTGCCCCTGGCGCGCTGGCGCGCCCGGGGGGAACTCGGCCAGATCCATAGGGACGATCTCTGCTTCACCGCCGAGGAGACCGCCGCCTTCATCCGGAATGCGGGCGGACCGAGCCTGAGCGCGGACGAGGCCGCCGCCTTGGCCGGCCGGGTGGAAGGCTGGGCGGCTGGGCTCCAGATGGCCGCCATTTCCCTTGCGGGACAGCCGGAGGCGGCCGGGTTCATCCGGTCCTTCTCGGGCGGCAACCTGTACGTCTCGGCATACCTGGCTGAAGAGGTCCTCGCGCGGCAGCGCGAGGACGTTCAGACCTTCCTGCTCCGTACCTCTATCCTCGACCGGCTCTGCGGCCCACTCTGCGAATTCCTGCTCGCGGGGGAAGGGGAAGAGGAAAAAGAGGCCCCATCCCGGTTCGGGGCCGGGAGGACGGGCCAGGCCATGCTGGAAGGATTGGCGCGGGCCAATCTCTTCCTCCTCCCCCTGGACGACGAGGGGAGATGGTACAGATATCATCAACTCTTCGCGGATTCGCTCCGCGAGAGGTTATTACGACAGGCGGGCGCGGAAGGCCTCGCGGCATTGCATCGCAAGGCCAGCGCTTGGTATGAATGGCACGGCCTGACCGGGGAAGCGATCGAGCACGCCTTGGCCGCCGGAGACCGGGAGCGAGCGGCGGACCTGATCGAGCGGGCCGCCGAGAATACCATCTTCAGCGGCGAACTGGCCACCCTGGCCCGCTGGCTGGAAGCCCTGACCGCTGAGGCGCTCCACTCCCGGCCGCTCCTCCCTATCTATCAGGCCGCCGTGCTTCTTTTGGGCTCCAGTTCCCCGGACGAGATCGAAGCCCTGCTGGAAGCCTCGTGCGGACAAGAGCCGGCGCGTGTCGCCGGGGCCCGGACAGCCCTCCGGGGCATGCTCGCCAGTTTCCAGGGGGACGTTGGCCGGGGCGGCGAGCTGTCGCGCGCGGCCCTCCGGATCCTGCCCCCGGAGGATCTGATCTTTCGCAGCCTCGCCGCGATCAACCTGGGCACCGCCGCGATCATGCAGGGCGATGTGGATGAGGCGAGCCGCGCGTTCGAGGAGTCAGCCGAGTTTGGGCGGAGAGCCGGCAACCGGGTGCTCACAGCCATGGCCCAGTGCCAGCGGGCGGAGATCTCCATCATCGAGGGCATGCTCGGCGAAGCGCAGGCACGATACGAGGAGGTATTGGCGCGGACCCTGGCGGGCGGCGCGGAACCCATCGCGGGCATGGCCCTGATCGGCCTCGGAGATCTGGCGCGCGAGCGAAACGACCTGGAGAACGCGGCCGCGCAGTTGTCCCGAGGAATCGAACTGGCCGGGGCATGGACCCCGCTGGTGGCGGTGGACGGGTACATTGCATTGGCCCGGGTCAGGCAGGCCCAGGGCGACCTGGAGGGAGCCCAAGAGAACATGCGGAAAGCGCGGCGGTGCGCGGCGGAATCCGGCGCCACGAAGCTGGACGACCTGATCGTGGCCCTCTACGAAGCGCGCCTGGCGCTCGCCCGGGGAGAGCCGGCCGCGGCATTGCGCTGGGCGCGGGAGCGCGGCTTCAGCGTCGATACCGGCCCAGACTTTGCCGTAGAGGAGAACGGCCCTGCCTCCTATCCATTTCTGCGCGAGCAGGAGAAGATCACCCTGGCCCGGATCCTGTTGGTCCAGGGCCGGCCCGGACAAGCCCTGGCGCTTTTGGCGCCGCTTTTGCCCGCGGCCGAGGGCGGGCGGCGCACGGCCAATGTCCTCCAGATCCTGATTTTGCAGGCGCTGGCCTGCGCAGCGCAGGGCCGGGAGGTCCAAGCCCTCGAAGCCCTCGCGCGCGCCATCTTCCTCGCCGAACCAGAAGGCTACGTCCGCCTTTTTCTCGATGAAGGCCCGCCCATGGCGCGCCTGCTCCACCAGGCCGCCGCGCGCGGCCTGGCTCCGGACTACCTCGGCCGGCTCTTGGCGGCCTTTCCCGTCGCCGGCCCGCCCGGGAAGGCAAGCGGAGAGGCTGGAACGGTAGAAGCACTGAGCGCGCGCGAACTGGAGGTGCTCCGGCTCCTCGGCTGCGGACTGACCAACGCCGAGGTCGCGCAGGCGCTCCATCTCTCCCTCGCCACCGTCAAGTGGCACACCGTCAACATCTACGGCAAACTCGGCGCGGAAAACCGCGCCCGGGCGTTGATGAAGGCCAGGGCACTGGGCCTGCTCGAATAGGAGAAAACCATCCTCCGGACCATACTTTGGGCTGGTCCTAAAAACCGCCGGCTGATGTACGATCCTCTCATGGAGCCAAAGCTCCAGCCGTGTGGCCGTAAGGCCGCCGCGGAGAACGAACGCATCCCGCGCGGATCGGAGGCGCGGAACTAGGAGGAGGAATCGGACATGGCCAAAGCCAGAAGTTTGCCGCGGGAACCGAGAGATCGCTATCATTTTCGGACCAAGCATTTCGAGTTCTTCTTCGAGTGGGCGGTCGGAACCGCGATGCACGGCGGGATGGCAACGGGCGAGAGTTTTCACGCCGCCTGCCGGATGAAAGACGGCGACTCGGAGAGCTGGGTCCGCGCTTGGCGCGAGATGGGAGAGAGGGTGGAGAAGAGGGCGGACGAGGCGCTGGCCCGCGGGCATGCCGTCACGGCGCGCGAAGCGTACCTGCGCGCTTATTGCCATCACCGCGCGGCCACGGCCTTCATGGATCCCTTTACCGACCAGCGGCTCCAGCCCTATCTGGCGAGAGCCCGGGCCTGCTTCCGCCGGGCCGTCTCTCTCATGGACGGACTGCTGGAACCGGTGGAAGTTCCTTACCAGGGCACAAAGCTGCCGGGGTACTTTCTCAAGCCGGATCTGAGCGGCGACCGGCGCCGCACCCTGCTCATGATCGGCGGCGGCGACACCTATGTCGAGGATCTCTATTATTCCATCGGGCCAGCCGGCGTCAAGCGTGGTTATAACGTCCTCTTCGTCGATCTGCCCGGTCAGGGAGATCTGCCCTTCCGCGGCCTGTATTTTCCGGTGGAAGCCGAGAAGCCAATGGCTGCG
>JBLNBS010000041.1:0-3022 GCA_050260175.1 Patescibacteria group bacterium | reverse complement strand
ACGGCCGCGTGCAACCGGTCGAGCTTTGCCTCCCGCTCGGCCTCCCCAAAGAGCGCCCCCTGCCGCCCGTGGGCCGCGTCCACGAGGTTGGCCAGGCCCACGCCGAGCAGGCGCACCTTTTTCTTCCCCCAGGCCACGGACTCCGCCAAATCCCTGGCCACGGCGTAGATGGTCTCCTCGCGGTCGGTGGGTTCATCGAGGGTGCGGCGGCGGGTCAGGGTGACGAAGTCGAGGTCGCGGAGCTTGAGCACGACCGTGCGGCCGCGGACGCGCGCCCGGCGGGTCCGCAAAGCCACCCGGTCCGCGAGCAGGAGCAGCGTCGCGGCCAGGTACTCCCGATCGGCCGTGTCTACCTGAAAGGTTACTTCCTGGCTGATGCTCTTGGCCGACTCGGCCGGCGCCACGGGCCTGTCGTCGCGCCCCCGGCAGAGATCGTAAAGCAGGGCGCCCGTCTCGCCCAATGACGCCTGGAGAGCCTCCCGCGGCACGGCCCGCAGCGCGGCCATGCCGCGGATGCCCAGGCGCGCCAGGGCCTCGCCCGTCTTGGGCCCCACGCCCCAGAGCCTGGAGAGGGGCAGATCGGCCAGGAAGTCCTCCTCCTCCCCGGGCCGGACCACGACGAAGCCGCCGGGCTTTTTCAGGTCCGAGGCCACCTTGGCCAGGAACTTGTTGGGGGCGATGCCGACCGAAGCCGAAAGGCCGAGCCGGTCCCGGATCTCCGTCACGATCCGCCTGGCGATGCAGGCCGCGGGGCCAAAGAGCCGTTCGCAGCCACTGACGTCCAAGAAGGCCTCGTCCAGCGAGAGCGGCTCGACGAGCGGCGTATAGCCGTCCAGGATGGCGAAGACCTGGCGGGAAACCTCAATATAGCGCCCCATCCTGACCGGCACGAAGATGCCGTCCGGGCAGCGCCGGGCCGCCTCGCGCAGCGGCATGGCCGAGCGGACCCCGAACGCCCGGGCCTCGTAGGAGCAGGTGGAGACCACACCGCGCGAGCCCGGGCGCCCGCCCACGATCACGGGTTTGCCGCGGAGCTCGGGGTAATCGTGCTGCTCGACAGAGGCGTAGAACGCGTCCATGTCGAGATGGATGATGGAGCGGGCCGTGCGCGATCCCTCCCCCAGGAAAGAGCTTACCATCACCCCCGCGGCGCGTCAATGGCGGAGGCGCGCGCCGCTTCGCTCCATGCAGAGTGGGACATGTCTAAAACCCCGCTCGCCGGCATAGAGTTAACCGCTGTGTGAGACCGGCCGACGAAACGGAGGGGACAAGTTGACGCGGATTTTCGCGGGTTGCATCCTGTCGCTCGTTTTGGTACTGGCCCTCGGGGGGACGGCCCTGGCCAGCCCCCTGACACCCGCCGGTGACGGCAACTTCGTCATCTTCGGCGAGTATGCCTGCGATGGCTACATGTTTCCGTCCTACCAAGGGCTCGGCGTGGGTGTCGGCTACGGCATCACCGACTGCCTCACCATCGGCGCCGAGGCCATGTTCATGCCGGGTTGGACCCTCTACGGCGCGTTCATCAACGCCGCTTTCGGCCCGGTGCTCGTCGACTGCGACGTGCTCTACAACGGCATGGATCTTTTCGCCAAGGCGGCCGCCCTCTACTGTTTCGAGATCGACGCGCTCAAGCTCGCGTTTGGCGGGGGGATCATGGCGGACACCAAGCACGATTACCGCTGGGGTTACCTCGAGGCCAGCGCCAGCCTGGACATGGACCCGTTCTCGATCTATGGCAAGCTGGACTACGCCCTGAATCCGGGCTTTCTCACCTACGAACTGGGTTTCGCGCTCACGCTGTAATCCTCTGACGCCGGATCTCCACAGCGACGCGCGGGGGCCGGTGATGCCGGCTCCCCGCTTATGCGCCTTGCGTCCCGACACCGTTCCCCCGCGCCAGGGGCACAGCGTGAGTGGGCATCGTCCTCCCGCGCTCGTCCGCGCGCCGGAGGAAGTAGTGTAAAAGGCCTTGAAAAATGGCTTCCGCCACCTTTTCCTGGTAGCCGGGATCGGCCAGCCTGGCCTCCTCCTCGGGATTGCTGAGGAAACCCACCTCGATGGTGGCGGCGGGCATGGTGGTCTCGTTGAGCACGCGGTAATCCGCGCTTTTGGCCAGGCGGTAGCCGGGGCCGAGCGAGGCGGCAAAGGCCGCCTGGAGGCTGCCCGCCAGCTCGCGGGCAAAAGGCCGCGCGCGGTTGTAAAAAACCTGCGCGCCCGCCCAGCGGGAGTCAAGGATGCTGTTGGCGTGGATGGAGAGGTAGACATCGGCCCTGATGCGGTTGGCGAGATTGGCGCGGTAGGAAAGATCCCGCCTTTTGCGGGCGAGCATGGAACCGGCCTTCCCGTCGCCGAAATCGCGATCGGACTCCCTGATCATGACGACATATACGCCGGCCCGGCCCAGCATGCGCTTAAGATGAAAAGCGATGCGCAGCACCAGGTCTTTTTCGGCCAGGCCCGACCGCCCGACGGCGCCCGGATCGGGCCCGCCGTGGCCGGGATCGATCACCACCCGCCGTCCGCTGATCGCGCCGGAAAGCCTGGCCGAAACCCCGATCGCCCCCGCGCGGGCCAGGCCCACGAGGACCGCTGCGGTGAGAAGAAGCATGGCCCAGCGGCCCGGGTGCCCGTTTACCCCCGGGACAAGGAGCATCGTTTCTTACCTCCCCGCCCGTATCCTGGCTCACGATATGCTTGGCAGGGACGGGTTAGAAGGTTTTGAAGCGGGCGCGGCCAAAGCCTTGCCTGAAGTCGGGGAATAAGGGAACCATCGGGAGGATTGCCGCGTTTAGCCTAGAAGCGGACCTCGGGCCGATCTCAAGGCCGTTCATGACCCCGGGGGAAATCCGGGAAGGCATTCCCGCGCCGTTCCCAATGCCCTTAGGAGCCTGTGCGCGTAATGCCACGGACCACTAGATACGGTGTGACCGTGTGGCACTTGATACCAGAGTTTGTGCTCCGAAAGCCACGAATCGGGTTAGTCGCACAAACTCTAGGGGCACTTCTGTGAGATCAGCGG
>JBLNBS010000040.1:0-11351 GCA_050260175.1 Patescibacteria group bacterium | reverse complement strand
TTTTTGCCCTTGGCCAGCGCCAGCTCCACCTTGACGCGTCCCCGCTTATTGAGGTAGAGCTGCAGGGGGACGAGAGTCAGGCCCTTTTCCTTGGTCTTGCCCAAAAGGCGCCGTATCTCCTCCTTGCGCAGGAGGAGCTTGCGGGGGCGCAGGGGATCGTGGTTGAAACGGTTTCCGTGTTCGTAGGGGCTGATGTGGCAGTTCATGAGGAACGCCTCGCCATCCCGGATCTCCCCGTAGCCGTCCCTCAGGTTGCCCTTGCCCTGGCGGAGGGATTTGATCTCCGTGCCGGTCAGGACGAGGCCGGCTTCGATGGTCTCAAGGATGAAGTAGTCATGCCGGGCCTGGCGGTTATTGACGATGGTCTTGTTCTCGGGGGTGGCGCGCATCCGCCTCCCTCCTTGACCCTAAATCCGGATCAAGATTACCGCACCCGCGCCATGCTGTCAAGGAAGCGGGATGATCCGGTTTCTTTCACCCATACTTTCCGCAACCGGCAGGAATTCCCTGGCCGCTGGCGAATCCCGAGGTCATCCGGACAACCGTACTATACCCGCCCGCGAAGGGAGTCGGCCCGCGAACCGCCTGCGCCGCCCCGGCGCATGAACCGTATGGGAAGCGCGGTTTGCGGATGGGCGGGAAATCGAAGGAGGCACCTTGCCGTGAGATTAGGCGTCGATTACTACCCCGAGCACTGGCCCGAGGAAAGGTGGCCCGTGGACGCGCGGCTCATGCGTGAAGCGGGCATCAGCGTGGTGCGCCTGGCGGAGTTCGCCTGGGCGCAACTGGAGCCCGAGCCCGGCCGCTACGATTTTGCCTGGCTCGACCGGGCGATCGGCATCATCGCCGCCGAAGGCATGAAAGTGGTGCTCGGCACGCCCACCGCCGCGCCCCCGGCCTGGCTCGTGGCCATGCATCCCGAGATCCTCCCCGTTGACGAGCACGATCATCCCCTGCGGTTCGGCTCGCGCCTCCACCGGTGCCTGAACAACCCCGTCATGCGCGAGCGTTCCCGGGCGATCACAAAGGCCATGGCCGGGCACTATGGCCGCCGTCCCGAGGTGGCGGCCTGGCAGACCGATAACGAGTTCAGCGGCAACCGCTGCTATTGCCCGTGCTGCCAGCGGGGTTTCCAGGCGTGGCTCGAAAAAAGGTATGGATCTCTTGACGCCCTGAACAAGGCATGGGGCACGGCCTTTTGGAGCCAGATCTACACCGCGTGGGATCAGATCGTCATCCTCCCGCCCGCCTGCGGCGAGGCGGGCTACAACCCCTCCCTGCGCCTGGACTACCTGCGCTTTGCCTCGGATTCGGCCGTGGAGTTCCAGCGCGAGCAGGTGGAGATCCTCCGCTCCCTCACCAGCGGGCAGCCCATCACCCACAATCTCATGGGGCTCCATGATTCGCTCGACTACTACGCCCTCGGCCGCGATCTCGACTTTGTCTCGTGGGACAATTACCCCTGGCGGAGCGGCGCCTCGACCGCCCTGGCGCACGACATCATGCGCGGCATCAAGGAAAAGAACTACTGGGTCATGGAGGAGCGGGTCGGCCCCTGCGGCTGGACGGTCATGAACGGCACCACCAAGCCGGGCGAGATTCGCCTCTGGACCTACCAGGCATTTGCCCACGGCGCGGACCTCGTCAGCTATTTCCGCTGGCGCAGCTGCCTCTCGGGCACCGAACAATACTGGCACGGCATCCTGAACCACGACGCGGTCCCCCGCCGGCGCTACCGCGAGGTGGCAAGCATCGGGCAGGAACTCCTGAAGATCTCTCCCGCGCTCGACGGCTCCACGGTCGTGAACGAAACGGCCCTGCTCTACGACTACGAGCAGATCTGGGCCTTTCAGATCCAGCCCAACGTGGCGGACGAAAAGACGTTCCACCCCAGGCCGGACGACGGCATCAAGTTCCAGGAGATCCTCGCGCTCTACCACGAGGCCTTGACCGCATTGGGCGCGGGAGTGGACGTAGTCGGGCCCGACTCGGATCTCTCCCGCTACAAGCTCGTGATCATGCCCCCGTGGTACCTCGTGCGACCGTCTCTTGCCAAGAAACTCGAAAACTACGTGGAGCAGGGCGGCCGGCTCGTGATGAGCTTCAGAAGCGGCGTCAAGGGCGAGTCCAACCTCTGCCTGGCAGAGCCCCTGCCGGGGCCGTTCCGCCGCCTCCTCGGCCTCGAGCTCGAGGAGTACGACGGCATCGGCGAAAAGGGCGCCAACGCGGCTCAGTACGAGGGCGAGAGCTATCCCCTCCGCCTCTGGTGCGACGTGATCAACCTCCAGGGCGCCGAGGCGCTGGCTTCCTACGGGCGTGATTTCTACGCGGGCACCCCGGTCGTTACCCGGAACGCCTTTGGCCGGGGCAAGGCCTACTACCTCGCCAGCCTCTTCGACCAGGCGTTTTACAGGCGTTTCTTTGCCCGTCTATTGGATGAGGCAGGGGTCGAGACGTTCCCGGATCTCCCGGACAACGTCGAGGCGGCCGTCCGGGTCAAGGGTGAAAAGCGCTTCTATTTCCTCTGCAATTTCAACCCCGAGCCCAAGCGGGTGGAGCTGCCCGCGGCGGGCTGGCGCAGCATCCTTACGGACGAGCGGGCGGGCGGGGAAATTACCCTACCCGGTTTCGGGGTGGAGATACTCGAAGCGTAGTGACTGATACCAAAGGAGCCCCTTTCCCGCGCGCGGGGAGGGGGCTCCTTTTCTACAAGTCTTGGAAGTAACCGACAAAGTCTTGGTTACTCAAAGGGTATTTTCCTGATACGCCTCTCCTCGTCCAGGGGTTCGCCCCGCTCGTCCACCGCGCGGCAGGCCCCATCTACGATCCGCGTCCGCACCGCGCCCCGGGCCTCGGCGTTGCCGGCGAGATGGGGGGCGTCGAGCAGGCCGGCGCGCACGGCGCGGGCGAGCACGGCGGGGTCGGCCAGCGGATCGGCGCTTCCGCTCCCCAGGTTCCTGATGGCGTCCAGGAGAAGCCGCGCCTCGTCCGCCAGTTCCCGCCGCCTCCGCTGCACCGCCGGATCGAGGGTGGGATCGGCGAAGCCGAAGAGGGCGTTCTTCAAAACCCCGCGCACGATCCGGCAGCTCTCGATGATCTCCGGCGGCGTGGCGGCGTGATCCGCCTCGCAAAAAGCGACGACGTGGATTATCCCGGGCTTGAGCGCCAGGCCGAGCATGGTCGAGGCCGCCAACTGCCCCTTGGCCACGGCCGGGTCCGCCGACAGGCTGGCCAATCCGGCCCGGCATTCGCGGATGATGCGAAAACCCGGGGATTCCAGGGTGGCGAGCAGGTCCGCCTTGGCCAGCATCTTGGCCAGGTCCATGGCCGGGCTGAGGCTGGGCGGGGTGTTCCACATGAACTGGGCGACGTAGGCTTCCACCCCGAGAGATTTGGCGTTGTAGGCGGAGAGGTAGGCGTCGGCCACGGCCACCGTGTCGGGCGCCTCGCGCAGGCTCCAGTGATGCGGATCGTTGACCTCCACCGGGATGCCCCGCGCGGCATGCCAGCGGATGGCGGCCTGGTTCTCGCGGATGGCCTCCTCGAGGGGCCTGGGCGATCTGCCGTCCAGGCGGCTGTACCAAAAAAGCGGCACCGCGGCCCAGGCGTTGTCGATCGTCCGCCGCGCCAGGTCGGCCCAGAGCAGGAGGTCGCGCGTACCGGCGTAGATGCGCAAAAGGGGGCGGTTGCCGCATTGCGCGGCCTGGTGGATGGCAATCAGATCCTCCTCCGAACGGAGCGGGACGCCGCCCGCTCCATCCTGGCCGGGATCCATCTCCGCGGGCCTAAAGAACGAGGCCTGGGCGTTCTGATCCGGGCCCAGGGAGATGACGTCCAGCGCGCCGGAGCCCGCCAGTTCCGCGATGCCCTTGACGGTTTCCGCCAGGGAAGGCAGGCCGAAATGGTGCCGGAGGATGGGGTAGGGAGCGGCGGCCTCGAGGCGGCCCAAGAGATCGCCGGGGTACAGCGCGGCCCGGTCCTCGGGCGGCAAACCGCGCAGGTAGGCCAGGACCTCGCGCGGATCCTCCTCGCCGGAAAAGACGGCGGCAAAGAGCCCGCTCTCCCGGGCGATGCGCGCCACGGGTGGAGTGCCGCCAAAGACGAGCTCCACACCCTCCAGGCCGGACTCCCGCAATGCCTGGGAGAGCTCGGCGAAGAGAGCGCGCGCGGCGTCGGCCGTCAGGCGGTAACCCACGGCCAGGACGTCGGGGCGGTATTCGCGCGCGGCGCCGATCAGCTCCGCCACGGAGACCGCCGGACCCAGGAACTCCGTCTCGTGCCCGCACTCCCCGGCCAGACGGAGAAAATTGAGCAGCCCCGCCACGTGCACGCACTGGCCGACAGCCGCGCCGAGTATTCTCCGGCCCACGCTCAGATCTCTCCCTCCAGAGCCAGATGCCGTATCTCCCGCACCGTCAAGCCGGCGAGACCCATCCTCTCGGTGGTGCGGCCGGATTCCCAATAATCGGTCCGGTCGATTAGCGACGCAAAATAGATTACCGCCCGAATTGTCGTCACCGGCACTCCCAGTTGCTCGCCCAGTGAAGCGATGGGAACAAGGCTCATGGGAACATCCTCCCAGATATACCTGTGATCAATGGCGATCGGAGCCGTGATCCCCTCGTAACCCGGGTTATTGCGGATCGCATCAAAGAGAGTCTTGCCCGCGGCATCGTAAGCCATGTACAGCCATTCGCGCGCTGTGATGGCCCTGATGCCCAGGGCGGCGGCCACGGATACGCGCTCGGCATCGACAGCTTCAAGGATCCTGGCGGTGGAGGGCGTGATGCCTTCCATGTAGAACTGGAACTCCCCCCGGGTCGACTCGATGCGCGCCGCGTTGAGCACCATGAGGGCGGGATGAAAGACCGCGCCGATATTGTCCAGGCTCGTTTTGAGCACGTTGTCGCCGGGCACGAACTGGGGATAGATACGCCTCAGGACACCCAGGACCTCGACGGTACGTTGCCCCGGCAAGGCGGCCACGGGAATAGTGTTCTTGATGCCGAAGATCCTGACCTGAGCGGGGTTAATGGCACGGCAGGCGTAGATCAGCGTCTGCGCCTCGGCGATGGTGACATCGGCGGTAACCCCTTGCATTTTCAACTGGTGCCTGAATTCAAAGGCTCCGCCCGTCCTGCCCGGATTCAGGACCACGATCTGCCCGTCCTTGAGGTGGGGAGCCACCCGCTCCGCGATGTAGCGATGGCCGTTGGCAGGCACGACCACCATGAGCACCTCGGCGCCTTCGACAGCCTCCGCCGGGTCGATTGTAGCCACGGCGATCGGACCAAAACCCTCGACCGCGCCGGAGAGGGTGACGCCCCCCGTAAGTTTGATCGGGGTTATTCTCGGTTCACTACGGTTGTACAGTCTGACAGGCACACCCATCAATGCCAGATGGCCGGCCATGGCCATGCCGCCGTGCCCCGCGCCGAGAACGCAGACGCTTGGGTAACCGGATGATCCGCACATGCACCATCGGCCCTCCTTATCAATGACGGGTACGGCTGACTAGAGGCAGACAGCCGTCGCCGAACGCATCCTTGAAGATGCGATAATAAAACAACTCTTCCTTGGACCGCAACATGCTGCCGTCGGGGAGTGTTTTTCCCCTGAGATACTCGTTATCGCTGATCCGCTCCTCGCAGAAGCCGGCCAGGGCTTCAGCGGATCCGCAGCCTACCGAGAATTTCTCCTTGCGGCGCGCGACAATGGCCTCGGGTAGAAATCCTTCCATGGCCCGGCGCAGAATCCACTTATCTATTCCGCCGGGCCCGATGAGGATCTCCGGAGGCATCCGGCGGGCCAAGCTTACTACTTCCCATGCCATAAAAGGCACCCGGGGCTCCAGACCGTGAGCATGCGCCATGCGGTCCGCGCGTTGAAGGCCTCCGGCCGGGAGTTCCTCTAACAGTTTTTGTAACTCGCCATGCAGTTCTTTCGCCGAAATGGACTTGAGATAGTCGTACCCGGCGAAAAGCTCGTCGGAGCCTTCTCCGCACAGGACCGTGGCAACGTGCCTGGAGGCCAGCTTATTGAGGTGGAAATTCACAACCGCGCTGCGTACCAAAGGGGCGTCAAACGACTCGAGGCCATAGATGACCTCAGGCAGTGAGGCCACGAGATCGTCGAGGGAGGGGCCGCAGACATGATGCGTCCAGCCCAGGTTCTTGACCAGCAGGGCGGCGTACTCCTGATCCCTGCCACCGGGATATACGACCGTGAAGGCCTCGCATCTGTAACCAGCCTCCGCCGCCAGGGCGGCCACCGTAGCGCTGTCAAGGCCGCCGCTCAGGAGGATGCCGCAACCGTCATACCCCTGCTCGGACACGGCGCCGGCCAGGGCCGCCCGCAGCATCGAGGCCCATTTCGCATCATCCACACCCGGCTCAAGCCTGATCCCGGGTAAGGCGCTGAATCGTTCGGGCTCGCCGGTGTCCAGCACGAAAGTGCCAGGGGGGAGCGGCAGGATTTGACGGGTCAAGCCAGTGAGCAGTTTAATTTCCGAGGCGTATAGCAGCATTTTTCCGTCAAACCTAAGTCCCAGATAAAGCGGTTTTACTCCCAATGGGTCCCGGGCCAAGAGCAGATGGCCGCGGGCGGCCGCGGCCAGGGCGAATGGTGGAGCGATCCCCGCCAAGGCATCGCGCAGCCCTATTCGATCGGCCGAAGCCGCAGCGCGCATGATCCTATCAATCTGGTCACATTCGGGCAGCCGGCCGTCGCAGGTGAAACCCTCGGCCAGGCGGCACGGATCGATGCTGGCCATGCCCAGGGTTATCCCATTGCTGCCGTCGACACGTACCTTGTACCCGGGATGGAGTTTTTTCTTGAGCAATTCCTCCAACTCGCGCTCGCGACCGCAGGCCATCATCCCAACCAGTCTAGCCATGCCTGAATCGCCTCCATGACAAGCGGTTCATGGCAAAATTCGCCAAGGGATTATGCCCGTGGCAGGTTGTTTAAACGAATATTTGTTTAATTCAGATAATTATATCTTATCTGTTTTTTGACCTCACGCCTTGCATTTGATGATGTCTTGACTCCATCTTAATTGTAGCAGTTGAAAGCATGAAGGTCAAACATGAAGCCTGCAGGGGATCTGATAAATAACTAAAGGAAATCGCCGCAGAGTGACAGTGATTGGCGTCAAAGGGGTTTTTTTCGCCTTCGACAATAAGGGCTGCAACCGCGCTGAAATGCGTCGGTGCAGCCCTGTCAACGATTGCGACATCTGCATGCCATTGCTGAAAAGGAATGCGCGAGCGGCTCTATGTGCTTTCCGCTATCCTTCGGCCACGAGCCGCCGGGCATGCTCGGCGACCCAGTCCGGCTCGACCCGCATCCTTGCCACGCCCGAGTCCATCGCCGCCTTGGCCACCGCGCGCGCCACGTTCGGCGCCACGCGCGGATCGAAAGGCTTGGGGATGATATAGTCCGGCCGCAGTTCCGACTCGGGGATCAGCTCCGCGATGGCATACGCGGCCGCAAGCTTCATGGGCTCGTTGATGTCCTTGGCCCTGACGTCCAGGGCGCCCCGGAAGATGCCGGGGAAACCGAGGACGTTGTTGACCTGGTTGGGATAGTCGGAGCGGCCCGTGGCCACGGCCCTCGCCCCCGCGGCCAGGGCTTGTGCCGGATCGATCTCCGGCTCCGGGTTGGCCAGGGCGAAGATCAGGGGATGCGGGGCCATGCTCCTGACCATGGCCTTGTTGACTACATTCCCCACGGAGACGCCGATGAAGACGTCGGCCCCTGCCATGGCCTCGGCCAGACCGCCCCGGAGCCCGCGCCGGTTGGTGAGCGCGGCCAAGGATCGCTTCTCGGGATCCAGGCCGTCGCGCCCCTCGTGGATCAATCCTTTGCGGTCGCAGACCAGGATGTCCTCCACGCCCAGATCGAGGAGCATCCGAACGATGCTGGTGCCCGCGGCGCCCGCGCCGTTCACGGCCACGCGGATACCCACAAGCTCCTTGCCCACGAGCTTCAGGGCGTTCAGCAGGCCGCCGATTGTCACTACGGCCGTGCCGTGCTGGTCGTCGTGAAAGATGGCCATCCCGGTCTCCTCTTTGAGCCGCCGCTCGATGACGAAGCAGGACGGCGCGGCGATGTCCTCCAGGTTGATACCGGCAAAGGAAGGCTCCAGGCGCTTGACGATGGCGACGATCTCGTCCGGATCCTGCGTGTCCAGGCAGAGCGGTATGGCGTCCACCCCGCCAAAGGCCTTGAAGAGCACGCATTTGCCCTCCATCACCGGCAGCGCGGCGGAGGGCCCGATGTTGCCGAGCCCGAGCACGGCCGAACCGTCGGTGACCACGGCGATCGTGTTGCCCTTGCCCGTCAGCTTGTAGATCTGGTCCGGGTCGTCCTTGATGCGGCGGCAGGGCTCGGCCACGCCCGGGGAATAAGCCAGGCTGAGGTCGTGCTCGTTGCGGATCGGGACCTTGACGGCCACCCTGAGTTTACCCCGGACCTGCCGGTGCATTTCCAGCGCCTGTTCGTAGATTCCCATTTAGCCACATCCTCCTTGTATCAAAACCCGGATTTTGGTTGAACTATAGATTACGCAGATTACACAGATAAAAACATTAATGCTGGATTGATGAGCACGGCCATGGATGACGGACTCAAGCTGGTATTCGATCCATCTCCCCGTGCCACCTTCTTTTGATTAAACCCGGATTTCGAAAGTACCTTTTGTACCTGCGTCTTTGGCCGCCATGAGTGTTGGCGCCAAAGGCGCAGCACGCTTCGGATCAAGCGTCCGCTTTCGTAATTCCGGTTAAAAGCGATACGAAAAACCCAAGCGCTCTGGTTCGCCTTTTCCCAACGCGTGCAATCTTTCTACCATGCGGAGCCCTACGGAGTTATAAGTCCGGCGTATATAAAGGCCGCGGTTACGGATGCCGCGGCCTGCTTTCACGCGCCACACTGCTTGCCCTACGCCACTCTGAGCACCTGGCCTGGAAAAATCTCTGAGGTGGTCAGGAAGTTCAACCTGGCTAGCTCCAGGATGGTGGTGCCGAACCGTGCCGCGATGGAAAACAGGGTATCCCCGGGTTGTACGATGTAGGTCGTACCCGGGGCGGGAGCAACACCCGGGATCTGGAGACCCTGGGCCGGAGGCGGACTCGGAGCGAGGGGGACGCCCGGAGCGGATACCTCCTCCGGCGCGGGAACGATCAGTACCTGGCCCGGGAAGATGACGTCCGATGTAAGATTGTTCAGCTCCCGCAGGCGCTGCACGGTGGTGTTGAAAAGCTGCGCAATGAGGACGAGAGTGTCCCCGGGCTGGACCGTATACGTCGTCGTGCCGGGACCAGGCTCGGGGGCCGGGCCGGGCGCGGGCGGCGGGCTCAAGGGAACGGTCGGGATCTGTAGGATCTGGCCGGGAAAGATCTCTTCAGTGGGCAGATTGTTAGTAAGCTGCAGCGCCGAGACGGTCGTACCGAAGCGCTGAGCAATGGAGAAGAGCGTATCGCCCGGCACGACGGTGTAGGTGGAGACCGGGCCGCCGGTGATGGGGCCGGGGATGAAGAGCACCTGGCCCGGGACGATGACATCGGTATAAAGGCCGTTGGCCGTCTTGATGGCATCGACCGTCGTACCGAATTGCCTGGCGATCGAAAAGAGCGTATCGCCTGGGACGACCGTGTAGTCGATGCCGGCGCCGGGGGCCGCGGCTCCCGCCAGGATGATCACGGGATCGCCCACGTTGAGCAGGGGAAAGATGAATTCGATATCCTCGTTGTACATGCGGATGCAGCCGTTGCTCACGGCGAGACCGATGGAGGTGGGGGCGTTGTTGCCGTGGATACCGATGCCGTTGGGTGTTAACCCCAGCCATCGCGTGCCGAACGGCCCGCCGGGATCGACCGCCTTGTTGAGGATGGTGAAGTTGCCGGTGGGCGTCGGCGTAGCGGGCTTGCCGATGGCGATGTTGAAAGGCCCCGTCACGACACCGTCCCGGATGAGGCGCAGGAGCCGCTCGCCCAGGTTGATCTCCACCGTGTAGCCGGCCTGGCTGACCTGGGACAACCTTTCCGGGTCGGGCGGCGCCTGGACGCTCCCGGGGGGCACCATGACCACGTCGGCCGGGAGCGGGACGCCGCCAAAAAGCCGCCGCCAGGTCGCCGGATCGACGATACCCGTCTCGGGCAAGCGGGCCCTGGCCTGAAAGTTACGGCAGGCGCCCTCGGTGCGTGGACCGAAGATGTTGTCAACGGCCAAGCCGTAGTAGCCCACGGTGTTGAGCTGCTCCTGGACGTTGCCAACGGGCGGCACGTTCATGCCGGGGCGCAGGATGAGGGGTTCCTCGGGCAAGATGGGTCACCTCCGCATTCTACCCCATCCTATGTCCCGGGCCGGGACGATGGCCCTGGGGTGGACATGCGGGCATGGATGCCCGGGGGAACTCTCTTACCCGCCTCGCCGCCTGTCTCGGCGTGTCCCTCCTCGGCGCCGGCTTGTTCCACACACGGGCCGCGTAGCCTTTTTCCTCCTGGCCTATCTGCCGGCCGCCGCGACCGAGCCGCTCGTGGCGGGTGTCCTCCACCATCGCGCTGGAATCGTGGCGGCGCGCCACCGTGGAGTCCTTCCAGGCCATGGCGCTGCGCCTGGCCGTGGCCGTCCCCGGCCCGGCTGCGGTCCGGCCATCCGCAAGAGGGCATCTCCGTTCAGGTAAGCCAGAGCCAGCAGCCCGCCGGTACGCGTGGCACTCGCGCAGGCAGCCGCGGCGCTCATCGTCACCCGCGAGATGATAGAGAGGCCCCATGCAGAGGACCGCGTCAAAGGCTCCGTCCGCGAAACGCGCCAGGTCGCGGGCATCGCCCAGATCGGCACGATCGGCAGAGCTGAGGCCGCCGCCTTTTACCTCATGATCTCGACGTGCCGGGGCACCAGATCCAGGGCGTACACTGTGCAACCCCGCGCCGCAAAGTGAAAAGCGTAACGGCCGGTACCCGCGGCGGTGTCGAGCAGCTTGGCGCCCGGCGGCAGCAGGGGCTCGAGCAGGGCCAGGGTCGTGTCGAGTTCCACCCGGTGCGCGCGGTCCTTGACCAGCCTGGCGTCCTCGTCATAACTCTCGTAGTATCGGCGAATTCTCTCCTCGTCGATGATGCCCCCCCCAAACCTTGGGGTATGCCCTTCCCTCAGGTAATCTAAACTGCTTTTAGCTTGGCTTAAGCTTTGCCGCCCCCCGCGCCCGTGATGTCCCGGTAGGTCCAGGCCGGACAGGCCGCCACGGCCGCCAGGCAGCGGCCGAAGATGTCGGCTGCGCGGCGGCGGTTGAAACGGTACGCGAACTCGTCGAGGTAGGCCTGGAGATGCTTGCCGTCGGACCTGCCCAG
>JBLNBS010000039.1:0-12076 GCA_050260175.1 Patescibacteria group bacterium | reverse complement strand
TGCCCATGTTCACGACGGCCGACGGCAGGCATACCAACGCGGTCTACGGCTTTTTCACCATGCTCCTCCGCCTCCTCGAGGAGGAAAAACCCTCCCACCTCGCGGTGGCTTTCGACGCCGGAGCGCCGACCTTCAGGCACGAGGCATACGCGGCTTACAAGGCGGGCCGGCGGGAGACCGCAAGCGAGCTTCGCGAGCAGTTCCCGCTCCTCCGCCGGGTCCTGGAGGCGTGGGATATCCCCATCGTAGAGTTGGCCGGTTACGAGGCGGACGATGTCATCGGCACTCTGGCAACCCGGGCTGAGGAGGCCGGAGGAGAGGTCTTGGTCGTCACCGGGGATCGCGACGCCTTTCAGCTCGTCTCAAAGGCGGTGCGGGTCATCTATACGCGGCGCGGCATCACCGAGGTCGACCGGGTGGACGAGTCATACCTGCGCGAACGTTACGGCCTGGCCGCGAGCCAGATCCCGGACCTCAAGGGCCTGATGGGCGACGCCTCCGACAACATCCCCGGTGTGCCGGGCATCGGCGAAAAGACGGCCTTGCGGCTCCTCGGGGAGTTCGGCACGGTGGAAGACCTCCTCGAGCACATGGACGAGCTGGCGCGCCCCAAGGAACGCGAACTCTTGGCCACCCACGCCGAGGAGGCCCGCCGGAGCAAGCAGCTTGCCACCATCGACCGCGCCGTTCCGCTGAATTTTGACCTCGAGGCCTGCCGACGGCGCGAACCCGACTGGGGCAGGATCAGGCGGATCTTCACCGAGCTGGAGTTCAAGTCGCTCCTAGGCCGCCTGCCGCAAGGCGGAGCCCCGGCACCGGCCGTTGAAGCGCGGGAATCAGAAGCGCCGATCCGCCTCCTGGCGGCCGGCGATTCCCTGGAGGGGCTCTGGCCCCCTGAGGGGCGGGAACTCTATTGGCAGCTCTTTGCGGGGCAGGACGGAGGGCTCAGGGCCCTGGCCTGGCTGGGGCCGGGCGGGGCGTGCTACCTGCCGCTTTCTGGCGCGCTCCCCCGCGAGGCGGCCGCGCGCCTATGCGCCGGACGGACGCCCGCGATCTGCCATGACGCCAAAACCCACCTGTCGCTCCTGGCAGGGAAAGAGGAAATACCCCTCGAACCCGTCTTCGACACCATGGTCGCCTCCTACCTCGTCAATCCGGCCCTGGCCGGCGCCGATTTGAGTGTCGTCGCCGGCACCTACCTCCAGCGCAGCCTGCCCGGGCCCGGCCCGAAGTACGATCCCCTGGCCGAAAAGGAGCCCCTCCCGCCCGGGGAGGGCGCCCGCATCGCCGCCTCCCGCCTGGCCGCGCTATTGCCCGCCAGGGAGGCGCTGACGGCACGGCTGCATGAGGACGGACTCTGGCACCTTTTCAGCGAGGTGGAGATGCCCCTCACTCTGGTGCTCCTCGCCATGGAGCGGGCGGGGATCGCCGTGGATCTGCCGTTCCTCGCGGAGCTAGGGCGGGAGATGGCCGGGGAACTTGCCGGCATCGAGGCGGAGATCCACGCCCTGGCCGGCAAGCGGTTCAACCTCAATTCACCGAAGCAGCTTGCGTCGGTGCTCTTCGGCGACCTGGGGCTGCCGGCCAGGAAAAGGACGAAGACCGGCTTTTCCACGGATGTGGAGGTCCTCGAGGAACTGGCCGCCGAGCATCCGGTGGTGGCGCGCATCCTCGATTACCGCGGCATCGCCAAGCTCAAGTCCACCTATGTGGATGCCCTGCAGGCCCTGGCGGATCCGGCCACCGGGCGGGTCCACACCACCTTTAACCAGGCGGTCACGGCCACCGGCCGTCTCTCCAGCACCGAGCCAAACCTCCAGAACATCCCGGTGCGCACGGAGGAAGGGCGCCGCATCAGGCGGGCCTTCGTGGCGGGCGGCCCGGAGCGGGTCCTGCTGGCGGCCGACTACTCCCAGATCGAGCTCAGGGTCCTGGCCCACTTCTCCAACGACCAGGATTTCATGGCCGCTTTCCGGGAGGGCGACGACATCCACCGCCGCACGGCCGCGGAGGTCTTCGGTGTGCCCGAGGAAGCGGTCACGCCGGTCATGCGCAACCGCGCCAAGGCGGTCAATTTCGGCATCATCTACGGGCAGGGCGGTTTCGGCCTGGCCAAGTCCATCGGGGTGGGGGTCGGCGAGGCCGAGGATTATATCAGGCGTTATTTCCAGCGTTACGAGGGCGTGCGCGCCTACCTCGACCGGGCCATCGCGGAGGCGCGGGAGAGGAAATACGTGACCACCCTCCTCGGGCGGCGGCGCTACCTGCCGGATCTGGCCTCGCAGAATAGGGTCCTGCGCGCCTATGCCGAACGGACCGCGCGCAACACGCCCATCCAGGGCACCGCGGCCGATATCATCAAGGTGGCCATGGTCCGCGTCCACCGCCGGCTGCAGAGGGAAAACTTCTCGGCCAGGCTCATCCTCCAGGTCCACGACGAGCTCATCTTTGAGGCGCCGCAGGTTGAGGTCCATGCTCTGGCCGCCATGGCGCGCGAGGAAATGGAAAACGCCGCGGCCCTGGCCGTGCCGCTCGAGGTCGAAGTCAAGGCCGGCTCGAACTGGCTCGAGATGAAGAAGGTCGATCGTCCTGCCTGAGCTGCCCGAGGTCGAAACCATCCGGCGATCCTTGGCCCCGCGCCTCCTGGGGAGGCGGATCGAGGGCCTCGAGGTCTTTTTGGCCAAGGCGGTCAAGGGGCTTCCGGTCGAGGAGGCGCGGGCGCGCCTCGCCGGCCAGGTCATCGGGGGCCTCACGCGCAGGGGCAAGTACCTGCTCCTCGAGACCGCGGTAGGCGACACGCTGGCCTTTCATCTCCGCATGACGGGGCAACTCCTGTTGAGGCCCGCGGGGAGCGAGCGGGAACCATATACCCGCCTGGTTTTCGGCCTGTCCCACGGCGAGGAGCTGCGCTTTACCGATGTGCGCAAGTTCGGCGGCTTCCATTACCTCGTGCCCGGCGCGCTCCTCCCCCGGGGCCTGGCCGAACTCGGACCCGAGCCCCTCGAGGCCGGTTTTGACCGGGCGGCGCTGGCCGCCGCCCTGGCGGGCAGGCGGGCGCCCCTCAAGAACGTCCTCCTCGACCAGCGGCGTGTGGCCGGGATCGGCAATATCTACGCGGACGAGATCCTGCATCGCGCGGGCCTGTCCCCGCTCCGGCCGGCCGCCTCGCTTGCCGGCGCAGAGATTGCGGCCCTCCACAGCGCCATCCACGAGGTCCTGGCCGAGGGCATTGCCTGCCGCGGCACCACCCGCCGTAATTACGTGGACGGCGACGGCCGGCCCGGCGGGTACCAGGATAGGCTCCAGGTCTACGGCCGCGCCGGCGAGTCCTGCCCGGCCTGCGCGGCGCCGATCGAGAGGACCGTCCTTGCCGGGCGCGGCACATATTACTGCCCCCGCTGCCAAACCTGAATTTCGAAACTACCTTATACGTCATTGCCGCAAAGAACTACTGCGGCAATGACCAAAATGCCCGAGACACAACATAATCGTTTCGAAATTTAAACCTGAATTTCGAAACTACCTTATACGTCATTGCCGCAATGACTTGAATTTCGAAATTACCTTATATATCTTTACCGCCATGAACCACGGCGGTAAAGATCAAAAACCTGAGATAACAACTTTCTTTTTCGAAATTCTATCTGACTACTGCGGCAATGACCAAAATGCCCGAGACACGACATGCTCGTTTCGATATTCACGAATAGCACGGCGAGCCCGCCGCACCCCCCCTGCCATCCGCCCATATAGTAAGGGGGATTACTCGGGCGGGAGTGGCACCGTTGCTGGGCGGCATACTCTTGGTCCTGGCCACCAGCCTAGACGGGTTCTCGGCCGGGGTGGCCTATGGTTTGCGCAAGATCCAGGTTCCCTGGCTAAACCGCGCCCTGGTCGCGGCCGTCTCGGTCCTGGCCATGGCGGCCGCGATGCAGATGGGGCGCCTCATGGGCAGCATCTTCCCGGCCGCGTGGGCGCGAACCTTAGGCGGCTGCCTCTTGATCGTCTTGGGCCTTTGGACGGCGGTCAAGAGCATCGTCTCGGGTCCGGGGCGGCGCAGGGAGCGGGTCTGGTCCTGGCGCCTCCCCTCCCTCGGCTTGGTCGTCCAGATCCTGCGCCAACCCGTGGAGGCGGATCTCGACGCCTCGGGGGAAATCAGTATGGGCGAGGCCCTCTGGCTGGGTTTTGCGTTGTCGCTCGACGCGTTTGCCGCGGGTTTCTGCGCCAGTCTGGGGGCGCGCCTGCCCCTCCTGCTGCCCGTGGCGGTTGGGGCGGTCAACTGGCTTTTTTTGACGGCGGGTATCACCGCCGGCGGCCTGCTGCGCAGGGAAAAATTACCCCTGCTCGCGGTGGCGCCGGGCTTGATCCTGGCCGTGCTGGGATTGCTGCGGTTGATATAAAAGGATGCGGGGTGAGGGATTGATCAGCATCGGGCTGACCGGGGGATACGCCTCGGGGAAATCGACCGTGGCCGGCATGCTCAGGTCTCTGGGGGCTCATGTCGTCGATGCGGATGCCTTGGCCCACGCGGTCCTGGCGCTGGAGTCTGCCAAGCGCGAGGTGGTAGACGCCTTTGGCCCGGGCATCCTTTCGCCACATGGCGAGATCGACCGCGCCGCCCTGGGCCGCCTGGTATTCGACCACCCCGATCTACGCCGGCGGCTCGAGCGCATCGTCCACCCCAGGGTCATCCACATGATGGAGGCCGAACGCGAAGCCGCGAGGCAGGCCGGCGCGGCGGTCTTTGTCTGCGAGGCCCCGCTGCTCTATGAGGCGGGATTGGCGGAAAGGTTCGACCAGGTCTGGGTGGTCTCCTCCAAAACGGAGAACCAGACGGCGCGGGCCGTCTCCCGGGACAAGCTCTCCCTGGACGAGGCGCAAAAAAGGCTCGCCGCCCAGATGCCCCTGGCGGAAAAGGAAAGCCGGGCCGACCTGGTATTGCATAACGACGGCGGCCTGGCGGATCTCCGCCTGCAGGTCGAGGCGGCCTGGCGCGGGCTGGTAAAACGGAAAGGCCTTTGAGTCCCGGCGGTTGGCGGCTACCGGTATATGGCAAAACTGGTGGGGGAACCACGGCCGCAGGGGTGGTCGCTTGTACCGCCGCAGAATGAAACGATGGTTGGCGCCGGTCTTCTTCGCTGTGCTTTTCGTGCTGGCCGCCACGGTGCGCTGGTGGGGGCGGGCCGTGTTTCCCGTAAAATACGAGCGGCTGGTCCTTTACCATGCGAGCCGCCATGGTCTCGACCCCCTGCTTGTCATGGCCCTCATCCGGGAGGAGAGCGCCTTTGCGCCGCGGGCGGTTTCGCGCCGCGGCGCCCGCGGGCTCATGCAGATCATGCCCGAAACGGGCGCGTGGATCGCGGCGCAGACCGGCTTGGCCTACGAGCCAAACCAACTCCTGTCGCCCGATCCCAACATCTGCCTCGGCACATGGTATCTGGCCTACCTGCTCCGCGACTTCGGGGGGGATCCGATCAAGGCCCTGGCCGCTTACAACGCCGGTCACAACCGCATTCGCGACTGGCTCGACAAAGGGATCTGGGACGGCCGGCTCGCCACCCTCGACAGGGTGCCTTACCCCGAGACCAGGCGCTACGTGATGAAGATCGTGCGGAGTTACCGGATCTACCGCTTCCTCTACCGGACACACGAAAACACTTGACAGAAATCGAAACTAAATGTAAGATCGAGCTGGACCATGGTCCTCGTCAACCAGGGAGAATACCGCTGCAAGCCCGCGCGATTCTGCCTGGCGGTCGAGCAAGCCTTCTTCACATTGTTACTAGGAGTTTGTACGACTAACCTGATTTATAGCATACGGAGCACACTCTGGTATCAAGTGCCACGCGGTACCACGGTCCGTGGCGTTACGCGCACAGGCACCTAGGGATACTACGCAGCCGGGATGAGAGCGAATTCGCGGAAAGGGCTGAGGGGCGTGTTCCCCGAGGAGCGCAGGGCGGTGATCCTTGGCCGCCTGGCCGCGGAGGGCCGGGTGCAGGTTGCTGTCCTGGCCGATGAACTCGGCATCTCCGAGGTCACCATCCGCCAGGATCTGGGCATGCTCGAGCGGCAGGGTCTGCTCCGGCGCACGCACGGCGGGGCGATCGCGCTTGAAAGAGGCTTTGAGCTGCCCTTTGCCAGGACGGCCGAGGCGAACACCGCAAGCAAGAACCGCATCGCGCAGGCGGCCGCCGCCATGGTGCGCGAGGGCGAAACCATCATCCTCGACGTGGGCACCACCGCGACGGCGGTGGCGCGCGCGCTCTTTTCGCGCGCCAATCTGACGGTGGTGACCAATGCCCTCAATATCGCCGCCCTCCTGGAGGAAGCGCCCGGCATCAAGGTCATCGTCACCGGCGGCACGCTTCGCGCCGTGCAGCATTCTCTCGTCAATCCGCTGGGGATGGAGATCCTGGACCGCGTCCGGGCGGACCGCGCTTTCATCGGCGCCAACGGGGTCGAGGCCGCGTCCGGTGTGACCAACGCCAACTTCCCCGAGGCCGAGATCAAGCGGGCCATGATGCACGCGGCGAGAGAAAAGATACTGGTAGCGGACGGCACAAAGATCGGGCGCGTGGCCGCGGCCGTCGTGGCGCCCGTCAGGGACTTCGATCTCCTCATCACCACCCAGGATGGAGAGGGGCCGGCCTGCCGTGCCCTGAGGGACGCGGGGCTCGCGGTCCAGATCGTGTAGACTTGAGATCAGAGTACACTCCGGCGCCAGGAGGGCCGATCCATGCCGATCATCGCCGAGGTCCCCCACCGACGCTACAATCCCCTGACCGGGGAATGGGTGCTCTGCTCCCCGCAGCGGACCAAGCGTCCCTGGCTGGGGCAGGAGGACCCGCCCGAGGCCGCCCGGCCCGTCCCCTACGATCCGGCATGCTACCTCTGCCCGGGCAACCGCAGGGCCGGCGGCGACCGCAATCCCGACTACGGCTCGACCTTCGTCTTTGACAACGACTTCCCCGCCCTGTTGCCCGGGACCGAACCTTGGGAAACCGACGAGAAAGGGCTCCTCGCTGCCCGGACCGAACGGGGCGTCTGCCGCGTGATCTGCTTTTCCCCGCGCCACGATCTCTCCCTGCCGCTGATGAGCGCGCCCGGCATCCGCGCGGTGATCGACACATGGGCCGCGCAGGTTGAAGAGTTGGGCGCCATGGATTTCATCCGCTACGTGCAGATCTTTGAGAACCGCGGGACGATGATGGGCTGCAGCAATCCCCATCCCCATTGTCAGGTCTGGGCGACCGAGCATGTGCCCACCCTGCCCGGGAAAAAGCTGGCCAATCAACTCAGCTACTGGCAGAGTCACGGCTCCGATCTCCTGGGTGACTATCTCCGCCTCGAGCTTGACAGGGACGAGCGCATCATCCTGCATGATGAAGACTGGGTCGTCCTGGTGCCTTTCTGGGCCGTCTGGCCGTACGAAACGATGCTCATCCCGCGCCGGCCGGTCCCGGACCTCCCGTCGCTCACCCCGGCCGAACGGGATTCCCTGGCCGTGATGCTCAAGAACCTCACCACCCGTTACGACAATCTCTTCCACACCCCCTTTCCCTACTCCATGGGCTGGCACGCGCGGCCCACGGACGGGGCGGCGCATACATACACGCGGCTGCACGCCGTTTTTTACCCGCCGCTCCTGCGTTCGGCAAAAGTGCGGAAGTTCCTCGTGGGGTACGAGATGACCGCCGAGCCGCAAAGGGACATCACGCCCGAGCAGGCCGCGGCGAGGCTGCGGGAGATGCGGGACGTGCATTACGCGGAGGCACCCGGCGGTTATACGAGCAAGGAGGGCTAAATAAAGATGTGGCAGCAATTCGCGCACCGATACGGCGCGGCGCAGGCCGCCCGCGCCAGGATGGCCGCGGCTCCCGGCCGGGTTAACCTGATCGGCGAACACACAGACTATAACGGGGGATTCGTCTTCCCCATCGCCATCGATTTCCGTTTGCGCCTCCTGGGCGCCGCTCGAGGCGACCGGCGCATTCGGGCCTATTCGCTCGATTTTGCCGAGGCGGTGGAGTTCGATCTGGACCGAATCGAGCCCGATCCCGAACATACCTGGAGCAACTACCTGCGGGGCGTCTGCCTGGTATTGCAGGAGACCGGCCGCGTCCTGCGCGGCATGGACTTGCTGGTGGCCGGCGATGTGCCCCAGGGGGCCGGCCTCAGCTCCTCGGCCGCGTTCGAGGTGGCGGCGGCCCTGCTCTGCAAGGAGCTATCCTCCCTGGACCTTCCAGACCTGGAACTCATCCGCCTCTGCCAGCGCGCGGAGAACGATTTCGTGGGGGTCAACTGCGGTATCATGGACCAGTTCGTCTCCAGGCTGGGGCGCAAGGGCCACGCCTTGCTCCTGGACTGCCGCGATCTCTCCTATTCCCACCACCCGCTCGATCCGGCCAAGGCCCGCGTGATCGTGGTCAACAGCGGCGTCCGGCACGCCCTCGTCTCCTCGGAGTACAACCTCCGCCGGCGGCAATGCGAGGAGGGCGCCGCCGCCCTTGGAGAGCGCCTCCCGTCCGTCAGGTCCCTCCGCGACGTGAGCCCGCGCATGCTGGACGAGTTCGACGGGGCCCTGGATCCGGTCGTGGCCCGCCGCTGCCGCCACGTGGTCCTGGAGAACGAACGCACGCTGGACGCGGCCAAGGCGCTCGACGCGGGCGACCTGGAGCGTTTCGGCCGTCTCATGTACGAGTCCCATCAGAGCTTGAGGGATCTCTACGAGGTCAGCTGCGCCGAGCTGGATCTCTTGGTCGGCCTGGCCCGCGGCCTGCCGGGCGTCTATGGCGCCAGAATGACCGGGGGCGGTTTTGGGGGCTGCACGGTCAACCTGGTGCGGCCCGAGGCGGCGGACGGTTTCGCGGCCTCGATCCGCCGGAGTTATGAAAAAGAGACCGGCCGCAAGCCGGAAGTATACCTCTGCACCGCGGCGGCCGGAGCCGGGATCGAAGAGACGGAGGCATGAGAGCATGCACGTTCTGGTGACGGGCGGGGCGGGTTACATCGGCAGCCACGTTGTCCTCGCCCTGCTGGAGGCGGGCCACGAGCCGGTGACGCTGGATAACCTTTCAAAGGGGCACGAGGAGGCCATCCTGGGCGGCAAATTCGTGCAGGGGGATATCGCTGACGGCGGCGCGCTCCAGCAGCTGATCGAGCGGGAAGCGATCGAGGCCGTGATCCACCTGGCCGCGGACAGCCTGGTGGGCGAGTCCATGTCCCAACCCGGCAAATACTTCCGGAACAACATCCACGGCGGCCTGGTCCTGCTCGAGGCCATCCGCGCCGCGGGCGTCAGGTATCTCGTCTTTTCATCCACGGCCGCGGTCTACGGTGAACCGACCCGCATCCCGATCGGCGAGGATCATCCCACATTACCCGCCAGCCCCTACGGCTTTTCCAAGCTCACCATGGAGGGCATGATGGCGGCCTACGAGGCTGCCCACGGCCTGAGCCACATCTCCCTGCGCTATTTCAACGCCGCGGGGAGCGAACCCATGGGGCGCATCGGCGAGGACCATCGGCCCGAGACACACCTCATCCCCGCCGCCCTCCAGGCCGCCCTGGGGCTCCGCCCCGCGCTGCAGCTCTTTGGGGACGACTATCCCACCCCGGACGGCACCTGCATCCGCGACTACATACACGTCACGGACCTGGCGCGCGCCCATCTCCTGGCCCTGGACGCGCTGGCCGGCGGCGCGCGGAGCGGTGTCTACAACCTGGGCCTGGGTCGCGGTTACAGCAACCGCGAGGTCATCGCGGCGGCCGCCGAGGTCACGGGGGCGGAGATCCGGGTGGAACAGGCGCCGCGCCGCCCCGGCGATCCGGCCGTGCTCGTCGCCGGCGCGGATCGCATCCGGGCCGAGTTGGGGTGGGAACCCGCGCATCGGGATCTCCGGGAGATGGTGGCCTCCGCCTGGCGATGGCACAAGAACCATCCCCAGGGATATGGCGCGGAATAACCCCGCCGGGCTCTTAAGGCGGTGTGAAAAAGGTACCGGAACGCAGATTATGGCGATTAATACCCAGATGACAAGGAGTTATCGAATCGCATGAAATCGGTATGTTGCCTAATTTGCATAATCGCTTTACGTGATTAGAAACGATTTAACAGGATTAACATGATTTTCAGGATTTACACGGATTATTTGCTATTAGATTATCTTTATTGATGACCTTAATCTTGGATCTTGTTAATCCCATTAATCATGTAAATCATGTGATGTCGTTCCCTGTTTTACGTGTTTATCGGTCCAAGAACGGTTTTTCACAGCGCTCCTAGAAGCGGTGTAAAGAACCCGGAATCAGCATCTCGCAAAGACGCCGAGATCGCAAAGAGGGGCCAAAATATCAGGTCTTTCGGTGATAGACCCGGGAAGGCGCGCGCCACGTCCCCTCCTCCGTCACCACCACGTGCATCGCCTGATCCAGCGGCCCGCGCGGCAGCAGGGGCACCACTTGGCAGGCAAAGGCCAGTCCCACCTTGAGGCAGGCAGGATCGAGGAGCGGCAGGAAACGGTCGTAATACCCTCCGCCGTAACCCAGCCGGTATCCGCCGCGGTCGAATCCCACCCCCGGCACGCAGATTAGATCCAGGTCGCCCGCGGTTACGGCAGGGCAATCCCTCCCCGGCTCGCGGATGCCGTATGCCCCCCTGGCGAGCTGGCGCCTGTGTCCGATGCGGCGAAAAACCAGAGTTTTGCCGCTCTCCTCCACCGCCGGCAGGGCCACGATCTTGCCGGCCAGGGCCAGCATCAGCCCGAGCCGCGCCGTGGGCACCTCGCCCCGGAAATCGGCGTAGAGGCCCACGATCCTTGCGGCGCCCGTCTCGGGCAGCGACATGACCGCGCGCGCGATGGCCCTCGCCGCGCTGCGCCTCTGCGCGGGAGCGACGAGCCCGCGGCGGCGGAGCAACTCCCGGCGCCAGGCCGGCTTGTCAAGCATGCCCCAGCAGATCCCCGACCACCTCCGCCGCGATGATCAAACCGGCCGCGGGCGGGACGAAAGGCGTGCTGCCCGGTATCTGGCGTCTCCTCGTACAGTCCCAGGGGTGTTCGCCGGGCCGCGCGCAGACGCATTGCTCGCGGCATCCTGCGACATCAGAGCGGGGCTTGACCGGTGTCTCCGTGGAAAAGACCACTTTGACGCCTTCCGTGACGCCCTTGAGCCTGAGCCCCCTCCTGACGGCCCTGGCCAGGGGATCGGTGTGCGTGCGGCTGATGTCCGAGACCCGGAGGAGGGTCGGGTCGAACTTGTTGCCCGTGCCGAGGCAGGAGATGACTGGCAGGCCCAGCTCGCGCGCTTTGATGATCAGGTCGATCTTGGCGGCCACCGTATCGATGGCATCCACGACGTAATCCAGCCGCAGGTCTTTGGTCAATAGCTCGTCCCGGTTGGCGGCGGAGTAAAAGGCTTGCCTGAAGGCCACCTCGCAGGCGGGATTGATGGCCCGCGCGCGCTCGGCCATGACCTGGGCCTTCGGCCGGCCGATGTTGCCTTGCAGGGCGTGAATCTGCCGGTTGGTGTTGGTGAGGCAGACCTCGTCGAAATCCACGAGGTACAGGCGGCCGATCCCCGCCCGGGCCAGGCCCTCGACGGCGAACGACCCCACCCCCCCGAGGCCGAAGACCGCCACGCCGGCTCGTGCCAGCACGGCGAGGCCCGAGGGTCCTATCAATAGCTCCAAGCGGCTGAACCTGTGCAGCAACGGGCATCCCCCTAAAAGCGGTGTGAAAAACCTCACTACCGCGATCCCAGGGTTAAAACCCTGGGCTACATAGGAAAACCATTCTCAAACCCGTACGTCCTGTACGGGTTCGGCGGTGCTTCGAAGCCTATCCGAGCCCTGTCAGGAGGACAGGGCTTTGGAAAGAACGTTCAGGTGTAGCCCAGGGATTCATCCCCGGGTAGAGAGACGGGTTTTTCACACCGCCCCTAAGAATAGTCGAATACACAAAAAAAGACCCCACCGTGCCGTTGAGCTGAATGTTATCTGAACCCTGCTCCTGCAGGTGGGCGCCTCCCGATCGACTTGGGCTTCCGCAATGGAGCGGCTGCACGCCGTCGAACG
>JBLNBS010000038.1:0-3239 GCA_050260175.1 Patescibacteria group bacterium | reverse complement strand
TAGGGGACAGGCGGGAGGGGTCGCTCCGGCAGCGCCGAATCGATCTGCGTTGCGCCAGTTCCACGGAACTGGATCTGCCCCCGGCTTCGCTGGACGCGGTAGTCACGGATCCGCCGTATTTTGCCAATGTCCAGTACGCCGAATTGATGGACTTTTGCTATGTCTGGCTGCGAAAGCTGGTCTCCGATCCCGCCTTCGCGAGCCACTCCACGCGAAACAAGAACGAACTGACCGGCAACGCCACCATGGACCGGGGTCTCGAACATTTCACCGAGGGTATGGCCGGGGTCTTTGCCCGGATGCGGACGGCTCTGAAACCCGGCCACCCCTTGGTCTTCACCTACCATCACAACAGCATCGAAGCATATTTCCCTATCGCCGCGGCCCTATTGGACGCCGGCCTGGTCTGCTCGGCCACTCTGCCCTGCCCGGCGGAGATGGGGGCCTCGATCCACATCAACGGTACGGGTTCATCCATTGTCGATACGGCCTTTGTCTGCCGCTCCACCGGCACGGTCGCGCGGCGGCTCATTACCACGACCCCCCAGGAGATCGCCGGGCTTGTCCGGGACGACGTGGAAATGCTCAAAGGCGCCGACTTTGAACCGACGCACGGTGATATCCGCTGCGTGGCGTACGGCCATCTGATCCGTATGGCGGTCTGGGAGTTGCGCCGGGTTTGGCGGGCGGACGCGGCTACCGGAGAAAAACTCGAGCGCGTGGCTGGTTTCGTCTCAGCACTTGGCGGCTGGCCTGCGGTGGAGCGGTGGCTGCGGGAGAATCTGCGCAAGGCGCCGACCGCTCAGTCCTGGGTGGCGAAGGACGCGCCGGCCGGTTACGGAGGAGACGCCGATGCGGTATCCTTTTGAGGCGAGTTATGATGAATTGGTGTCCGATCTCGACGCTTATGTCGATTCCGTCTTTTCCTGCCTAGAGTCGGAGTTCCTGATCATGCCCAAAGGCCAGGGATTCATCGACTATCCCGTTTTCGAGGATGGTTACGAAGCGTTAAAACGCGCCACCGGCGGCTTCGGTTCGCTCGATCCGGACGCGGTCTTGGCCGCGGCCCTAGAGACGCCGATGATCTTTATAGTTATACGGGCCATGTTGGGCTTTACCCCGTCGGAATGGGCCTATGTGGCGACAGAACGGACTGGAATCGAAGTCACGCAGAGTTTCGCCCGCGGATTGGACCGAAAAATCCGTCTGGCGCCCCAGGCATCGATCAGGCAGGTCAACGAGAGACTGGCGGCCATGATTCGCGTGGCCTGTCAGATGCTGAGCGAACCTTCGCCGAAAGTGGACGGCGTGAGACTGCACCGCCTGGACAAGGCCGATACGCGAGAGGGCCTTGAATCCATACGGAGACTGGCGGGCATGGGCGTACCTTATGCCATGCTGCTCTATGAGCGTTTTCTTGGCCGTCCTTTTGCGGGGCACCGGGATTCCGTTTCGGAGCTTATTGGAGATAGCTTAGAAGTGGCAATTGAAAGAATGCTGTTGGCTGCCGGTGTCAGTTTTCGCAAGACCAATAAGGCTGAGAAGATCCCCGGTTTCGACCAGGCGCCTGATTTCATCATCCCCAGCGAGTTCAATCCTAAGGTGGTCATCGAGGCCAAGATCACGGAGGATGACGGCACGGCCCGGGATAAGGTAACCCGAGTGCAGCACTTAGCCGAGATAAGCACAGCCGGAGGCGGGGAGCCGAGGTTTGAGGTAGTGGCTTGTATAGGTGGACGTGGCTTTGGACAACGGCGGGAGGATATGAAGAAGCTGCTCCTCGCAACGCGGGGGAAGGTGTTTTCGATGAAGACATTAAAGCAGTTGGTGGAGGGGACAGGGATAAAGTTTTACATGAACAACAAGCAATCACTAAGAAAATGAGGTGAATGGTACATGAATAGGATCACTCGAAGCTATTTAAAGGAATTTGTTTCAAAAGGGTGGATATCTTGAAAAATATGATGGATCCCTATTAGGGTACCAATAGATCGATTGCGCCGGCACCTTGCGATCGTATTTCGAAAAACCGCTAATCATCAGTCGTTACCGTATTTATACTAAAATACAAGAAGCAGATTGCATGGTCCTTTGGCAACGGGCCTCGAGCACAGGACGGCATGCGGCCTTTGCCGCCACGACGGGTGCAGGTTCCGGCGTTCTTCACCCGGTCTGAGCAGTTTGGATGCCGGCATCCACCGCATATGGGGGAGTGACGTAGGATGAGAGCTTTCCGCATCTGGCGGAGGGCATTGTCGAACAGATGGAGCCGCGAAGAAGCCGGGCGGTTCATCCGCTTCGTTCAAGAACGCTATGAGGCCTTGCGTCGACGGCAGAGGTGGCCGGTCAAGCGAAAACTGGCATGGCATCTCGATGAATTCATCCTGCCGGGCCTGGCGCTCTATCAAGAGCTACAGGCAACTGGACTGGCCCGAGAAGAGGCTTTTTGTCTGGCGACGGAACTCTTTGCCGCCTGGGCCGGAGGACTGCGGAAAAGGTATGCCCGTTTAGGACGGCTGCCGTTCTTCTTTTCGCTTCTGCGCGCCGTTGTCCGCGTCAAGATCAAGCTCGACTACCCGTCCGCTGGCTGGGACACGGAGTGGCTGGAAGTAAGCGGCGACCGGATTGCTTTCAACATGCGGCGGTGTTTCTACCACGACATCATGATGGAACATCGCACGCCCGAGTTGACGCGGTTGTTCTGTGGATACGACGATCTGCTGTTCGAAAAGATGTCCCCCTGCGTCCGCTGGCAGCGGACGCAAACGATCGCCAACGGCGGCTCGTTGTGCGACTTCCGCTTTGAGTACGTGCGGCGGGGACAACGGCGGAAACCCTTACAAGGCGAGACAGGATAGTTGTCGCGATAGCCTTGGAGGCCGCGTTAAAGACGGCTCCGTCCCGGGAGCGATCGTCGGCTTTCCCGGTCAGTCGCTCGCGCAGCCTGTCCGTTGAGACCGGGATAGCCCCTTCCTGCTCCGCCAACCGCTCGGCTGCCGTGGATTTGCCGCTGCCGGGGATACCAACCATCAGATAGAGAGAAGGCAGTGTCTCAGTCACCCCTGTCATCTTACCGCGATGGCTTCCTTTTGCCCGAATTCCAACCCATGCTCGCCCTTGTCCACCACGACCTCCTGCCCGTCCCGGATCTTTCCCTCCAGGATGAGCCGCCCCAGCGGGTTCTCGATCTCCTTCTGGATCGCCCGCTTCAGGGGGCGCGCGCCGTAAGAGGGATCGTA
>JBLNBS010000037.1:0-42363 GCA_050260175.1 Patescibacteria group bacterium | reverse complement strand
TTTTTCCAATCCGTAAGGAGGCCTGCAAACATGCCGGACACATCCTGGATCGAGAGCTTGCCCGCGGCCGTCACGGTCTGCGACAGAGAGGGCGTCATCCTGGAGATGAACGAGGCTGCCTGCCGCGCCTTTGCCAAGGACGGGGGCGCGGCCCTGATCGGCAGGAACGTCCTGGACTGCCACCCCGCGCCGGCCCGGGCAAAGCTGGCGGCCCTCCTGGCCGCCGGGGATACGAACTGCTACACCATTGAAAAGAACGGCGCCAGGAAACTGATCTACCAGGCGCCCTGGTACAAGGACGGCGCCTGCGCGGGCCTGGTGGAGATCGCCATCCCCCTCCCGGCCGAGATCCCCAACTATGTCAGGTGATCCCATGCCAGTTGTTGCCATGCCGCCGAGATGTGCTATGATATAGTTTGTATCCGACAGGGGGCTGGAGGGCCTTGGCATGCCGTCCGCCCCTGCGGCAAAAAGCGTAACGGAGGAGATGGGCTTGGCGCAACGGCAAAACGCCGGCGACGCATCCGTCGAGCGGCGGGTCGAGGATCTGCTCCAGCGTATGACCCTCAAGGAAAAGGTCTCCCTCCTCTCGGGCGTGGATACCTGGCACACCGCGCCCATCGAGCGGCTCGGAATTCCATCGCTGACCATGACCGACGGGCCGCACGGCGTGCGGGCCACCAAGCCCGAGGCGGGGCGCAAGGCGAGCCCCGCGACCTCCTTTCCCACCGGCGTCTCCATGGCGGCCAGCTGGGATCCGGGTCTGATCGAGCGGGTGGGCGCGGCCCTGGCCGAGGAGACCCAGGCCCTGGGCTGCGATATCCTCCTGGGACCCTGCGTGAATATCGCCCGCACCCCGCTGGCGGGCCGCAATTTCGAGAGCTACGCGGAGGATCCTTATTTGGCGGGCAGGATCGCGGTCGCCTACATCAAGGGCCTGCAAGGGGCGGGTGTCGGTGCCTCCATCAAGCATTTTGCCTGCAACAACCAGGAGAACGAGCGTTTCAGGGGCAACTCGGTCGTGGACGAGCGCACCCTGCGTGAGATCTACCTGCCGGCCTTCGAGGCGGCGGTCAAAGAGGCCGCGCCCCGCACGGTGATGTGTTCCTACAACCGGATCAACGGCGTCTACGCCAGCCAGAACCGCCACGTGCTGACGGAGATTCTGAAAGAGGAGTGGGGTTTCGAGGGCGCGGTCATCTCTGACTGGGGCGCCAACCACACGACCATCGAGTCGGTCGCGGGCGGCCTTGACCTGGAGATGCCCGGCCCGCCGCACTATTACGGGCGTCTCCTGGCGGACGCCGTCAGCAACTGGCAGCTGGACGAAGCCGCGGTCGACGAGGCCGCGCGGCGGGTCCTGCGGCTGATCGTCCTTTCCGGTAGGATGGACGGCCGCGTTGCCAAAGGGTCTCTCAACACGCCCGCGCACCAGGCCCTGGCCAGGGAACTGGCGGCGGAATCCATCACGCTCCTCAAAAACGAGCGCGCGGCCCTGCCCCTGCGGCCCGAGCGGCTGAAGTCCATCGCCGTCATCGGCCCCAACGCCGCCGAGGCCAGGATCGGCGGCGGGGGCAGCGCCCATCTCGAGCCTCCTTACCGCATAAGCCCACTGCAGGCGCTCGAGGCGCGGCTGGCAGGCAGGATCGCGATCGGTTATGAACCCGGCTGCGACAACTATGTGGAGCCGCCGATCCTCAAGACGGACTATCTCGAATTGCCTAATGGCGGCGGGCACGGCCTCCTGGGCGAGTATTTCGCCCGGCCGGACCTTGCCGGCGAGCCCGCCCTGGTCAGGCACGATCCCCGCCTCGATTTCTGGTGGTGGCACGACAGCCCGGGCGAGGGCCTGGACGGCGGGGAGTTCTCCGCCCGTTGGACGGGCACCCTGACGCCCACGGAAACGGGCCGGCACGCCTTTATGTTCATGAATACCGGCACGGCAAGGCTGTACCTGGACGGCGCGCTGATCTTGGAAAGCACCCGCGGGGAGAGGCAGGATTGGCACGAAGTACGTACCCTCGGCGAGGCGGAACTGGCCGCGGGCCGGCGTTATGACGTGCGGGTGGAATACGTCAAGAACCGCGCCGAGGACCTGGCCCTTTTGCGCCTCTTTTTTGCCTACCATCCCAGGCCTGAGGAGGACGGGCGCCCGGAGCGGGCCGTCAGGCTCGCCGCCGCATCCGACGCCGCGCTCATCTTTGCCGGTATGCCGGAGGGTTACGAGACCGAGGGCCGGGACCGCCCCGACCTGGAGCTGCCGGGTGGGCAGAACGGCCTCATCGCGGCGGTGGCCGCGGCCAACCCCAACACCATCGTCGTCCTCAATACAGGCGCGCCCGTCACCATGCCCTGGCTCGACAAGGTGGCGGCGGTCGTCGAGGCTTACTACCCCGGGCTCGAGGCCGGGAACGCCGTGGCCGACGTCCTCCTGGGCGCGGTCAATCCCTCGGGCAGGCTGCCCGTGACCTTTCCCCGGCGGCTTTGCGAGACCCCGGCCTTCCTCAACACCACGGGAGACCGCGAGGTCCGCTACGGCGAAGGCATCTTCGTGGGCTACCGCTGGTACGACGCGCGGGAGATCGAGCCGCTCTTCCCCTTCGGCCACGGGCTCTCCTACACGACCTTTGCCTACGGCGGGCTGGAGGCGCCCGCGCGGGCAAAGATCGGCGACCCCGTGCGCCTCTCGGTGGCCGTGAGGAACACCGGCGCCGCGGCGGGCAAGGAGGTCGTCCAGGTCTATATCCGCGACGTGGAGTCATCCCTGCCGAGGCCCCCCAAGGAATTGAAGGCCTTTGCCAAGGTGTCCCTGGCGCCGGGGGAGGAAAAGAAAGTGGAGTTCACCCTGGAGCGGAGGGCCTTCGCCTTTTACGATCCTGTCGCGAAGGATTGGGTCGTGGAGCCGGGCGAGTTCGAGATCCTGGTAGGGAGTTCGTCGCGGGATATCAGGGGGGCGGTTCGGATCGTGCTTGAAACGATGTGATGAACGCGATGAACGGAGTGTCGGCCCATGGCGCGGTCCTTGCTGGAGGGCGTGTTGGTCAAGGTTTTCCTGGCCGGTGTGCTCCTGGCGACCCTGATTATCTTCGTGGGGGGCGATTTTTCAGGCGTCACGGGCCTCTCCATGGAGCCCACGCTCCGCGAGGGTGACGGCGTGTGGGGCGAGCGGATCAGCCTTTTTCTGGGCAGGTTGCATCGGGGCGACGTGGTGCTGCTGCAAACGGCCCGGGGAACCAGCCTGGTCAAACGGGTGATCGGCCTGCCGGGGGATCTGATCGAGATCAGACAGGGCGTGTTGCACCTGAACGGCACCGCCCAGAGCGAGCCGTATGTCAGGAAGCCCGCCAGGGGTTATTTCCCGCCGGTGCGCGTGCCTGACGGGCACTGCTTCGTGCTGGGCGACAATCGTGGCCACAGCCTCGACAGCCGGATCCTGGGGTTCGTCCCCCTGGCCAGTATCCGTTACCGGGTGGCGATACGGGTCTGGCCCCCGGGATCGTTCGGTTTGCTGCCCGGGCCCCAAGGGAGACAGGATTCTCCGGGATAACCGCGCCCAGGACTATATCAATCATCGTACTAAAAGCGGTGTGAAAAACCTCACCACCGCGATCCCAGGGTTAAAACCCTGGGCTCCATAAGAAAACCATTCTCAAACCCGTACGTCCTGTACGGGTTCGGCGGTGCTTCGAAGCCCATCCGAGCCCTGTCAGGAGGACAGGGCTTTTGAAAGATCGTTCAGGTGTAGCCCGGGGATTCATCCCCGGGTAGAGAGACGGGTTTTTCACACCGCACTGAAGAGCGTCATCGTCCCGTTTGCCGGCCGGTCAAGGCCGCGGTCGCCAAAGCGGCCTCGCCGGACAAGCGAGACAGCATTTCCATAATCCACTCCTGTAGCGGGAGCGGGAGCCGGCCCGGCGGCTCTCGGCTCCCGCTTTCTTTTACCCCCCGCCGCGGGATGATGTGTTGATGAAACCTCAACGCCCCACCCGCGATTTTTCCTCATCCTGCCAGATTCGTCGAGAAAACATCCCCCTGGGCGGTCCATCCCTTCCGGTGGATAATGGAAGCGGACGAGGCGCATGAGAAGCGATGCGTTTTCGGCCCGCGCTGTTTTGGGAGCGGTCCCAGGACATGCCAAAAAATGGCGGCGCGGGGTTGCGGACAACGGTCGTTGCTGTTGGGAACCGTTCCCAGGGGGGCTTTTGGTGGCGACGATTTTCGAAGTGGCCCGTTTGGCCGGTGTCTCGAAATCGACGGTCTCCAGGGTGCTGAACGGGGGGCCGGTCAGCGACGGGGCCAGGCTGCGGGTGCAGGCCGCGATCAGGCAACTGAGATTCAAGCCCAACGCCCAGGCCCGGGGGTTGTCCCTCCGCCGCAACCACCTGGTGGGGGTGGTGGTGCCGGAGATCGGGCGGCTGTTCTATGGGGCGATCCTGGAGGGAATCTCGGCGGCCCTCACCGAGCTGGGTTTCGAGATGATCCTCTGCTCCACGCGCAACCAGAAAGGCAGGGAGACGGCACTCACCAAGCTGCTCTCCAGCAAGAGAGTGGACGGCCTGCTCCTGGTGACGCCCCGGGAGATCAACTGGCGTCCGAACGATCTACCCGGAGAACTGCCCGTGGTCGTGGTCGATGGCGAGAGCGTGCGCTTCAGCTCATTCTGCGCCGACAATTTTGGGGGCGGCTACGCCGCCGCCGGGCACTTGATCCGCCTGGGGCACCGGCGCATTGGCGTCCTGGCCGGGCTGGACACGGTCGAATGCCGCCAGCGCCTGGACGGATACAGGCAAGCCCTGCGCGAGCACGACTGCCCATACGAGCGCGAGCTGATCCGGAGCGGGGACTACCTTTTCGAAAGCGGCGTCCGCGGCATGAACGAGCTCCTGGCCCTGCGGCAGCCGCCGACCGCGGTCTTTGCCACGAGCGACCTGATGGCGGTGGGGGCGCTCAAGGCCCTTCAGGGACGCGGCCTGCGGGTGCCGGAGGACATGGCCCTGATCGGCTTTGACGACATCGAGGCCGCGCAATGGACGACCCCGACCCTGAGCACGGTGCGGCAACCCCTACGGCAACTGGGCGAATTGGGGGCGCGCAAGGTTGCCAGGCAGATCATGGGCCGCGAACCCGAGCTGACCAGGACCACGCTCGGTTGTGAGCTGGTCGTCCGCGAATCGTGCGGCGCCTGGCTGCGGCCGGGAAACGCGGCTTGCGCCCGCGTATGAAACGCCACGGCAAGGAGGGAGATTCGACCGATTGGGGGGTGAGGCTGTCGGTGTGGGGCTTGCCACCCGCGGATGACAACCGGCGAGTCCGAAATCGATCGAGGAGGTATAGAGGAGATGTTCCGTAAGCGCACGTTGGTCATCATCGCCCTGGCGGCCGCGATCCTGGCCGGCATGTCCGCCATGGGACTGACCGCCGCCAAGCAAAAAGTCACCCTGTGGTCCTATGCGTCCAACAACATCGATGAATGGAAGCAGCGCGAAGCCACCGTCGAGCAGAAGTTCAAGATCGATCTGGTCATCGAGCAAGTGGCCGAGCAAGCGTTCGTTCAGAAGCTGCAAGCGGCGATGATGGACGGTTCCGGCCCGGATATCATCGAGTGGCGTATCGAGCAGAACCAGATCCTTTCCGCCGATCCCAAGAAGTGCCTGGTCATTCCCTTAGACAAGTACACCAGCAAATCCAAGGTTTTCAAGCAAGTCATCAAGGGCCGTACCGCCTGGTGCATCTACGGCGGTAAGGTCTACGGCCTCCCCCATGATGTGCATCCCGTGACCCTGATCTACAACGACAAGCTCTGGAAGTCTGTCGGCGTGGACATGGAAAAGATCGAGACCTGGGATGAATTCTTTACCGCCGCCGAGAAGCTCTGCGCGGAGAAGAAGGACGGCAAGCCCGTGCATTACGCCCTCCCGTATGATCAGGGCGGTCTCGGGGCCACGATGTGGATGATCTGGCAACAGACCGGCGCCCAGGTGCTCGACAAGAACGGCAAGCCAACCTTCGACAGCCCGGCGTTCAAGGAGTTCGTCACAAAGTGGCTCGGCTGGATCGACCGCGGCGTCATGTGCGCCTGGGACTGGGGCAATTTCGGCGCCCAGCTCAACAATGGCACCCTGGCCTCCTATACCAGCCCCGACTGGTGGATCGCCCAGGTGAACGAGGCCTCCAAGAACTGGCCCTTCAAGGTCCGCCCGCTGCCGTACTACAAGAAGGGCGGCCCGCGCACCTCTTCCTGGGGCGGCACCTTTATGGCCATCACCAAGACAGCCAAGAACCCCGACAACCTGTACAAGATCATCGAATACCTGCAGTACGATCGGGAGGCCATCGTCGGCGTCCGCTTCCCGGTGACCGACATGATCCCGCCCATCGCCAGCGTCTGGGATTCCCCCGCCTTCCAAAAGCCGGACGCCCGGTTCGGCGGCTTCAAGCTCGGCCAGCTCCTGATCAGCCTGGCCAAGGAGATGCCGCAGATGAACTCCGGCGACATCTTCTGGGATGCCGTCGCCACCGACTTCAACACGCAGTTCGTCGAGATGGCGGCCAAGAAGGTCTCGGTCGACGCCGGCTTGAAGACGGCCCAGTCCGCCGCCATGAAGCGGTACGAAGCCCTCAAATAAGCGGCGCTGTGTTGGTGTCCGCGTTTTTGCATGAGTCCCATGGCTCCCTCCTCGCGGAGGGAGCCATGGAGGCCCGATGAGTCAGGATCGTGGCGAGGAGATGATGCGGATGGACCAGGGCGTCGTGATGGCGCTGGACCGCCAGGCGCGCCCCAGGCGGTTCAGATGGGGCAGGCTGGCTCCGGCCGCCTTTGTCGCCCCGTTTCTCTTCCTGCTTTTGGCCTTCAACCTGTATACATTCGCCTCCGGCGCCCGCATGAGCCTCACGGACGCCACGGGCATCGATCCCGGCGGCTGGGTGGGGCTCGCCAACTACAAGTGGCTTTTTACCAACACCCTGCTGCCCACCTTCTTGCGGGCGATGAAGCAAACGGTCCTGTTCACCCTGGGCTGCCTCCTGACCCAGATCCCCGCGGCCTTCGTCCTGGCGGTGATCCTCAACGGGGTGCTCGGACGGTTCCGCGGTATTTTGCGGGCTTCCTTTTATGTGCCCGTCCTGATCAATACCGCCCTGACCGCCCTGCTCTTTCAGATGCTCTTCAACCAGGACAGCGGCGCGCTCAACTGGGTGCTGGGCCTGTTCGGCCTGGAAAAGGTCAATTGGCTCTATGACGGGCGGTACACGCTCTGGGTCATGATCGCCGCGGCTTTCTGGCAATGGACGGGCTATCACATGGTCTATATCCTGGCCGCCCTGCAGGTGGTCGACCCCGCGCTCTACGAGGTGGCCAAGCTGGACGGCGCGTCGCCCTTGCGCACCATGTTCCAGATCACCCTGCCCTATATCAGACCTGCCTTGACCTTTATCACCATCATGGCCACCATCGGGGGCCTGCAACAGTTCGAGTACTCCTTCCTCATCTTTCCGAACGCGGGCTACGGGCCGGGCAGGCTGGGCATGACCGCGGTGCCGTTCGTCTATTACAAGGGCTTCAACCACCTGGAATTCGGCGTCTCGGCCGCCGCGGGCTGGATACTGTTCCTCGTCATCCTGGCCGTCAGCATCCTGCAGCTGAAATTCCTCAAGCTGGGCGAGGTCGGTGATATCTGATGCCTGGCGACAACGCGGTAACGAGGGGAGTGAGCGCTATGGCGCTGGCGGGCATGCAGCCAAAGTCGCGGGGATGGAATAAGTTCAGGCGAGCCGCGGGCATCGCCGCCTTGTCGGCTCTGGCCCTCGTTTTCCTGGCGCCGCTGTTCTGGATCATCTACGTTTCATTCCTGCCCGAGATCAATATCTTCATGGTGCCTCCGGTCATCGTCTCCGATTTTTTCGGGACGATCCGCAGCTTCAACCTGCATTCGTTCGCCCTGGCCTTCGGCGAGTGGAGCGTCGGCCTTTCGTTCGTCAATTCCCTCGTCATCACCGTGGGTTCGATCCTTCTCACGATGCTCGTCTGCTCGCTTGGCTCCTATGCTTTTTCCTTCATGGTTTTTCCCGGCCGCAACGTCCTGTTCGTCATGTCCCTGGCCACCATGATGATGCCGATGGTGACGATGATCGCCCCGTACTACCGGGTGCTGCGCATCTACGGCCTTTTGAACACGCGCCTGGGCCTGATCCTGCCTTACGCCGCCTCGGCTTTCTGCGTCTTTCTGCTCCGCCAGTACTTCGTCCGTCTGCCCATGGCCCTGGTGGAAGCGGCCATCATGGACGGCGCCAGCCATTTCCGGATCTGGTGGCAGATCATTCTGCCTCTGTCCAAACCGGCCCTGATCACGCTGGCGATCTACCAGTTCAGACAGGTCTGGAACGATTTCCTGATTCCCATGATCGTCCTGCGCAACGAGGGGCTGTTCACCTTCCCCCTCAAGCTGCAGTTCATGTCCAGCGTCACCGTGAATTTTCCCTGGGACGCCATGATGGCCACGGGGTGCATCGCCATCCTGGTGCCTTTCGTCCTGTTCTTGTTCTACCAGCGCCATTTCATCGAGGGCCTCTCGGGCGGCGTCAAGGGATGAGGCGAAGGAGCCGCTTCCGATCTCGAAAGGTTGCAGGGATCGGCTGACAGACGAGGTGCACGCCATGGGATACGGCTATTTCGACGAGGCGAACCGGGAGTATGTCATCACCACCCCGCGCACGCCGTTGCCGTGGATCAATTACCTCGGCACAGAGGACTTCTTCGGCCTCATCTCCAATACCGCCGGGGGTTACTGTTTTTACCGGGACGCCAGGCTGCGCCGCCTCCTGCGCTACCGTTACAACAACACTCCGCCCGACAACAACGGCCGCTATTTCTACATCAAGGACGGAGACGACCTCTGGAACCCGGGCTGGCAGCCGGTCCAGGCGGAACTGGACACCTACGAGTGCCGCCACGGCCTGGGTTACACCCGCATCATCGGCTCGCGCGGAGGCGTGCGGGCCGAGGCGCTCTTTTTCGTGCCGCCCGGGGTCAGCGCCGAGGTGCACCAGGTCACGCTGAAGAACGAGAGCGGGCAGGCCAAATCCCTCTCGCTCTTTTCCTACGTTGAATGGTGCCTCTGGAACGCCATGGACGACATGACTAACTACCAGCGCAACCTCAGCACGGGCGAGGTGGAGGTGGAAGGGTCGGTCATCTATCACAGGACCGAATACCGCGAAAGGCGGGATCATTACGCCTTTTATGGGGTCAACGCCCCCCTGGCCGGTTTCGATACGGACCGGGAGACCTTCCTCGGCGCCTACCGGGGGCCGCACAATCCGGCGGCGGTCGGCGAAGGCCGGTCGCGCAACTCCCTGGCCAGCGGCTGGTCACCGATCGCCGCGCACCACCTCCGGATCGATCTGGCCCCCGGGGAGGAACGGCTCCTGGTCTTCGTCCTGGGTTATGTCGAGAACGAGCGGGCGCGTAAATGGGAAGCCCCGGGGGTAGTGAACAAGGAGCAAGCCCGGGCCCTCATGGCGCGCCTCAGCCGGCCCGAGCAGGCGGCCGCGGCTTTCCAGGCCTTGAGGGATCACTGGGACCAGCTCCTCTCCCGTTACCGGATCGAGCATCCCGATGCGCGGCTGCGGATGATGGTCAATATCTGGAACCAGTACCAGTGTATGGTAACCTTCAACATGTCCCGTTCGGCTTCGTACTATGAGTCAGGCATCAGCCGGGGCATGGGCTTCCGCGATTCGAACCAGGATCTCCTTGGTTTCGTGCACCAGGTGCCGGAACGCGCGCGGGAACGCCTCCTGGACCTTGCGGGCACACTCCTCGAGGACGGCGGGGCTTATCACCAGTATCAGCCCCTGACCAGGAAGGGCAATCACGAGATCGGCGGCGGTTTTAACGATGATCCGCTCTGGCTCATCCTGGCCGTCTCAGCCTACCTCAAGGAGACGGGCGACTGGGGCATACTGGACGAGGTCGTGCCGTACAACAGCGATCCCGGTGTGACCGGGACCATGCTCGATCATCTGCGACGCGCCTTTGACCACGTGGCAGAGAACCGCGGTCCGCACGGGCTGCCCCTGATCGGCCAGGCCGATTGGAACGACTGCCTCAACCTCAACTGCCTCTCCGAGACGCCGGACGAATCCTTTCAGACAACCAGGGGGCGGACGGACGGCCGCACGGCCGAATCAGTCCTGATCGGCGCCTTGTTCCTGGCCATCGGGCCGGAGTACGCCGAGATCCGGCGGCGCCTGGGCCACGGCGATGAGGCCGACCGCGCCCGGGAGCTGCTGCGGGCGATGCGCGCGGCTATGGACGAATACGGCTGGGACGGGGAATGGTTCGTGCGGGCTTACGATCATCGCGGCCGCAAGATCGGCGGCCGGGAGTGCGAGGAAGGGCGCATCTACGTCGAGACCCAGGGTTACGCCGTCATGGCCGGCCTCGGCCTGGCGGACGGCAGGGCTGTGCGGGCGCTGGATGCCGTCCGGGAGCATCTGGGCACACCGTACGGGATCGTCCTGCAACAGCCGGCCTACAGTGCCTATCAGCCGGAGCTCGGTGAGATCTCCACCTACCCGCCGGGTTACAAGGAGAATGCAGGCGTCTTTTGCCACAACAATGCCTGGATCATCATCGCCGAGACCATCATCGGCCGTGGCGAGAGGGCTTATGACTACTGGTGCCGGGTCGCCCCGGCCTGCCAGGAGGAGCAAAGCGAGATTCGCCGCACCGAGCCGTATTGCTACGCGCAGATGGTCGCGGGCAAGGACTCGCCCCGCCGGGGCGAGGCCAAGAATTCCTGGCTCACCGGCACGGCCTCCTGGATGTTCGTGGCGATCAGCCAGTACATCCTGGGGATCCGCCCCGATTACGACGGTCTGCGGGTCGATCCCTGCATCCCCGCGGCGTGGGACGGATTCACCGTGACGAGGGTCTTTCGGGGCGAGACCTTTCGCATCAGGGTGCGCAACCCCAGGCATGTCGGCAAGGGCCTCGCCCGCCTGACCATGGACGGCCATGAGATCGCGGACGGTCTCCTGCGCCCGGACGGGATTGGGGGCGTACACGAGGTCGAGGCTGAGATGGGCTAGGAGCGGTCACGGCTCGATGTTGGCGCGCGTTGCCCGGCATACCGGGTTTGGCAGGCGCGGCACTGGACTAGTGCAAGGGGGCTGCCGGCGCGGTGGCGGATACCGACGGCCGCCGCTTCCAGGCGAGCCAGCCCGCCAGTTGCCCGAGGTTTTCCGCGCAGACGAGGCAGAGGTACAGGGCCAGCGCCGGTCCGGACAGGCCCGGGATGAGCGCGGCGGCCGGCGGCAACATCAGCGCGAGGAATACCGCGCCGTAACAGGCCACGCAGACCGCGCCGGCATACCTGCCGGCGCGCGTCCTGACCGCCGCGCCCTTTGCCAGGCAGACCAGGAGATACGTGCAGGGCGCGAGGGCGACGAGCAGGGGCAGGGCAAGGCCGAAGATTCTCTTGGCGTAAAGGGCGAGGGCGATCGCGATGGAGAGCGCCACGTCGGCCGCCACGTCCAGGATTGCCCCCGCAGCGTGGCCCCCGGCTGCGCGCCTTGCCAAGTATCCGTCGAGCACGTCGGTCAGGCCCGTGACCGCCAAGAGGACGGCCGCCGCCGCCCATCGGTCCCGGGCCATGCAGTGGAGCAGAAACGGGAGGAGGGCGATCCTCGTTGCGCTCAATAGATTAGCCCAGATTCTCGCCCCCGCCTTTCGCATCACTCTTTACCCAGCTCCTCGAGCATCCGCCCGGTAAAGGCCGCGGCCTCTTCCCTGAGCTTGGACTCGTCCTTGCTCTGGGCGAATTTACCCTTGGCGATCACTTCGCCGCCCTTTTTCTCGATGAGAGGAACCGCCTGGGCGAACTCCTTCTCAGGCATGGCCGCGCCGCCGCCCGTCAGGATGAGGACGCATCTTTTGCCCGCCAGGCCGCGTTCGATGAACCGCTTGACGGGAGGCCTGATCTGGCCCGCGTAGACCGGCGAGGCCAGGATGACCGCTTCCGCCCCCGCGAGGTCGATCTGCAGCCCCCGTCTGGCGCTGTGCATGATGAGCCTGTACTCGGTGCCGGCCAGCCGTTCCCCCATCGCCCGCAGGAATTTGCCGGTATAATCGGTGCCGCCGGGATGGTAGATTGCCGCGATCGTCTTTTCCCCGCGCGGATTACCCAGGGTCACGGGGCCGATGTTGTGTTCCCGGTCGAGGATCGCGCCGGCCAGGCCCGCGCCGGCCATGGCGACGATAAAGACGAATATGATGTAGTATTGGATCAAAAACAGGATCCAGAGCCAGCCCCTGTTCCCCCTGGAGAGGACAAAGACCCAGAGCAGGGTTGCCTCGATGAGCGGCATCAGCCTGAGGCCGACGGGTACCATGCGCATCTCGGTCAGGTTGATCGACAAAAAGGAGAGGAAAAGGAATGCCGTCATGATAATGGCGAAGATCATCCTTGTCGGACACCACCAATCAATGAGTTGGCGCCGCGCGGCGCCCGGCCCGGAGGAGGCGGGCAGCCCCGCGGGCATGCTCTGATTGTATCATAACGGCAAAAGACGACATCGGCCAGGCGGGGAGTTCGTGGCCTGGGCGGATGGGTAGGAATTAATAGGTCACTATCGGTTCGGTCGGCCTGCACGACATCGACCGCCTGCACCGGCGTGCCGAGATCGGCATCACCCTGGCTGGGAGGATCTGTTCGGACAGGGCCTGGGCGGCGAGGCGATCCGCCTCATCATTCTGCATTCATCATTAGTAAAGGGGTGGTGAGAGGGATGCCCTCGGTGAAGGGTCTGGCCGCGCGGCTCAAGGGTTTGGCCGACGCGGCGCGGCTGTATTATCCCGAGACGCTCCTGCGCGGCGTGGAGGCGGCCCTGACCGTGCCGCACCGTTTTGTCATCTTCTACGGCCCGCCGGGAGCGGGCAAGAGCCAGCTGGTGCAGCTGATCGCCGAGGCGCTCCCGGCTGAGCTCAGCCTGGTGCCGGTGGAGGCCTCCTGGCGCGACGGCGCGCCGCTCCTGGGCCGGTACGACGAGATCCGCGGGATTTTCCTCCCGGGCGGGCTGGCCGCGGCGGCGGTGCGCGCAGCGGCCGACCCCGAGAGGTTTTACGTCTTTGCCCTGGAGGAGATGGCCCTGGGCGAGCCCGAGGGTTACCTGGCGACCCTGCTCTGCGGGCTCGACGCGCAGCCGCCCCGCCTGCACCTGGGGTTCACCGGCGGCGGGCAGGGGGATGCCCCGGGCGCCGCGGGCGGGGAGGCGCCGCTCCCCCCGAACCTGCTCTTTTTTGGCACGATCTGCGCGCAGTGCGGGGAAAAGCCCTTACCACGCAAGCTCCTGGACCGCGCCTTCCTCTTCGAGCTGGAATTCGCCGACCTGGACCGGTTCCTGGCCCGCTGGGACAAGCCTTTCCCGGGCAGGACGCCCCTGCTCGAGATCGCCGGGCTGCTCCAGGGGCACGGGATCAGCGTCGGCTACCGGACGTTCCGCGAGATCGGCGCCGCCCTGGCCGGCGCGGCCCAGGTGGGCCTGGCGCCCGATGCCCTGCTCGACCAGCTGATCAAGAGCCGCCTCCTCCCTTTGATCGGCGGCGATGCGGCCGCGGTCGAGGACTGCCTGCGCGATCTCGTCCGCCTCCTCTCCGGGGACGAGGTCCGTTTCCCCGCCACGCTGGACAAAGCCGCGCGCATGCTGGAACAACTCGGGCTGCACGGGCATACGGCGGCGTACTTTTCTTGATCATGATGAACTTCATTCATCATCGATCTAGGGCAGGTACTGCCCCCGCTCCCGTCGAATACCTCCCGATGCCAACGACGGCAAGGGAGAGCAAGCGTGGACGCCAAGCGTTTCTTGGACCACCTGACCACCGGCCGCGGCTACCGCGGTCAACTGGTTTTTGTCAAGGAGATTCCGGCCCGCGCGGCGCGCTACGGGGAGCTTGCGCCCGCCCTGCCCGCGCCCCTCCTGGAGAGGCTCGCGGAGCTCGGCGTGGCGCGGCTCTACAGCCACCAAGCCGAGGCTATCGCCGCGGTGCGGGCCGGGCGCAATGTGGTCGTCACGACCGGCACGGCCAGCGGCAAGACCTTCTGCTACAACCTGCCCATCCTCGAGCGGACCCTGGCCGCGCCAGGGACCAGAGCGCTCTATATTTTCCCCACCAAGGCCCTGGCCCAGGACCAGCTGCGCGGCCTCGGCCGCCTCACGGGCAAAGGAGGGCTCCTGCCGCCCGGCGCCATCGGCACATACGACGGCGACACCCCGGCTCACGCGCGGCGCAAGCTCAGGGATGAGGGGCGCCTGATCCTGACCAATCCCGACATGCTCCACCAGGGCATCCTGCCGCGGCACACGGCCTGGGCGCCCTTCCTCGGCTCGCTTTGCTACGTGGTCATCGACGAGATCCACACCTACCGGGGCGTCTTTGGCGCCAACGTGGCCAACGTCATACGGCGGCTCCTGCGCCTCTGCCGCCGCTACGGCTCGGATCCCGTCTTTATCTGCTGCTCGGCCACGATCGCCAACCCCGTCGAGCTGGCGGAGAGCCTGACGGGCAAGGAGTTCCTCCTCGTGGACGAGGACGGCTCCCCCCGGGGCAGCAAGCAGTTCGCCTTTTGGAACCCGCCGCTCCTCGAGGACGGCACCGGCGAGCGTCGCAGCGCCAACAGCGAAGCGGCCGAGCTGCTCGCGGCCCTGGCCGGCGAGCGGACGCCGAGCATCGCCTTTTGCCGCGCGCGCGTCACGGCTGAGCTCTTGCAGCGCTATACCGCCGATCTCCTGGGCCGCCGCCATCCGGGTCTCGTGAACAGGATTCGGGCCTACCGGGGCGGCTACCTTCCCTCGGAACGCCGCGAGATCGAGCGCCGCCTCTTCTCCGGCGAGCTTTTGGCCGTCACCACCACCAACGCGCTGGAGCTCGGCATCGACATCGGCAGTCTGGACGCCTGCCTCATCGTGGGCTACCCCGGCACCATCGCCTCCACCTGGCAGCAGGCCGGCCGGGCCGGCCGCGGCGCCGAGGAGGCGCTCGCCGTCTACGTGGCGCAGAACACGCCCATCGACCAGTACCTCGCGCGCCACCCCGAGTACTTCTTCGGCCGGTCGCCCGAGACCGCCGTGGTGGATCCCGACAATCCCCATATCGTCCTGGGGCACCTGCGGGCCGCGGCCTTCGAGGCGCCGCTCGGCCCCGAGGATCTGCGCGGTTTCGGCCGCTACGCCCCGGCGCTCCTCGAGATCCTGGCCGAGGAGAGGCAGGTCGCGAAGGGCGCCGGTGGGTGGTACTGGCGCGGGGGCGGCTTCCCCGCGGGCGAGGTGTCGCTCCGCAATATCTGCGCCAACACGTACACCATCATCGACATCGCGGACGGCGGCAAGGTCATCGGCACCATGGACGAGGCCAGCGCCTTTCAGCAGCTGCACACGCAGGCCGTCTACCTCCACGAGGGCGACCTCTACTTCGTGCGGGAGATGGACCTCGCCAAGAAGGCCTCTTTTGTCGAAAAGGCCGATCTCGACTACTACACCCAGTCCATCACCGAGATCCAGGTGCGCGTGGAGGAGCGGGAACTGGAGAAGGCCTGGCGGGTGAGCACGGCCTGCTTCGGCGATGTCTCGGTGATGCAAAAGCCCTATCTCTTCCGCAAGATCAAGTTCGGCTCCAGGGACAGCATCGGCTTCGGCCAGATCGACCTGCCGCCCCAGAACATGTCCACCACGGCACTGTGGGTAGTGCCCCCCGCGGCCGCCCTGCGGAGGGTGCGCGACTGCGGCCGCGATCCCATCGAGGGGCTCTACGGCGTGGCCAACGTGCTCACGGAGGTCCTGCCCTTCCTCGTAATGGCGGATCCCGCCGACGTGGGTTCCACCGTGGATCTCAACAACCTCGGTTCGGCCGCCCTGTTCGTCTACGACAAGTACCCCGGCGGCCTGGGCTTGGCCCACAAGGCCTACGACCGCGTGGAGGAGGTCTTTGCCGCCGCGCTGGATCTTTTGGCCAACTGCCCCTGCGCCGACGGCTGCCCGTCCTGCGTCGGCGCGCCCATCCCACCCCAGATGCAGCTCGATCCCGATAGTAGCGGCCGGGGCCGCATCGCCGACAAGGAGGCCGCCCTCTGCCTCCTCCACGACCTGCTGGAGCTGCCTCCCTACACGCCAAAGCCCAAGCCGGTACCGTCCGCGCCCGTCCCCGCGCCGCCCGAACCACTCCCGCCGGTGCCACCGCCGCCCCTCGTGCCCCTGCCCGAGGCCGTCGAGCGCCGTATCAGGCGGCAGTTGCAGGATGTCAAGCAGGGGCGGTTCCGGAGATGAGGGAGTTCCTGATCCTTCTCCATTACCGTTTCCTCGCCTACAGGCACGGCGCCGCGGGCGCGCGGCGCTCCCTGGCCCGCGTGGGCCTCTTGGGGTACGCGTGTTTCATCCTCTTCAACCTGGCCCTGGCCGCGCTCGTCTTTTCGGTCCTTCTCCCCGCAGTGGAGCCGCGTTTCAGGGAGATCCTCCTTTTCCTCCTGGCGCAGGGACTCTCGCTCGGCGCCGCCGCCATCGCCCTCTCCGTGGCCGGCAATACCGCCCTGGCCGGTCTATACGAGGCCCCTCACCTGGCGCTCCTCCTCGCGCAACCCGTCGGAACCTGGGCGGTTCACCTGGCCGGCATGGCGGATGTGGCCGCCGCCGCCCTGGGCTTGGTCTTTGGCCTGATCGCGCCGGCCTGGGTGGCTCTCGGCCTCGCCTCCGGCGGCGATCCGGGATTCATCTCCGTGGGCCTGGCCGGCCTGGCGCTGGAGACGCTACTTTGCGCGGCCGGGGTCTCGCTCGCCCTGGGCCTGATCCTCTGCCGCGTCCGCGCTGCCTGGCTCAGGCGGGCGATGGTCGCGGCGCTGGTCGCCGGGATGGCGGCCCTGGTGCTCGCCTTGGAGGCGGCGGGCATCGGCATGCTCAGGCTCGGCGTGCCGGCGCTCATGCTCAGGGCGCACCGCGTCATGGACGCGTTCTCCTTTTTGCCCCACGGCCTCGCGGCCGGCGCCGCGCTGGCCGCGCGCGGGGGAGGGGGCGCGTGGCTGCCGCGGCTCGGGCTGCTTTTTGTCCTGACCGCGGGCGTGTCCGCGGCGGCAACCATCATCGGCGGCCGCATCTACCTGGCGGGTTGGTCCAACGCCCAGGAAACCGGGGCCAGGGCCGCCGGCCCCCGGGCGGCCGCCGGCGCCAGAAAGGGCCGGCCCCGGCCGCTCCTCGCCATGCTCGCCAAGGACTGGCTCATCCTCGCGCGGGAGCCGCTCTTTTGGGCGGATCTCCTCGTCTTCGTGCTCGGCATCTCTTTTTACGCCTGGAGCGCGGGGCGCAACCCCGAATTCGCAAAGGGGGCCGATCCCGCCTTGCAGGCCTTCCACTTCTTTTTCGCGTCTTTTTTTGTCATTGGCTGGCTGGCGCTGGCGGGGGGGATGGCGATCAGCCGCGAGGGCTCTTCGTGGTGGCGGGTGCAGGCCTTCCCTCTCAGCGGCCGGTCGCTCGCCACGGCCAAGCTCTGGTTCGGCGCCACGGGGGCCGGGGCCTTTCTCTGTCAGGCCTGGGCCGTCTTTGCCCTGGCCGGCCTCGCGCTGCCGCCGCCCGGCATCTCCCTCGTCATCCTGGCCGGGCTCACGGCGGCTTTCACCGGGGCCGGGCTCCTGGCCGACCTGGCGCTGCCCGATTTCACCCTCAGGCTGGGGATCAAGATGAGCGGCGCGCACGGCGGCGGCAAGGCCAAGATCGTGCTGGCCATGGCGGCCGGCCTGGCGGTCTCCTTCGCGACGGGGATCACGTACCTCCTCGCCTCTTTTGCCGCCGGGCCGCTCGCCGCCGCGGCGCTGGTCCTCCTCGAGGGTTGCGCCGTGCTGGCCTTGGCCGCGGCGTTCGGCGGGGTTCTCTTGGATAGGCTCTTGGTCAGTGCATCCTAGAAGTCTACAACTAAATACAGTGCTACCGCGTGGCGCTTGATACCAGAGTTTGTGCTCCTCTGGTCGCAAATCGGGTTAGTCGCACAAACTCTAAAAGCGGTGTGAAAAAGGTACCGGAACTCAGATTACGGGGATTAACACCCGGATGACAAGGAGTTATAGAATCGCATAAAATCGGTATGTTGCCTAATCTGCATAATCGCTTTACGTGATCAGAAACAATTTAACAGGATTAACATGATTTTCAGGATTTACACGGATTATTTGTCTATCAGATTATCTTTATTGATGATCTTAATCTTGAATCTTGTTAATCCCATTAATCATGTAAATCATGTGATGTCGTTCCCTGTTTTACGTGTTTATCGGTCCAAGAACGGTTTTTCACAGCGCTTCTAGAAGTAATGCAAGAAGGTTTTCAATGTAAAGCATCGAGTGTGTTTGGACTGGAGGGGTCCTTTTGATCGAAACCTCCGACCTGACCAAGTCCTTCGGCAAACTCTTGGCCGTGGACCGCCTCAACCTCCGGGTCGAGCCGGGCGAGCTCTTCGGCTTTCTGGGTCCCAACGGCGCGGGCAAGACCACCACCATCAAGATGCTCATCGGCATCCTGCGGCCGACCTCGGGCCGGGCGGTGGTGGCCGGGGTCGATGTGGCCGCCGATCCCGTGGCGGCCAAGGCGAGGCTGGGTTATGTCCCGGACACGCCCAACCTCTACGAACGGCTCACAGCCGTCGAGTTCCTCCGCTTCGTGGGGGAGATCCACCGCCTGGACCGGCGCCTGGCCGATCGGCGCATCGCCAACCTGCTCGAACTGTTTGAGCTCAAGGATCGGGCCCGTGAACTCCTCGGGGGGTATTCGCACGGCATGAAGCAGAAAGTCTGCCTGGCCGCGGCCCTCCTGCCCGAGCCCCGGGTGATCTTCCTGGACGAACCCACGGTGGGCCTCGATCCGAGGAGCGCCAGGCTGTTCAAGGACATCCTCCGCGAGCTGTGCGCCAAGGGCACGACGGTCTTCATGTCCACCCATATCCTGGAGATAGCGGAGCGCATGTGCGACCGGGTCGGAATCATCCAGGCCGGGCGGCTCATCCAGGTCGGCTCCCTGGCCGATCTGCGCCGCGGGGCCGCCGACTGCCCGGCCCGGGCCGAGATGTCGTTGGAGGATCTCTTCCTGGAACTGACGGGCGGCGCGGAGGCTGAGGAGATCTCGCGCTACCTGGAGGGTTGAAGGGTTGAACTTGAGGGAAATCCTGCTGATCTGGCGGGCCTGGGCCGCCGGCGTCAAGAACACCCTGCTGCGCGGGCGGGGGGGCAGGCGCCGGGGGGGGCTCGCCGGCCCCGCCGCGATCGCGGCCGTGGGATGCATGGTTTTTTACGGCATGTCCCGCTTTCTCTCCCTGGTCAGGGGGAACCTGGCCGGCGTACCGCAGGCCGCCTCGATCTGGCGCGTTTTCTGCCTCAACCTGGCCACGGCGCTGGCCCTGGCGAGTCTTATCTTCCTCTTTATGACCGCGCTGAGCAACGTCATGGCGGTCCTCCTGGAGGGCAGGGGCCTGGAGTTCCTCATGGCGCAGCCCCTCCGCGCGGGCGCGGTCTTCACCGCCAAGTTCGGCGAATCCCTGGCCGGCATGATGGCCGCCCTGGCGCCGATGATCCTCCCGTCCTGGCTGGCGCTCGGCGCGGCCAACGGCGCCGGGGCGGGTTTCTATCTCATGGTCGTCCTATCCCTGGCCGGCGGGGGGGTGCTGTTTCTGGCCCCCGTTACCATCCTCCTCCTCCTCGTGATGCGTTACATCGCCCGCCAGCGGGTGCGGCAGTTTGTCGTGAGCCTCTCCCTGGGCGCGGGGCTCCTCTTCGTCTTCGGCACCCAGTTCCTCAACTCCATGGCAGCCAGGACGGGACTGGGCGGCAGGGCGTGGCTCGAGACCCTGGCCGCCTGGAGCTTGGCAAAGGTATCCTACCTCCCTCACGCCTGGATGGCCCGCGCGCCCTTTGCCGCGCTCGGCTGGCCGGGGTTGAGCCTTGCCGCCACGGCGTTGCCCCTGGGCCTCACCGCCCTGTGCTTCTTCCTGCTCGCCCTGGCCCTGGCGCGCCGCATTTTCCTCGCGGGCTGGTCGGCGGCGCAGGAAAGCCACGGCGTCAAGGGAGGCAAACGCAGGCGCCGGGCAACGATGCGGGCGCGGCGCCGCCGGGGCAGCCCCCTCCTGGGCCTGTTGCGCAAGGATTTTACCCTGGCCGGGCGCGAGCCCCTGTTCTGGTACAACCTGGCGGTCACCGTGATGGTGGTGGGGTTCTTTGCCTGGAATATCAGCTTCGGCGGCTGGGACCGGAGTGGGCCGCCCCCGGCGTGGCTGGTTGTGTTTTACGCAGGCTTGATCGCCTTCAGCACCATGGGATGGAACAGCCAGTTCGGCGGCATCGCCGTTAGCAGGGAGGGGGGGAGCTGGTGGCTTTTGCAAATCGCGCCGGAGCGGGCCGAACGGATCTATGCCGCCAAGCTCATCTACGCCCTTGCCCCGCCGCTATGCCTCATCTTCCTGGCCAACCTGGCCCTAGCCCTCCTGGCGAGGGCGCCCGGGCACTCGTTCTGGCCGAGCCTCTCGATCGGCGCGGGATTGACCGCTGCCATCACCAGCCTTTCGCTCCTTTTCGATACTCTCTCGCCTAATTTTCATCAAAGGTCCGAAGGCAGATGGGGCGGGGGAAGGAACGCGAGCGGCGGCAGGGTGGCCCTGACGACGCTGCTCGGGATCTGCGTGGTTGCGGCCATGGGAGCCACGCTGGCCCTGCCCGCATACATCCGCATGCCCGGCGCGGGCGTGCCGGGCGGGGGCCCGGCGCGGTTATTGGGCGCGGCTTTCTTTGCGGCGGAGGCCCTCGCCGCGCTTTGCCTCTCATGGTTCCTGGGCGTCTCGCGCCTGCGCAGTCTTGTGGCGGGATCGAATTGAACCCGGATTTTGAGCGTACCTTTGTTGGCCGTTTTGAGATAATGAATAATGATGACTGTAGAATGATGAATTGAATCCGATTTCGAGAGTACCAATGCTAAATGCGGAATGATGAATTGAATCTGAAATTCGAAATTACGCATGACGCGAAAGGAGATCAAGGAATAGAGAAGGAGAGGTACAAGCCGAAAGCATACCCGCCGCTTGCGGCCGTCTTCTGGTCGTTCGCCAAGATCGGGGCCTTCATGCTGGGCGGCGGCTATGCCATGGTGCCGCTCATCAGGGGGGAACTCGTCTCTGGGCGGGCCTGGCTTTCCGAGGATGAGTTCGCGGAGATCCTTGGCCTGGCACAGACCGCGCCCGGGGCTATTGCCGTTAACACGGCCGTGCTCGCTGGATTTCGCCTGAGGCGGCTGGCGGGAGCCCTGACGGGGTGCCTCGGCGTCATCCTCGCCCCTTTCTTCATCATTCTTGCGATCGCCGCCACATTTGCGCGTTTGGATCGCCTGCCCCTGTTCAAGGCCGTTTTTAGCTACGTGCGCCCGGCCGTGGTGGGCCTGATCGTGGCCGCCGCGCTCAGCATGGCGCGCAGCCTGCTCAGGTCCTGGCTCCATTTGACGGTTGCGGGCGGGCTCTTCCTCGCGGCCGTGGCGCTGAATCCCCATCCCGCGGTCCTCATCGCCCTGGCGGCGCTTTGCGGTTATCTCCTGCGCCGCGTGCTCCCGGCCACGGGCGGCGGAAGGGAGGACGAACCGTGATGGGCGTCCTCTGGAGCCTTTTTACCGCGTTCTTCACCATCGGCGCCTTGGCTTTCGGCGGCGGCTACACCATGATCCCCCTCATCGAGCGGGTGGTCATCACCAGGCACGCCTGGCTGACGATGCCGCAGTTCCTGGATGTGGTGGCCATCGCGGAGATGACGCCGGGGCCCATCGCCGTCAATACCGCGACCTTTGTCGGTTACCAGGTCGCGGGCTGGCCCGGGGCGGCCGCCGCCACCATGGGCGTGGTGATGCCGTCCCTGATCATCGCGCTCTTATTGGCGGGTGTTTTTTACCGGTACCGCGCTCTGCCCGGCGTGCAAGGCGCGGCTTTTGGCCTGCGGCTGGCGGTCGTGGCTCTGATCGCCTCGGCGGCGGTCGCCGTGGGGCGGAGCGCCTTACTCACCTGGCGCGACGCAGCCGTGGCCGGCGCGGTGGTGGCGCTGATACGCGGGGTCAAGGTCCACCCACTGCTGGTCGTGGCCCTGGCCGCCCTGGCCGGGGCGGTGTCCTATCTGCTGGGATTTTAGAAGCAGTGTGAAAGAGGTACCGGAACGCAGATTATAGCGATTAATACCCAGATGACAAGGAATTATAGAATCGCATGAAATCGGTATGTTGCCTAATCTGCATAATCGCTTTACGTGATTAGAAACAATTTAACAGGATTAACATGATTTTCAGGATTTACACAGATTATTTGTCTATTAAATTATCTTTATTAATGATCATAATCTCGAATCTTGTTAATCCTATTAATCATGAAAATCATGTGATGTCGTTTCCTGTTTTACGTGTTTATCGGTCCAAGAACGGTTTTTCACAGCGCTTTTAAGAGTGGTCTACTTATCATTCTAGTACTAACGTAATCTGCGAGATCTGCGTTTATCGGCCCTAAACATCAATCCGGGGCTAATGGAGGTCGTATCGTAATGACAAAGAACCGGATCATGGGTGGAAAGACGCTACCCATCATAGTTCTGGCCGCGGTCGTGGCCGCGGCCGGCGCCGGAGCGGCCTGGTATTTCCTGGGCCAGGCCGGCCCCCGGTTCGTCAAGCTCGATGAAAACGCCTGGGAATGGCACCGCCTGAACACCGCGGAAGGCATGATCAAGGGCTATCTCATCCTGAGCGGGGAAGCCTCGGGCGGGTTCACGCTGGCCGGGGTGGAATGCGACAGGCCGGTGGTCAAGGCCTCCTCCCTGCCGCGCGAGGTAAAGGATTTTAGCAACGGCCGCTATCAGGTCAACCTGGGCCTGACCCTGCCCGAACTCAAGCAGGGAGAGGCGCCGTACAACATTCATCTCCTCTACGAGCAGGGCAAGGCCCGGGGCCGCCTCGGCCCGATCAAGCTATATCCCTGATCGTTCAGCGCAGCCCCTCCGTGCGCAGCAGGAAACGCACCTCGCCCGTGGCTCCGGCGGGCTTGCCGATGAAATGATCGTAGGCCCTCACCTTTTCGGCCGCGGCGCGTTTCAGCGCCTCGGCCTGGCCGAGTTCGGCGAGAGCAGCACCCACCCCGGTGTGGAGCGGCTTGATGCCCTGGTCGTATGCCTGCCCCACCCCATCGCGGAGCATGACGGCACCGTCCTTGCTCTGCGCGAGCCCGTCGGCCACCTGCCGGAGGCCGTCCCCCACCTCGCCCAGGCCCCTGCCGGCCGTGTCGAGGCCGGGCACCTGTTGTCCCTCGATCTCGCCTCCCGTGAGGAGCACCTTGAGCGCCGTTCTGAGCAGCGCCAGGCCGGCGCGGAGCTTGTCCAGGAGTCCGGTTTGCCCTCCCGCCCCGCTTACTCCCTTGCGGATCTCGGCGGCGCCCGCTTGCAACTGGGCCAGCCCCGACCCGGCCGTATCCAGGCCCGGTATCTCCGCGCCCTCGAGCCGCCCGCCCCGGGCGAGGACGCGCAGGGCCAGCTTTAACCGGTCAAGGGCGCCGATCAGGCCCCTCGCCTTGGCGCCGGCCTCTCTGAGAGCGGCCAGGTCCCCGCTCCCCGCCTTCATCTTCCGTGACATGGCCGAGAGCGCCAGGCTGGTGCGGCCCATGCCGTCAAAGGACCGGCCATCCCGGCTGCCGCCCGCGAGCAGGCTGTGCAGCTTGTCCCGCTGCAGCTTGCAGAGGCGCTGCAACTCCTTGAACTCCGGGCTGCCGCGCAGGAGGTGATCCCGCTCCCCCAGCTCGTCCAGCTTGGCCAGGATATCGCCCTGCCTGGCCTGTATGCCCCGGGCCACGGCGGTCTGGGCCGCATGCGACTCGGCCACATCTCCGAGGTATTTGTCCGCCTCCTCGAGTCCGCCGGCGAGTTCGTCCAGGCGGCCGAGGTTTTGCGCCAGGGGGGCGGGATCGATTGCCTCCAGCTCGCCCGAGATGGCAGCCGCGATCCGCTGATGGGCCTCGTTCAGCTGGCGCAGGGATCCGGCCCCCTCCTCCAGCCGGCCGAGCCCGTCCTCCAGTTCGCTCAGGCGCCCGAGGGTGGCGGCCAGATCGTCGGGGTTGAGTTTCGCAAGGCCGGATGCGGTGCGCGCCACGATCTCGCGGTGGGCCTCGTTGAGGCGCGAGAGATCCGCCACGCCCGCCTGGATCCTCCCCACGCCCCCGAGCAGCCGATCCTGGCCCTGGACCAATTCCTCGGCTCCGGCCACGACCGCGCCGAACCGCTCGTACAGCTGCCTCACGCCCCCGCCCATCTCCATGAGCCGCCCCTCGATGGGTAGGGACGGGTACGGCAGTTCGCTGGGGGCGATGCTGAAAAAGAACGGCTCGAGGCGCATGCGTTCCCCCACCAGACGCAGGGTGAGCCTGGCGGTGGGGTAGGGGAAGACGATCCAGCTGATCTTGAGCGTCGAACCGGTGGCGATGGCCGTGGCATCCGGTGCCTCGATGCGCTGGTACAGCTCGGACGGCACATCGATGGTAATGTTCGCGGCCATGGGCACGACGAATTCCCGGTTCGTGACAATCCTCCCGCCGCCGGCGTCCGCGTACGCGATCCTCCCCGACGCCCTGAGCTTGTTCGTGATGGTGATCCTCACGGCCAGGTCGCCCTTTTTGCCCGCGACCTCGCCGGGAGCGACCACTTTGCCGTTCAGGACATAGACGATCTTGATCTCCACCGGCAGGGGCTTTTTGGTATGCCCGTCGTAAAAGATATCCTTGATCCCGCCCCGGCACTTCACGTCCCAGGCCAATCCGCCCGGCACCCGGCGCGGGCGCTCGGGACCCTTGAGGTTGCGCACGCCGGTCAGATCGCCGGGATCCACGACCACCGTCGCGCCGGCGCCACGCACGCGCAGCCAGTCGACGACCGTCAGGTCCTTGGGTGTGCCGCCCGGATCCAGGAGGCCGTAAACCGTTTCGCGATCCTCGATCACGAAACCGCCGGCGCCTTCGATGGGCGCGGCCAACGCGGCGGCAAAGATGAGCAGGGCCAGGACGGTCAAGGTTCCGCGGTGCATGCGGGGACCCCCTTGTCTTGCGCGTCGTATCCGTTCCCCCGCGTCTTGGGCCAGCGGAGGGTCGTATGGCGTATCAGCGGATTGAGGATCAACAGGACCGCGGGGAAGAAGACGAGTACGACGGCCACGGTGATGACGGCGCCGCGCGCGATCAGCGCGACCAGTCCCTTGACCAGATCCATGGAGGTGCCGGCGTAGATGCCCATGTTGGCCGCGAACAGGGTGGCGGCGCTCGTCATGATGGCGCGCGCGCTTTGCCCCAGGGCCTTGATCATGGCCGGCACCGGCCTCTCCCTGGCCAGCTCCTCGCGGAACCTGGTGGTCAAGAGGACCGCGTAATCCACCGTGGAACCGAGCTGGATGGCGCCGATGGCAATGGTGCCGAAGTAAAAGAGAGGCTCGCCCGAGAGGACGGAAAGCCCCTGGTTGAACCAGATGGCAAGCTGCACTGCGAGGATGAGGATCGCCGGCAGCGAGAGGGAGAGGAACGACCAGAGCAGGGCGGCGAAGATCATGACGAGGGAGAGCGTATTGACCCTGGGCAGATCGGATCTGGCCTCGGCGGCCATCTCTGCCATGATGGCCGGCTGGCCGGCGAGATAGGCCCTGTCGCCGTACGGCCGGATGATCGCGTTGACCTCCGCCAGGATCCGCTTGGTCGCGGGCGAGGCGGCGCGCTCGGCGAGGAGGATGGTGCTGTTGCAATACCGGCCGGCGACGTACATCCTCCTGATCTGATCGGGCACAAAGAGGGCGGGGATGGCCGGATCGACCACCGTCTGGTATGAGGTGACTCCTTTGATCCCGGGCACGCGCTCCAGGCGGGCCAGGATCCGCCCCAGTTCGTAAGCGCCGATGTCCCTGGTCACGAGGTTCAGCGTATCCACGGAGCCGAACGTGCGCCGCATGTCCTCCGCCGCTTGGATCGACGCCAGTTTGGCCGGGAACGTCGACTCCAGGTCGTACGAGATCTTGACCCGGCGATAGCTGTAATAAGCCGGGATGAATAGGAGGATGAAGGCCAGGAGGAGGGGCAGGCGGACCCTGGTCACGAAACGGGCCAAAAAGCCCAGATCCGGGAGGATGGAACGGTGTTGCCAGGCAAAGATCAACCGGTCGGCCGCGAGGAGCAGAGCCGGCAGAATGGTCAGGCAGGCCAGGAGGGAAAAGAGCACGCCCCTGGCCATGGTGATGCCGAGATCGGCGCCCAGTCCGTTGCGCATGAAGGCCAGGGCCAGAAAACCCAGGACCGTCGTGATCGAGCTGGCCAGGACGGCGGTCGAGGTCCGGCGGATCGCGATGGCCATGGCCTCGTCGCGTGCATGGGCCGCGCGTTCCTCGCGGTAGCGCTCCCAGAGAAAGATGCAGAAGTCGAGGGAGACGCCGAGCTGTAGGGCGGTGACCACCGAGTTGGTGAGATAGGAGATGCGATAGCCAAAAAAGTAGTTCAACCCGAGATTGACCGCGACGGCAAAACCAAGCGTGCACAGGAAGAGAAAGGGCACCACGGGCGAAGGGATGGTCAAGAGCAGGATGAGGACCACGAGCGCAAGCGAGATGGCGAGCATCCTCGGCTTTTCAGCGTCGGCCAGGTTCCGCATCTCGACCAGGGTGACGGACTGCCCGGCGAGTCTTTCCCCCTTTTGCAACAGGGCCTGGATCCGCTGGATGGCGCGCCGGGTCTCCATTGACGAGCTCGGGTGGGCAAAAGTGATCTGCATGGCGGTGGCGCCGTCGTTGTAGAATTGCCGGCGGATATTTTGGTCCATGTATTGCCGCGGCACGGCGATGTTCGTGAGATCGTCGATCCAGACGACCGCGCCCACGCCGGGCACCGCGCCGACCCGCCGCTTGAGGCGCTCCACCTCCCAGTCCGGCTTGTCCTTGACCAGGAGGTACGCCATGGCGCCAAAGCCGAAATCCCGGTTCAGGATGAGCTGTCCCTTGGCGGAAGGCGTGTCCGGGGGCATGTATGTCATGAGATCGTATTCGATGCGGAGATTGCGCAGTCCGTACAGGCACGGTAAAAGGACAAACAAAGCCGCGGCTAGGATGAAAAAACGATACCGCACGATCCACCGCGCCAGGAGACTCAAGTCATTTCCTCCCATACTCGCCAGGAATGGAGCAAACAGCCTAATTATATCCGATTATCGCGAATGCAGTCAAACCGCAAACCGGGCATCGCAGTCACGATCACCCGCCGCAGGCCGTGTTTTCCATGCCGGACGCAAAATGGATCGGCCGTGGATTTCAGGCGAAGGAGGATTTGACTGACTAATCTAGAATATCGTACTCGATCCCAATGAATTCAATACAATGACGGCCGTTCAATCCGGCATGCTGTCCAAAGACCCCCGCCTCAGTATCTGGGTGACTTTCGCCGCGAGAACGAGAGGAGTGAGGGCATGGACAGGCATAACATGGAAGCAGACGACATCACGGGCTCTGCCGCCGGGCAGGCGCGCGGCGCGGCCCGTTCGGGGGAGCCTGACGGCGCGCGGGGCGGCGCCAGGGAAGCCGTTGCCAAACTGGCCCTGGGCTGGACCGCACTTTTCTCTCTCGAGGCCGCCGCGCTTTACCTACCCTCTCCCGGCCGGTCCGATGGACCCCTCGAGCCGCTGCCCGCAGGAGCGTCTCCCGCCACTGCCAACCGTGCGTGGCGCGATCTGGCCGAGGAGGCGTACCGGGCCTGCCAGCCCCAAAACCTATGTGAGGGCGCTTTTTTCCTGCATGCGCGCCCCCTTTGCCGCCGGGAACGGTGCCACGGCGTTCTGATCGTGGGGAGCAGCAAGGGTGAGATTCCCCCGGAAACAGAACGGGCGCTTGCGTCTTTGGCCGCCCTGATCGGCGAGGCCCTGGCGCGCGACTGCCCGACCGACGGGCTTTTGTATCCCGATCGGTCCCCCCTGCCGGAGAGCACGGAGGGCGTGATCGTCTACGATCGCGCGGGCAACATCCTCGGCCGGAGCGCGGGCGTTGCACGGATGCTGGGGCGGGAGTCCTCGGAGATCCTTGCCGCCTTGGTGAGACAGCCCCACCCCGGGCCGGGCGATGCCGATCTGTCGCTTTGCAGCTATAATGAAGCCGGGCATTCGATCCGCGCCAGCCTGATCCCGCTCGCGGAAAGCCCTTCCCTGGGGGCGGTGGCCGTCCTCCGCGACCGCGCCGTGGCCGAGGAGATCAGCTGTCAAAAGGAGGCTTTTCTCGCCCAGGCCACGCACGAACTGCGCAACCCGCTCTCGATCATCAAGATGTACGTGGATTTTTTAGGTGCCGAACTCTCGGCCAGCGCAAACGACCGGTCGCGGCGGGCCCTGGCCACAGTACGGCGGAACGTGGACCTGCTGCTCAAGTTGAGCCAGGATCTGCTCGATCATACCCGCCTCGAACTGGGCGAATTTACCTACGACTATAATCGCGTGGAAACCGAGGCCGTCCTGGCCGCGGTGATCCCCGAGTCCCGCCTCCTCTGCGCCGGTAAGGATCTCGAGCTCAAGACGGAGATTCACCGTCATGGTATCGGTTATTGGGACAGGCTGCGCATCGAACAGATACTGCTCAATCTCCTGACCAACGCCGTCAAGTACTCACCGCCGCGCGGCGCGGTGCATCTCAAAGCCTCGGTGGAGAGCGGTTCCTGGCACGTGGTCGTGGCGGACGCGGGCATCGGCTTGAGTCCCGAGGAATTGAAGCATATCTTCAAGCCTTACTACCGGGTTGGCGGTGAAGCGACCGGCACCGGTCTGGGGCTGGCCATCAGCCAAAAGCTGGCGCTGGCCCACGGAGGTTCCATCTGGGCCGAGAGCGAGGGCCGTGGCAAGGGATGCGCTTTCCACCTGCTCCTACCGCTGGCGGCTGCCGCCGCGCCGGCCATGGCCGCGCAGCCGACGGCCTAGCGTCCGGTCCCGCGCCTGCGCCTCTCCATGCTCCTCTTTGCCTCGATCGCCCCGTGGTAGACTGAAAGGAGCTTGTCCGTGGTCCGTTCAATGGCGTATTCCTGCGCCAGACGACGCGAGGCCGCGGCCATTTCCCGCCGCAACTCCTCCCGCTCGAGCAGGGCCAGGATGCAGCGGCTCATGGCATCCGGATCCTCGGGGGGGCAGAGGAAGCCGTTGCCACGGATCATCTCCGGCACGCCCTTGGCGTCCACGCCCACGATGGGAAGCCCGAAGATCATGGCCTCGAGGATCGTCATGGGCTGGTTCTCGGATGTGCTGGCGGTGGCAAAGAGCTTTGCCTCCCCCAGCAGCCCGGAGGCGAGCAGCACCTCGTTCGGGATCATGCCGGTAAAGGTGATTCTACCCAAGAGGCCCCGCTCGCGCGCGTAATCCATCAACTCGGGACGGGCAGGACCGTCGCCCACGATCGCGAGGTGAGCCTTTGGCTTTATGGGAAAGACGCGTTCCATGGCCTTGATCACGACATCGATGCTTTTTTCCCGGCTGATCCGGCCGACGTAGATCACCAAGTCCGCGCCGGCGGGGAGTGGCGGCAGCGATGCGGGTCGCGGGCGCGCCGCGTCCGGTACGGTGTAACGCGACAGTTCGACGCCGTTCGGCACGACCTCGATCCTGGTGCGGATCTTGCGGGCCAAAAGCTCCGAAGCGGTCCATTCCGACGGGCTGACCACGACATCGCAGGCCTCGTAAAGCAGGTTATTGTACCACCACCCCGCGTCGATCAAAAAGCGCCAGCTCTCCAGGCCGACGACCCTGAGGTACTCGGGTTCGGCAAAGAACGTGTGAAAGGTGCCGACCAGGGGCAGGCGCAGGAGGCGTGCTGTGGCGATGCCCTGCATGGCGATGGTCAGCGGCGAATGGAAATGAATCAGATCGGCGGCGAAACGGCGCGTGCGCAGGACCGAAGCCAGAGAAAACGGCCAGGTCAAACGGAAATCCGGGTAAAAAAAGGCGGGCACGCCGCGCTTGTAGAGCAGGGGGTAGGGAAAACTCCGCGGGTCGTAACGCCGCCGCGGCGCTATCTTTGGCGCCACGACCAGGATTTCGTGCCCGCGCCGGGCCAGTTCGTTAATGGTGTTCATGTACGAGGTGAGGACCCCGTTGAACTGGGGGTAGAAATTGTCGACGAAAAAGGCAATCCTGAGCCGATCGGCTGGCAAGCTCGGTCTCCTCCTCGTTGGTTCGGGCGGAACACCGGCGTATATGGTTCGCGCGCGGATCGCCCGGCTCCTGCTTGCGGAGCGAGGCGTTCCGTTCCGGCACCGGTAAACCCTGTCAGCGCCAGGCAATCCCTTGTCACGGTCGAACCTTTATCTTTGGCCGCACCTCACGCGCCAAAGCCGTAGCAGGCTTTGGCGCGTGCTTGGTTTTCGAGATTCCGGCTTATCGGATTGGCAGTTCCGCCAGTTCCCAGCAGGAGCGCTCCAGGGGGCGTAGAAAATGGTTCACGATCAAAGTCCCTGCTAAACCGGCTATTTATGGAATAAAACGAAGAGGAGATGAACATGGACCAATGCATCCACCCAGAAAGGCCCTGATCACCATCCTCGCCCCCGCCATCCTGGTCTCGACCTGCCTTTTGGCCAATGCCGAACTCTACCGGGTCAAGCCGGGCGACACTCTCTTTTTGATCGCCCAGCGCTACGGCACCACCGTGGCGGAGCTCAAACGGCGCAACGGCTTGACCAGCGACGCGATCTATCCCCTCCAGACGTTGTCCGTCGAGAGATCTCAGGCCGCCGGGTACCTCGTCCGACCCGGCGACACCCTCTTTTCCATCGCCAGCCGGTACGGCACGAGCGTTGCGGCGCTCAAAGCCGCGAACGGCCTGAACGGCGACTACCTGGAAGCCGGGCGGCGGCTCGTCATTCCGGGCGGAACGCAAGCCGGAGGCCATCTCGTCCAGACAGGCGAGACGCTCTACCTGATCGCGGCGCGCTACGGCACGACGGCCGACGCGCTCATGAGGGCCAACGGCCTTACAAGCGAGTGGATCTACCCGGGCCAGCGCCTTACCATTCCGTCGGGCGGCGGCACGAATCCCGGCGCGGGTTGGCGGTACACCGTCAAATCCGGCGACACCCTCTATCTCCTGGCCGTCCGCTATGGCACCACGGTGGCGGCATTGCGCCAGGCCAACGGCCTCGCCGGCGACGCCATCCACGCCGGACAGGTCCTGACCATCCCGGGCGGCTCGGGGGGAAATCCATCCCCGCCACCCGGCATCTCCGCCTCCGACCGTGAACTCCTGGCCAGGCTGGTCTGCGCCGAGGCCGGCGGCGAACCCTATGCCGGGCAGGTGGCGGTGGCCGCCACCATCCTCAACCGCCTGAACGATCCCAAGTACCCAAAGAGCATTCCGGATATTATCTACCAGTATACCGACGGGGCCTTTCAGTACAGCCCCGTGATGGACGGGCGCATCAACGAGCCCGCCTCCGAGACCGCGCAGGCGGCGGTGCGGGACGCGCTGAACGGTTGGGATCCCTCGTACGGCGCCACCGGCTTTTACAATCCCGCCAAGACGGATAACCCCTGGGTGCGTTCGCAGCCCGTCACGACGGTCATCGGCGACCACGTCTTCTTCAAGTACTAAATCCGGATTTCGAAAGTAACTTTGCTACTTGCGTCTTTGGTCGCCATGCCTGCGCTAAAGGCGGTGTGAAAAACCTCACCACCGCGATCCCAGGGTTAAAACCCTGGGCTACATAAGAAAACCATTCTCAAACCCGTACATCCTGTACGGGTTCGGCGGTGCTTCGAAGCCTATCCGAGCCCTGTCAGGAGGACAGGGCTTTGGAAAGATCGTTCAGGTGTAGCCCGGGGATTTATCCCCGGGTAGAGAGACGGGTTTTTCACACCGCCTCTAAAGGCACTCGACCATTTGACGGTGCTCCTAAAAGGCGGGGCGTCCGGCATGCGGATACCCCGCCTCCCGTCTATTTTAGTGCGGCGCGGGCCGGTGCAAGTTTCAAGCCTGGGTTTCAACCGGCAGGCGGAATTTACGAGCCATGCCGGGTCACGCGCTTGCGGGCGGGTAGCAAGAAAGAACCCGACGCCGGGCAGACTAACGGTATCAAGCACGGGGTATCGGGAGGCGGGCCGGAAATGGAAAATATCCTGGAGATCGGCGCCGACGGCACGCTGGTCGTGCCGGCTGCGACCGTCGCCGGGATGGGATGGACGCCCGGCGGCAAGGTGCTGCTCAGGCAGGCTGATGATGAATTGAACCTCCGCTCCCTGCCCATGTCGGCCGCGTCCGGGGGCGCGGCATTGAGGGAAACCGTGACCGCCCTGCAAGATAAGGCCCGGGATTTTTGAACAAACCGCTAAGGCGCGGAGGGCGCAGAGCCGTGACTGCAGAGGAGAACGATATTCGGTTTGATGGGAGGCGGGCCGCCGTGCGCGGGACAGTGGCCGAACTGATCGTCGCCCAGCTCTCCGCCTGGGGCGTAAAAACCATCTACGGGTATCCCGGGGAGACGATCCTGCTTCTCCTGGACGCCCTGGCGCGGCAGAGCGGGATCCGCTTCGTCGAGGTCAGGCACGAAGCCAACGCGGCCTTCATGGCCTCGGCCGAGGCCAAGTTGCTGGGGCGACTGGGAGTCTGCTTGGCCGACGCCGGCCCGGGCGCGGTGAACCTCCTAAACGGCGTGGCCGACGCATCCGCGGACCAGGTTCCCATCCTTGCCTTGACGGGCAGCACGGCTGGTGAAGCAGAAACGGATCGGGAAGAGTCCCGCCGCCTTCCCCCCGAGCAGACTCTGCTCCGGCCGTTTTTCGCCTTTTCCGCCGCGGTGGCGAGCCCTGAAACCGCCGTCGATATCCTCGCCTGCGCCATGCGCACGGCGCTCGGCCGGGGAACCGCGGCTCACGTGGCCATTCCCCGCCGCCTCCTCGGCCGGCTGGCGGAACTCGAGATCAGGCCCCCTGAACCATATCTCATCGCCGCGCCGGCCAAGGCCGTGGAGAGCCTGGAGCGAGTCATCGAAATCCTGAACGAGGCGGAGCGGCCCATGATCCTCGCGGGCAAGGGCTGCCGCGGCCAGGGTGAGGGCGTCGCCTCCCTGGCCGAACAGTGGGGGGCGGGGATCATCACGACCATGCCGGCCAAGGGGGTTGTGCCGGGCGAGCATCCCCTGGCCGTGGGGGGGTTGGGGGAAGGCGGCAGCGAGGCCTCGTCCGACCTGCTCGCCGAGGCCGACCTGCTCCTGGTCCTGGGTGCGACCTGGTGGCCGCCGGCCTATGTGCCGCAAGAGATCAGGATCGTCCAGATCGACGCCAACCCCGAGAGCATCGGGAGCCGCGCCCCAGTCTACCACGGCTACGTCGGCAGGATCGCCGAGGTCCTGCCCAGGCTCATGGCGGGGGTCGAGGCTCAGATCAGGGGGCAATGGCTCGGCAGGATAGAGGCGGCCAGGCGCCGCTGGCTGGAACGGATCGAATACGAGGCGGTCCGCGTCACCCAGCCCATGTCCCCGCAATACGTCATGCGCGCGCTCGAGGAAGCCCTGGCGCCGGACGCCATCGTGGCCCTGGACGTGGGGGACCACGCCATCTGGTTCAACCGGGTCTTTACCGGCGCCCGCCAGGAGGTGTTGGCCTCGGGCAACTGGCGCAGCATGGGCTTTGGCCTGCCCGCCGCGATTCAGGCCAAGCTCAACCACCCCGAACGCCAGGTGATCGCCCTGGTCGGCGACGGCGGCCTCAACATGGCCTTGCCGGAGTTCGCTACGGCCGTGCAGCACCGCGCGCCCGTCAAGGTGGTGGTCATCAACAACGGCTGCCTGGCCACGGAGCGCAACAGGATGCTGGCCGGGAACCTGCGGCCCGAGGGCACCGGCCTTTTCAATCCCGATTTCGCCGCCTATGCGGAGGCGTGCGGCGGCCACGGCTACAGGGTGGACCGGCCGCAAGAGCTCGAGGAGGCGCTGGCCAGGGCCCTCCGGGATGAGGAGCCCTGTATCGTGGATATTGCCGTGGAACCGGCCATGCTTCCCACGGCGGCGCCCGCGGAGTGATCGTTTGCCGCCTCTGCGGGATCATAACCTTTCTTGCAGCTCCTTAGCCCGGCGGGGGATCGGCCCGCCACGCGCGGACGCGCGCGCCGCGGCGATACCGCGGCCGGTACGGCCCAAAACAGGCGGTTGTTGACACCTTTGCCCTCCTGTGCTAGGATCTTCCCAGTGGGGCAGGTGCCCCGGAGACGGGGAGAATAGGGAAGTCCGGGAGGCTTTCCAGCCTTGACCGGCGCGGTCCCGCCACTGTAAACGGTTAGAACTCGGCCCACGCGCGCAGGCGAGGAAGGGCCGGGGACGATGAACCGCAAGCCAGGAGACCTGCCTGCTCCCGTAGACCGGAATTTCGAAAGCGAAGGCTTTAGCCGGAGCTTGCTGCGTCTTTGGCGCCGACGTACATAGCGACCAAAGACGCAGGCAGCAAAGGTATTTTCGAAATCCGGGATAACATCACCCGCGCGGACGGGAGGATGCGGCTCTGGCATCGCTCTCACCCGGCCGCCGCAGGCCGGGTTTTTTGCCGCCGGGAAAGAGGAGGCTTTCCCGTGTTCAAGCGTTTCATCTCAAGGTCCCTGCTCCTTTGCCCGATCCTCGCCCTTGCCGCCACCGCCGCCGCGGCGGCCTATCCAGTGACGGTCGTCGACGACAGCGGCACCACCATCCGCCTGGCCAAGCGCCCGGCGCGCATCGTCTCCCTCACACCCAGCAACACGGAGATCCTTTTTGCCCTGGGACTGGACAAGGAGATCGTGGGCGTCACCACCTACTGCGATTACCCCGCGGCCGCCAAGGCCAAGGAGAAAGTCGGCGACCTCAACCTGGATCTGGAAAAGGTCGTTTCCCTCAGGCCCGACCTGCTTTTGGGTGTGGGCAGCATGCAGTCCGAGGCGATCAGCCGCCTGCGCGACCTGGGCCTTGTGGTCATGGTGCTCGATCCCACGAACCTTGAGACGACCATGGCCGCCATCATCAAGGTGGGAAGGGTGACCGGCCGCGAGGGGGCCGCCCGCAAGCTGGTGAACGGGATGAAAAAGCGGATCGCGGCGGTCAAAAACCGGCTGAGCGGCCTCACGCCCGCGCAAAAGCCCCGCGTCTTCGTGGAGATCTGGATGGACCCGGTCATGACCGCCGGTCCGGGCACGTTCACGGGCGAGCTCATCACCCTGGCCGGCGGGCGCGACATCGCCCACGACGCCAAGCCATGGGCCATCTTTAGCCCGGAGCTGATTGTGGCCCGGGATCCCGAGATCATCGTCAGCCAGTGCGGGAGCGCTTCCCAGATCTTGAAGCGACCGGGCTGGGAAGGGATCGACGCTGTCCGGAACGGCCGTGTCTACGACGTCGACCAGAATATCTTCAGCCGCCTGGGTCCGCGCCTGGTCGAAGCCCTGGAAATCCTGGCCAAACTGCTGCACCCCGGGAAATTCAACTAGAGACGAAAGCCGATGCAGCATAGACGGCCACGGTCCGCCATCCTCTTCCTCTGCGCCGCGATCGCCCTGTCCGGCGCGGCTCTGTTGAGCCTGGCCCTTGGTCCAGCGGGGATACCTGTTCGCAGGATCGCCGGCCTGTTGCTTTCCCTCCTCGCCGGCAGGCCCGTCCAGGGCGCGACGGCGCTGATCGTCCTCCAGTTGCGCCTGCCCCGCATCATCCTGGGCGGCTTGGTCGGGGCGGGCCTCGCCTCGGCCGGTACCGCCTTTCAGGCCATCCTCGGCAATCCCCTGGCCGATCCTTACGTCATCGGCGTCTCGGCCGGGGCCGGCCTGGGCGCCACCCTCGGCATCGTCCTGGGGCTCGACTTCAGTCTCCTGGGCCTCGGGGGCGTGCCGCTCCTCGCTTTTCTCGGCGCCCTGCTCACGGTCCTCCTCGTTTATGCCCTGGCCAGGGTGGACGGCAAGGTCACCGTCTATTCCCTGCTTCTCTCCGGCGTGGCGGTCGGAGCGTTCCTGGCCGCCTGCGTCTCCCTGCTCTTGGTCTTTTTTCGGCGCAGCCTGGACGAGGTGGTCTTTTGGCTCATGGGCGGCCTGGCGGGGCGGGGCTGGCCGCAGGTCTGGAACACGGCGCCCTACATCGCGGCGGGCCTTGCGGTCCTGTGGCTCATGGCCCGCGAGCTGAACCTGATGACGCTGGGCGATGAGAACGCGGCCCATCTCGGGGTGGAAACAGCGCGGGCCAGGGGGCTCATCCTGGCCGCGGGGTCGCTCCTGGCCGCGGCGGCCGTGGCCGCGAGCGGAGTGATTGGCTTTGTGGGTCTGATGATCCCCCACATGGCCCGCATGCTCGTGGGCGGCGATCACCGGCGCCTGCTGCCTTTTTCCACCCTCTTCGGCGCCGCTTTCCTCATCCTCACCGATACCGTGGCACGCGTGGCCCTCTCCCCCCTGGAGATACCGGTGGGGGTCATCACCGCGCTCTGCGGCGGGCCTTTCTTTCTCTGGATCCTCAAGCGGAGGGGGAACGCTGCGTGACAGAGCCGGCCCTCCGCGCCCTGAATCTGGCCTTTGGCTACGAAAAAGGCCGCCCCATCGTGCGCGGCTTGTCCCTGGAGGCGCACCCCGGCTCCGCCCTGGCCCTGCTCGGGGCCAACGGTTCCGGCAAGTCGACCCTGCTCAAGCTCCTGGCCGGTACGCTGCGGCCCTGGTCGGGGCGCGTGGAGCTCTGCGGCCGCGACCTCGCGGCGCTCGGCCGGCGGGCCGCGGCCAGGCTGATGGCAGTCGTCAGCCAGGGCGAACAGGCCGCCTCCGACTTTACCGTGCGCGAGCTCGTGGCGCTGGGACGCCACCCCTGGCAGGCGAGGTTCGCCGGGGAATCACACCGCGACCGGGCCGTGGTGGACGAGGTCCTGGCCGCGCTCCATCTCACCCCCCTGGCCGGCCGGCGGGCCGCCACCCTCTCGGGCGGAGAGAGGCAGAGGGTCCGGGCGGCCATGGCCCTGGCCCAGGAGCCGTCCGTGCTGCTCCTGGACGAGCCCACCACCTATCTGGACATCCGGCACCAGATCGAGCTTTTGGACCTCGTCACCGAGGAACGACGGAGGCTGGGGCGGACGGTCGTCATGGTGCTGCACGATCTCAACCTGGCCGCGGCCTATGCCGACCGGCTGGTCCTACTCGCCTCGGGCCGTGTCCTGGCCTCTGGATCCCCGGCCGGGGTCCTCACCCCGGAGAACATCGCGTCCGCATACGGCGTCGAGGCCGCGGTCATCCACGCCGCCGGGGGCAGGCCGCACGTGATCCTACGCGCCGGCAGGCCGCGCGTCCCGATCCGGGGCCCCCGCGTGCACCTGATCGGCGGGGGCGGCTCGGCCGCCAACCTCCTTGTGGACCTCGCGGGCCGCGGTTACCGCCAAAGCCTGGGCGTGGTCAACCGGGGCGACCTGGATGCGGCCGTGGCCGCCGAATGGGGGATCGAGACCGTGCTGGCGCCTCCGGCGAGCCCGGTCGGGGAGGAGGAGATCGCCCGCTGCCGGGGTGTGATGGCGGACGCGGCCGCGGTGGTCGTGGCCAACGCTGCCTTTGGCCCGGGGAACGCAGCCAACCTCTCGCTGGCCCTGGAGGCGCGGCGGGCGGGCAAACCGGTCCTGCTCGTGGCGGAGGATCCCATCGTTAGCCGCGACTTTACCGGCGGCAAGGCCGGGGAGCTGTACGCGGCGCTCCTGACCGCGGGGGCCGAGGAAATCGCACACGAGCAGATGGTCGCCTCCAGGCTCCTGGAATTACCGGCGCAAGGAGGGACGGCATGAACGGGAACCGCGCCGGCAAGACATTTTACCGCTTGGCTTGGCCTGCTCGGCTCAAAAACCTGGGTTATCTCATCCTGGCCTTGCTCCTGCTCCTCTGGCTCGTCTACATCCTCGGCCCGGCCGAGGCGCCGCGGATGGCCCCGGTCGCGCGCTTTTTCCTGTCCCTGTGGTGGCTCTGGCCCGCCCTTGCCGCCGTGCTCGGTTTCCTCTATCTGGCCCTGGCAGGCGTGGAGTTGAGCGGGGAAGGTGTTTCCATGGCCGCGGCGGGTTTGCGCTGGCGCGTCCTGCCCTGGGGGGACGTCCGCCGGGCGCGCCTTTTGAAGGTCGGCGGCACCGTGGCGATCCTGGCCGAGACCGGGAACGGCGCGTTCCGCGCCTGGCAGGCGGCGTGCCTGGCCGACGCCGGGAAACTGGCGGCGGACTGCGAACGCATCCTCGGCGGCCGCCTGGATCAAACGCTCAGCGCGCCGTACTCGGCCAGACGGGGCGCGGCATGGACGTCATCGGGGGGAACGATTGTCCGCACCGTTTCGGGACGGCGGTCTGTTTTCGATCCAGATTCGCTTGCCGGGGTCAAGTTCCTCTTTCTCGAGGGAGAGGACCTGCCGTTCAAAGTCTACCTTTTCGGCGGGACCGCGCCGAGGCCCGTGGCGGCCGGCCGTAACGTGCGTTTCTTTCCTTTCTTGGCCGCCGACATCCTGCGCCTGGCGCAAAGGGCCGGCATCAGGGCGGCCTGCGTCGAGCTGGGCGCGGACCGGCCCCGCCCCCCCTTCGGCAAAGTCGAGAAACCGCGGCCGGCATGCCCCCGCGCCTGGGAGAGCGAGGGCGGGTGGTAGAGCGGTGCCGATTCGCCGCCGTTTGCGGGCTATCTGACCTTTTCGGGCCGGGAGTCCCATACCATCGGGGCGCGTACGGTCTGCGGCTTATTCCAGGAGCTTCTTCAGCCTCCGGTGCGTCTCCTCGATGCGGGCCATGGTCGCCTCCATCTGGCGTCTGCGGTTCCAGGCCCCGACCATGTTGCGGGCCGCCTGCAAAAGCTCCGCGGGGGTGAAAGGCTTGCTGAAATAGAGCCACTGGTCCTGGTTGGCAAAGAGGGCGCCGATCTGCTCGACGCTGCGATCGCTGAACGCGGTCACCACCGCGCAATAGATATCGGGATCCAGCGCCAGGACCCGCCTGATGGTCTCCAGGCCGTCCATGCCGGGCATGCGCATGTCAAAGAACCCGGCCGCGATGCGCCGGCCCGCCGCCAACTCGGCCTGGACCAGGCCGATCGCCTCCGCGCCGTCCCTGGCCGCGAGCACGCGGTAGCTGTCCTGCGACGCCGCGGGGGCCTTGTCTCCTTCCGCCTGCCGGTGGCGCATGGCAAGCCCGGCGGCGGGAGCCTTCTTTTCGCTCAGAATTTCCAAGTATGTTTCCCTCACCACGTCCTCGTCGTCCACAACCAGGATCGTCCGGTTCTTTTCCGTCAATGATCGTCCCTCCCTAGCTGCTCCTCGCGCGCGGCCGCCGTCTCAGCCCCGGCCGGCAGGGGAAACCAGGCCAGGAAGGTAGTGCCCCCGCCGGGCGTCGATTTTGCGATCTCCAGATCGCCGCGGCACTCGCGCATGAAACGACGGCTGATGTTCAGTCCGAGCCCCGTGCCCTGTTCGCGCGGCTTGGTGGTGAACCCAGCCTCAAAGACCCGTTCCAGGTTTTCACCGGGGATCCCCACGCCGTCATCGGAGATGGCGAGCTCAACCCGGCCGGCGCGCGCCCCGCCGGTCACCGCGATGCTGCCGGACCCGCGCCCCGTGCCCTCGATCGCCTGCACGGCATTGCGCAGGAGGTTCGTCAGGACCTGCATCAACTCGTCCGGGTCCGCCTCCACCGGGGGCAGGCCCGGGGGCAGATCGATGGAGGCCGCCACCCTGGCCCGGTTGAGCGTAGGAGCCATGACCTCCATGGCCTGCCCCACCGCCTCGGCGAGATCGACCGCGCGCGCGGAGCGGGTCCTGCGCCCCAGTTCCCGGAGGCCCTCGATCAGGCGCACGAGCCTGAGCATCTGCGTTTCGATGAATTCCATGTCCTTTTTGTGGCGATCCTTTTCCACCGCGTCCAGTTCCAGCAGGCGCCGCAAGTCGCGCAGATCCTCGTCCCCGCAGCTGAGCCCGGGGGTGGTCGGTGACGGCGAGTCCAGGTACGCGGCTAGGCCCCCGGGGTCGCCGGCCCGCGCGCTCCAGGTATCCAACACGGCCGCCATGATCTCGTGGGGCCGTTCGCCCGCCTCAGACGCCCCTTCGCCCAGACGCATCTGCACCCGGCCGAGCACCGCGGTGAGGGGATTGAGGATCTCGTGCGCCACCCGGCCCGCCAGTTCGCCCACGGCCGCCAGCCGGCTGGTTTGAAGCAGGTCGGCCTGCGCGGCCCGGAGGTTCTCCAGGGCCTCGGCCAGGGCCTGCGTCCTTTCGCCCACCAGGCGGTCCAGCTCGCCGGCGTAGACCTTGAGCTCCCTGTAATACCTCGCGTTCTCCTCGGCCACCTCGACGCTGACGGCGTAGAGACGGGCGTTTTCCAGCGCCACCGAGGCGCGCTCCGCCAGCCGGATGAGCCACTCCAGGTCCGCCCGGCCGAAATCCCCCAGTCCCTGGCGGCCAAAGAGGATGATGCCGCCGCAGATCTCCTCGCCCCGCGACAGGGGGGCGAGGAGGAGGTTGCGGGGCGCGGCGGAAGTCTCCACCGCAAAACGCGGATCGCGATCCACGCCGTTCAGGATCATGCCGCGCCCGGCCATGATAGCCCACTCGATCAGGGTCTCCCCGCGCCCCAGGACGGCACCCAGGTCGCGAAGTTCGATGCCTGTCATGCCCCTGGAGGCCAATACCTGCAACTGGAATTCGGGGTCGATGGTCAGGAGCACCAGGCCCCCGTCCGCCGGCACGTTGTCCAGGGCCGCGTCGAGGAGGGCCAGAGCGGTGGCCCGCGGGTCCTGGGCCGCGTGCTGGGCCATCTCGTAGAGTTCCTGGTAGAGTTGGCGCTGGCGTCTTTGCGCTCCCGCCAGGGCGCCCCAGGAGTAGCCGATCAGGTTGAGCGAGACGATCGCCGCGGCGATCTCCAGGCCGTACGTGTTCGTGCCGGCGATGAGGGCCCGCCCCACGACCAGCGGCACGAGAAAGGTCGAGAGGCCCAGCGAGGCCGTGATCCCGCCGCTAACCCCGAAACAATGCGCGGCATAGATCACGGGAATGAACAGGACGTAGCGCGCCGAGGCCTCTACGAAGGGATGGAGATCGCGGGCGATGTAGAGCAGGCTCACCGCCAGGGCAAGCAAGACCGTGGCCAGGAGCGCCTGGTACCATTTCCTATCGACCTGCAAGGCATCCATCCCCGTGGATTTTATCTAGATCGCCAGTCTGAAGATCGCCACCCCGGCGGCGAAAAGCAGATTGGCCACCCACGGCGCCAGGAGATTCCTGGTGCGGGCCAACAAGGCGCAATTGACCACGGCATAGATGAAGACGTAGAAGACCAGGACGATCGTGGCGGCCAAGCCGGCCGCGGCGCCTGGCTGGGCGAGGCGGCGCGCCGAGTCGAGGCCGGCCACGAGCAGGGCCGCCGGCCAAAAAGGCCAATGGCGCCTCTGCAGATACTGGTAGAGGAAACCCCGGAAGAACAATTCCTCGCCGAGGCTCTCCCAGGCCGCGGCAAAGCCGCCGATGCCCCAGACCGCACCGAGACCGGCATACTCCAAAAAGGTGTACCCCGCGAGCAGCCTGGTGAGGCAGAGATGGAGCAGGAGAGCCACGGCGGCCGCGGCTCCGGCTCCGGCGTGCAAAAGATGGGACCGTGCTTTGAAGAGGGGCACGCCCAGTTCGATGAGGGCGTCGGGGAACAGCCCGCGCCAACGGAACCCGAAAAGCAACGTGAGCCAAAATCCCAGCCCCAACGGGTGGAGAACCTGGCGGAGGAAGAAGCCAAAGCGGCCCGGGGGCGTGAATCCGCCGCGGATCAGTGCCCCCAGGGCCGCCGGGACCAGGGCGGCAAGCATCCAGCAGGCGATCTCCCGCGCGGCCCGTTCCCGGCCACCCATGGCATAAATGAACGGCAAGGGAAAGTAGAGTAGAAGGTGGACCAGCATGTAGTCGAGCGACGCCAGGGCTTTGTTCCCGGGCGCGAGGATAAGGCGCGCCGACGCGATGACAGCGAAGTAACCTCCCAGGCCCAGGGCAAGTAGCACCAAACCGCGCCGGAGGCGGCGGCCCATGCCGTGCTCGGCCTCGCGCCAGTTTTCCAGGATTTTGAGCCCGGCCAGATCGGGCACTGCCTGTATCCTCCCATGCCGCTTGCCGCTCTTTGGTTAGGAGCCTGTGCGTGTAATGCCACGGATCAATAGATACAGAGGTACCGCGTGCCACTTGATACCAGAGTTTGTGCTCCGAATGCGATAAATCAGGTTAGTCGCACTAACTCTTAGGGGCGGCCTAAAGCCCGCCGCTAATCCTTCATGGGAGCCATGAATGGCCCTGAGACCGGATGGATCGTTACGCGAGCCAAA
>JBLNBS010000036.1:0-12979 GCA_050260175.1 Patescibacteria group bacterium | reverse complement strand
GCACTCCTCGGACTGGCTCTGGCGATCGCGGCGGTGGGCCTGGGGAGCATACCCTATCCGCTGGACGGCATCACACCCCACAAAAAGCTGCGCCCGGCCGCGGTCCGTCCCGCGCCGGACTATGCGCCGCTCAAGGCCCAGATACAAAAGTTCATCACCTCTCAGGCCGGTATGACTTACGGCATTTATTTCAAGGACCTGACCAGCGGCAAGAGTTTCGGCATCAATGACACCTGGGCTTTTCCCGCCGCGAGCTGCGTCAAGGTTCCCCTGGTCCTCTACCTGAACGAGCTCGTGAACAACGCCAGGCTGGATTGGCAGGACAAGGTCACCTACATGAGCGACCTCGACTACCAGGGCGGCGCCGGCGCCCTGCAGTTCTTCGCTCGTGACGGTGACAAGTACTCACTTCGTGTCCTGGCCAACTTGGCCATTACCATCAGCGACAACATCGCCACCCGCATGCTCATGCGCTATCTCGGCAAGAACAACCTCATCCGCTACATGCGGAGCATGGGCGCGCAGACGGTCTACCCGAACGGCGAGAACAAGTCGTCCCCGCGCGACATGGCTCTTTACGTCGAGGCGGTGATCAACTACGCCAAGAAGCGTCCCGACGGGCGGCGGCTCCTGGACGACATGGCCAATCCCATCTGGCACGTGGGCCTGCCGGGCAAGCTGCCCGAGAACATCACCGTAGCTCACAAGGAGGGCGACCTCACCGGCGTGGCCGACGATATCGGCGTGGTTTACGGCTCGCGCCCCTATATCCTCGCCGTGATGTCGACCGGCGTGCCCAACGAGGACGTGGGTTTCGGCAATATCGCCACTCTGAGCAGGATGGCCTATGACTATCAGGAAAAGATCGGGTGGTATTGAGCGGCCACCACACTGCGGCCTCAGCGGCTCTGCGGTCTATCACATCTCTTGTAAAATCTTCAATCTAGATCCCCCTCTCGGCTGGTCCGGGCGGGGGTTTTTGTTTTCATATCCTTGTCCGGGGTGGGCGCGCGGCGGGCCGCGTTGGGGATCCTTTTGCAGGAACGCGAGGCAGGGGATGGAATAATGGAGTACGAAACAATCACTTCGTTGGTGAAAGAAGGCGTCCAGATGACCACGCAAGTGAACTGGGGCATCCTCGGCTACGCCCGCATCGCCAGGGAGCATGTCATGCCCGCTATCCAGCGGGCGTCAAACGCCAAGCTGCATGCCGTCGCCTCGCGCCGGCCCGAAGGCCTCGCCGCTTGCCGGGCTGACTTTGGTCCGGTCAAGCTCTACGACGACTACGACGCGCTCCTGGCCGATCCGGAAGTGCGGGCGGTCTACATCCCGCTCCCCAACTCCCTCCACGCGGAGTGGACGATCAGGGCCGCGCGCGCCGGCAAGCACGTGCTCTGCGAAAAGCCCCTGGCCCTCGACGCGGCCGGGTGCCGCGCCATGATCGAGGCCTGCGCCGCGCACCATGTCCTGCTCATGGAGGCCTTTATGTACCGCTATACCGACGGCACGCGCCGGGTGCTGGAGATCCTCCAATGCGGCGCCCTGGGCGAGATCCGGCACGTGCACGCCTCTTTCCACTTCCTGCTCGCGCGCGACCGGGACGTGCGTCTCCAGCCTGAACTGGGCGGCGGCTCCCTTTACGACGTGGGCTGCTATCCCGTGAACTTCATCGGGCTCGTCACCGGCCGCGCGCCGGTCGCGGTCCAGGCGGAGGCCGTCCGTCGGGAGGGCGTGGATCTGAGGTTCACGGCCGTCCTGCGCTACGAGGGCGGGATCACCGCCAGCCTGAGCTGCGGTTTTGACAGCCATCTTCGGAGCCGCGCCGAGATCATCGGCAGCAAAGGCGTCCTCTCGATACCGGAACCGTTTTTCGGCGAGGCCGGCGCGCTCGCGCTCGAGAGCGGCGGCAGCAGGCAAGAGATCCCGGTGGCCGCGAGCGACCGCTACCGGCTCGAGATCGAGGACTTTTCACAGGCCATCCTGGAGGGCCGCCGGCCCATGCTCGATCTTGCCGAGACGCTGCGCAATATGGAGGTCATCGAGCGGCTGCTGGCCGCGGCGAAAAAAGCTTGAACCTACGCCCTGCTCAGGTAGTTCTCCGGTACGAACACGTTGCGGATGAAAAAAGGCGCCGGCGACTCCAGCATCAGCAAGAGGCGCAGGGGGTAGGAGCGCGCGGGGAAGGCGAAGAACGGTTCCGGGCTATGGATCCGGCTCACCCAGGGCGGGGGATCCATCCCCGCCTCGCGGCAGAGCGCGCTGACCACGGCGGCCACGAGGCCTTCGAGGCGGCCGGGAGCGGCGATCGGGTCCTCAACCAGCAACCGGCGGGCGGCGGCATCGGCACGGCGGAAGCCGTCGATGAAGAGATTGACCGCCCGCTGGAAATCCGGCCCTGCGGCCTTGGCGGCGGCGAGGCATTCACGCGCGGTCACCGAACATCTCCTCCAGCAGTAAACTTACGCGGACCGGCAGTTGATCCGCGGTATAGTAGGACAGCACCACATCCAAGATCTTTTCCGCGGAATCGAGTCCCAGCTTGCCCGCTAAGAACCGGATATCAGCCGCATCCTCCGCCGTCCGTGCCGCGGCGCATTTCATGGCCAACAACGTATGGATCTCAGCCGCCAGCACATCCAGGTGGGAGAACGACCGCCATAATTCGAACTCGGCTTGACCCGGTACGAATGCTTTAGCCGCGTCATTCAGCCAATCCTCGGGCAGCCCGAGATCCGCCGCAACCAACCGGGCGGCTTCGCGTACCGCGCCGGGCTCAGTAAACCAGGCGTCCACATCCTTAGTCGCGGTTCGCGCTTGATGCACGAGGCACATGACCGCGCCGCCGACCATATAGATCCGCGCGTGCAGATCCTTGGCCGCCATGCGTTCGTTGAGCGCCGACAAAGCCGCGGTGATTTGGTCCCGATGTAATGGATCCATGGCTCTATTATGCGATAAGAGCCGTCGGGTGTCCAGCCGGTTTACGCACTCAACCCCCCGGCAAATTCGTCTTACCCCCCGGCAGGAATCCCGGCACCGGTGTCGCATCAAGATTAAAAAGGGGGTTATTGGCTTGGCCAAGACCAATGACATTGTCAGGGTGGCCATCGTTGGGGCGGGCGGCATCAGCACCTACCACGCCGCGGCGCTGCAAAAAACCCCGGGCGCGGAACTGGCGGCCGTCTGCGACGTCGATGAGGCCAGGGCGGCTGGATTCGCCGCGGCACACGGCGTGAGCAAGGCCCTGACCGATTATGAAGAGCTCGTGGACCTGCCGGAGATCGATGCCGTCGTCATCACCGCGCCTAACTACCTCCACGCGCCCATCGCCCTCGCCGCCCTCCGCGCGGGCAAGCACGTCCTCTGCGAAAAGCCCATGGCCACGACGGCCGAGGACGCGGCAGCCATGGCCGAGGCGGCCCAAAAGAGCGGCCGCGTCTTCATGATGGCGTACAACCGCCGCTTCAGCGGGGAGGCGCAGCTCCTTAAGCAATACGTGGACGCGGGCGACCTGGGCAGGATCTACGCCGTGCGCGCCGGCTGGGTGCGGCGGGTAGGCATCCCGGGTTGGGGCTCGTGGTTCCGCCGCAGGGATCAGGCGGGCGGGGGGCCCTTGATCGATTTGGGCGTGCACATGCTGGATTTGGCAATGTGGATGCTGGGTTTTCCAAAGGTCTTGTCGGTCTCGGGGGCGACTTATGCCGAGTTCGGCCCCACCGGCCGCGGTTACTGGGGCACGCCCGCGCCGGGCAGCGTCTGCGACGTGGAGGACCTGGCGCTGGCCATGATCCGCCTGGAGGGCGGCGCCACGATCATGCTCGAGACCTCGTGGGCCTCGTTCACGGAAAAGGAATCCTCCTATCTCACCCTCCTCGGGACAAAGGCCGGCGCCGACCTGGATCCCCCGCGCATCCGCACCGAGCGTTTCGGCCGGCAGGTCGACCTGGCCCTGGACGTGCCAAAGCTCGACGGCTACGAGGGCGAGACGGCCCACTTCATCCAGTGCGTCAGGGAGGGGCGGCAGCCCATGGCCACGGCCGGGCAGGGGTATCAGCTCATCCGGATCCTGCGGGCGATCTACGCCTCGGCGGAGCAGGGGCGGGAAGTGGAGTTGGCCGCGCTACCACGGCTTGCCGAATAAACCCGCGAACGCCTCCTCGAATCGCCGGTCGTCCTCACTCGTCCGCGCCGCCGGGCCGCGGGTGCGGCCGCCACCCCTACGGTGGCGCGCCTTGAGGTTGCGCTCTTCCAGGAGTAACGCGATCTTGTCCTCCGTATAGACCCGGCCGTCGGGGGCGATGGCGCGGGCGCCCTTGCCCAGGGCCATGGCGGCCAGTCCCCAATCCTGGGTCACGACGAGGTCGCCGCGTTTGGCGAGGTTGATGAGGGCCAGGTCCGTGGCTTGAGCCTCGTCCCCCACAAAGAGGTGCCCCTCTGTCCCATGAGCATGGTTGAAAGAGGAGACGGTACGCAGCTCATAGCCGTACCTGGCCTTTAGCCTCCGAACCGTCTCCAGGACCCCGCGCGGGCAGGCGTCGGCATCGACCAGGACCGTCACGATGTAATCGGGAGATGCTCGTCCCGGGATTCCTTCGGCCAGCGGGCCTCGACCATGAGGGGCCAGAGTACTCCCGCGGCAAAGGCCGCCGCGGCCAGAGCCGCAAAGAGGCCCGCCACCTGGACATCCTTCTCGAGCAGGCCCATCCGGCCCAAGAGGTAGTGCCAGTCGTGGGTATCGCCGGCGATCAACTCGAGCGCCTGTGCGCGCGCGTCAGCCGCGTAGATGCTGATCCCGAGCAGGGATTCCCCGAGCCAAAAGAGGCTGAATTGGGCGCTGAAAACCTGCCGCGCGAGGGCGAAATAGAGCACGAGCCCCGCCGGGGCGATGAGCTGCATGATCGTGCCGCCCAGGAAACCGGCGAACTCCCCGCCCAGCTCGAAGAGGCCGTGGCCGGCCTCGTGCAGGAAGAGATCCACGTAGGAGAGGAGATTCCATGTCAGTTCGGGCCAGTTTTTCAGGTTGACGAGGTAGATGATCGCGGCGACCAGGATGGGAACTGACAAACCCCAGCGCATGACGAAGCCCCGCAAAGGGGAGACGCGGGCCGGTTCTCCTGCCTCCTGCCTGTATTCCACCACGAGCGCGGGGCGGTTTTCCGGCGCGGGGGCGGCGCCCTTGGGCGCGTCCGGCGTGGCAGGCGGCGCGGCGTCCGTCGCGGGGCCGGACTCTTCACCCGGGGGCAGCAGATCGGCCAGGCTGTATCGCAGGCCTGTACCCTCCTCCTCGAGCACGGTGCCGGGTGGCAGGGCGCCGTCCGCCGCGAGCTGTCTCAACTCCTCGGGGGTGAAAGGCCCCAACATGCCGCCTTCATGGCGCACGAAACAGCGTTTCAGAACCTCTCCCATCTCATCACCTCCGAGAGGGGTTTCTTCTCCCGGACCGGGTGTTCGGCCGCGTAACCCACCGCGATCAGGGCGACGAGCTCGTACTCGGCGGGGCAGCCCAGGATCTCCTCGATGCGGGCCGAATGCTCCTTGCGGTGCGAATTGACCCAACAGGTGCCCAGGCCGTGCGCGCGTGCGGCGATGATGATGTTCTCCGCGGCGGCGCAGCAGTCCTCGACGAGGCACTCCGTGCCGCGCAGGCCAAAGACGGCGACGCAGGCCCCCGCCTCGGCGATGAACCTCCCGTACTCGGCCTCGCCGGCCAGGCGTTCGCGGAGGGCTTTTTCCGTGACGCAGACGAAGACCCAGTGCTGGCGGTTGTAGCCGCTCGGTGCCAGGCGCGCGCAGTCCAGGATGTCAAGGAGGATCTCGCGGGGCACCGGCCGCGGCTCGTACCGTCTGATGCTGCGCCTTGTCTTGAGAGCCTCGATAGCGTCCACGCTCACACCACCCTGATGGCGAATTGGGGGCAGGCGGCCGTGCAATAACCGCAGCAGAGGCAGGCGGCGGTATCGATCTGGGCCTTGCCGTCCGGCCGGGCCGCGATGGCGCCGCTGTGGCAGGCCGGCAGGCAGGCATGGCAACCCTTGCACAGGCTGGAGACGACCTTGACCTTTTTTTGCCTGATGTCCGGCGCCTTGACGCCGGCATCGCCGCCGGCAAAGAGGGCCACGTCGTAATCGACCTCGGCGGGATGCACCATGCCCACGGCCACGGCATGCGCTTGCACGGAGGTGCGGACAAAGGCCAGGTTGCCCGGGATGTCATCGAGGAGGGTGCCCCCACCGAGGGCCTTCATGAGATAGACCCCTTTGCCCGCCGCGAGGTTGGCCCGGATGGCATTGGCCATCTCCTCGGCCGTGCCGTTCAGGATGCCTTTGCCGGCGCGGTTGTAAATGGGAAAGACCACGTCGATCTCGGGCCGGCCCGCCGCGGCCAGGGTGACCCGCGCGTCGTGGGTGGAGATGCCGACCGCCCTGATCAACCCCCGGCTCTTGTACTCGAGCAGGCAGGCCAGCGCCCCCGCCCGCTCCGCAAAGACTTCCACCCCGGCGCGGGCCGCGTGGAGGTGAAAGATGTCGATCGCCTCCACGTCCAGTTCGCGCAGGGCCTCTTCGATCGCGGCCTCCATCTCCCCGTGGGACGAGGCGGGGGACTTGGTCGCCAGGACGGGCGGGCGGGACGGCCGGGCGGCGCGGATGCCCTCGCGAACGGCGCCGTAGGTCAGGTAGATCTGCGCGGTGTCGATGAAATTGATGCCGCTTTTCAAGGCGTGGGCCACCAGGCTGGCCCCTTCGTCCGGGGAGAGGCCTTTTTGCAGGGGCCCCATGGGCAGGGCGCCAAAGCACAACTCCGTCACTTCCAGGCCGGTTCCGCCCAGAAGCCTGCGTTGTAGAGCCATGCGATCAAGCCTCCGCGCGTGCCCTGACATGCAGGGCGAATTCTCTGGCCCGTTGCAGGTCGCGAGCGTCCGGATGGCGCAGGCGAAAGAAGTAGAAATGGCCGTAACAGTAGAAGGTATCGAGGATGGGGATGCCCCGCTCGAAGAGCAGGTCCTTCATCTGCTGGATGGCGGCCAAATGATGCGCCCCGTAGGTGCCGAATACGGCCGCGCAACGAACCGAGCCCTTGGGCAGGCCGGTAAGAAAGCGTTCGAGATCCTCGTTCGTCCTGCCGTAATAAACGCCGCTCCCCACGAGGAGGAGATCGAGCGGGCCGACGTCCCCCATCTCGGCGGGCCTTTTGGCCTCAACGCCCAGCGCCCCGGCGATGGCCGCGGCGACCTTGGCCGTATTGCCGCGGCGGGTGGTATAGACGACCGCGATTCTCATCTGTCGCCTCCGCCTCCATTGGAGCCCATACGCCAAAAACGGCGCAAAAACCTCGCTCTCCCGGCAGGGATACGAAATCCGTGGCCATGCCGTTTTATGGAAGGAATTCGCCCGGCCCGTTCATCTTCCTGCTTGTCTCACCTGAACGAGAGCCTGAGGTACTCTCGCTGTTGATCCACGGTTTCGCGAAACGGCGACGGCCTTTCAGCCAGTAAAAAGACCAGGTATAGGGTGTTGCCTGGGAGATGCGCGATGGGGAGGACAAGCTCTTTATCGTCCATGGAAAAAGCGGCCACGGTCCTGCGGCAGACGATCCGCCCGCCATTGAGCTCGGTCTTGTCGAAACGATGGTTCCCATCGTGCTGGTAGTACCAGTAATGGTAGTCGTGCTCGCTCAGGCGCACGGCTCGCGCCTCGTTGAAATACCCCTCGATGAACCCGAGCGAGGTGAAGCCGGGGATCTCGCCCAGCCGCCTGCCGGTCCGCGCTGCCTCAAAAGAGGCGTTTTTCGTGGAGATATTGACCAGGACGCCCATGGGAGCGTTGAACGTGAGGATCAGGGTGAAGGGGGCCTTCTTGAGCCTGGCCGCATGACCGGCCACCTTGACCGGGCGGCCGTCCTGTTCGACGGCGAGCAAAAAGCGGGGGGGCTCGGGGGCCGCTGTCCGGGCTTGCGGCACGACGCCATCCACGTTACCGGGCTTTTCGCCGGGCCGGGCGCGCTGGCCCGTCTCGAGCCGGAACAGGGGCTGCGTCTCCGCGGGTGTCTCCGTGGGCATCTCCTGCGGGGCCCGCGCGCCATCGAGCCTGAAACTGGAGATGATCCCCTCGAAAACCGGCACCGCGCGGTCGAAGTCCTCGAGGGCCGTCAGGCAGGTGAGGCTGTAACCTTTGTCCGCCTTGACCGTGATATAACAGATCGCCTTTAAATCCACCTGTTCCTGGCGGTACGAAAAGACGACGCGGCGGGCGGGGAGTCCCGCGAGTCTCGCCCGGGTCCGCTCGAACTCACGATACCCTTCATAACGGGCTTTGATCACGCCGAGGAATACCTCGCAGTACATTTCGAGGCCTATCCCGGGCGGCAGGTTGTCCACCCCGACCGCGACCGCCATGAGCGGCTGGGTGTCCAGCGGCGAAAGGCCGGCCACGCCGATGGTCGCCGTATCCCGATTGTCCTTGATGGCCTGCACCATCCACCCGTAGGGAAACTCGATGGAGAAACCCAGGTCCGGATCGGCATAACGGTTCGCCGCCCGGGGGAGGCCGGCGCAGAGCGCCAGAAAGACCGGGAGGAACAGTAAGGGGGTCGGCTTCTTTATGCGCATGAGAAAACCTCTCATCGAGAGATAATGTCAATGTTTCTACCATTATGGGAAAAGTCCTCCAGGACATGAACACCGAGGTCTATCCTCCGCTCTCTTCGAAGACGATTGCCTCGAAATCACGGATCGGCGGCAGCCCGACCGTGACATACCCGCCGCCGGCACCGATCGGATCGAGCTCCGCGCCGGACATGGCCGCCCACACCCGCCCCGGCCCGCCGTCCGTCCTCAAGGAAAGACGCGCGCCGTGCACGGTGACAGGCTCGTGGCAGGCGGTGCCCTGGCAGCCCGAGTGGTTCACGAGGTGGACGATCGTCCGTTTCCGGGACGGCTGCCGGTGGATGGTGACCTCGACCTGCCGCGGCGCTTCGAGCGATAGCACGGGCCGCGGCAGATGCATGCGGACCAGACGCTCGATCAGGGCGCGGTATTCCTCGATGCCATGGCGGTGGTAGAGGAGATCGGGCTGCCAGGGCAGGTAGCTCGTGCCGCCGCGGCCGTGCTTGAAGTGGATGATGCCGGGCAGGCCGGTCTCGAGCTCCGGGTAACACAACTCGGGCGGGCCGAAACGCTGCGGCGGAATGAGTCGCATCTCCAGCCGGCAGCCTTCTTTCACTTTTACGTGGAGATAGGGGCCGTCGAGGGCGATCAACCCGGCCGCGCCCGGCGCGGCATCGGTCACGCGGAAATAGGACGAGCGCATATCATCCCGGCGCGCGAGCACACTTTCCGCTCCCAGGGAACGCAGGCCGAAACCGGGCAGAGGCGAGCCGTCGCCGTCGTAAAGGCCCGCGGCGAATGTCGCGATCAGGTTCCCGCCCGCCTCCACGTAATTGTCCAGGACTTCCCGTTCGCGCGCGCCGAGACACGAAGCGTTGGGCAGGATCACGGCGGCGTAACGGGCCAAGATCCGCGCCATCTCGACATCGCCCAGGCGGTAGTCGCTGAGGAGGTCAAAGGGAAGATGCGATTCGGCAAGGATGCGGTAACATCCGCGCAACGGCCCCGCCATATCCGGCCCGCCGCGCAGGTCGGCGCTCTTTTCGGAATGGTAGAGCGCGATCTCGGCCGCGGATTCGAGGCCGTCGTACAGCTCCTCGCGTTTTTGATGATAGGCAAAGATCTCCCGCACCCGCGCGAAAGGCTTCTTGTCCTCCTGGTCCAGCGTGCCTAGGACGTAATAGTCGGGCCGCGCTCCGTTGGCAAGTTGCTGCGCCAAGCGCAAGGCCTGGCATGAGGCAGTTTCCGCCGCAAAGCGGTAGGGGTAGTCCAGGAAGTGGACGATCGCGCTGGAATAGGGCTTGCCGCGGCCAAAAGAGGCCGCCCACTTGGCCTGCTCACCCGACCAGTGCCACCACTCCGGCAAGGGCCGGTTAAGCGACCGGTTCACTTCCAGGCGCAGAAGGTCCGAGTCCTCGAAGCGCTGCATGACGCCGGCCGACGGGCGCGTTTCTTTGGCAATCTCGTAGAACCGGGCCGCCGCCTCGACGCTCACATTGCGGCGGAACTCGATATAGGCCCGGAAAGCGGGGCCGTCGCGGGTCTCGGGGGACGGCAGCTCGAGGCCGTACATCTCAAAAAAGAGGCGGCGGCAGTTGCCGCAGCGGCAGGGACCGAGGTATCTGCCGCTGTAATCCCACTCCTGGAAGCAGAGCATATTGAAGAAGATCCCATCCAGGTCGTAGCGGCCCAGCGCCTCGCGGAGAATCTCCGGGGCGCATTGGCGGTACCAGCCGCCGTTCAGACAGGCGTGGTAGAGGCCGTTGTAGGCGACCGGCCGCCCCTCCGCGTCGCGTTGGAACCAGTCCGGATGCTCCTCGTAGACCTGCCGCCCCGCCTTGCTGAAGTCGAAACGCCCGATAACCCTGATTCCCGCCTGATGGGCGGTTTCAAGCACTTGGCCCACGAGATCGCCGCGCAGACAGGGGCTGCGCTCCTGGAAGCGGAGCCCGGTCGGGTAAAAAGCCCTGATACCGCCCACGTTGAAGATGAGTACGTTGCCGTGCATGTCAAGGACGCCGTCGATCAGGGCTCTTGGATCGAGATCCGCGTCGATCTCACGCAGGTTGGTCTGGATGATGCGGTAGGGCTTGTCCCACCAGGGCATGGCCGGCCGCCTCCCTATCCTGTCCGACTTGAATCGGGTTCGTTTTTCGCCGCGCGATCCGCAAAGACCTGCCCATGGCGGAGCGGCCGCTCGGGCGGCGGCGGGATGATGTCCTGCCGGGGGACTTGGCCCAATATAATCTAACCAGTGTGAGCCGCGGTACGAATGGACGCGGCCAAAGGGAGGAAACCGAGATGTCCCTGGCGGGTTTCCTGGGCAAGCTGACATTGGGCCTCTTCCGTTTCACCTACGTCGACGAGGGCACCTGTAAGGTTGTGACGCGCTTCGGCCGGTTCAAGAAGGTTCTCAAGCCCGGCCTCAAGGGCTACTTCTCGGCCTGGGGTATCCTGGGACGCATCCACGCCTTTACCGTCACGGATCCCGTCACGCTCAAGCCGGTGCGCACGACGGTGCTGGACACCAAGGAGATCGTCTTCGATTACCCAAAGGAGAAGGTCATCTCCAAGGACAACGTCCAGTTCCTGGTGGACGCCATCGTCTATTTCCGCGTGGTCGATCCCCGCCTGGCGCTTTTCGGCGTGGACGATTATGTCAGCGCCCTGCGCAATACCGTCCAGTCCATCCTGCGCGCCGAGATCGCCCGCCACAGCCTGGAGGAGTGTTACGCGGAACGCAAGGCCATCTCCGACGCCCTGGCGGCCGAGGCCGATACCGTGGCCAAGGCCTGGGGGATAGACGTCATCCGCCTGGAGATCCAGGAATTTGACATCGGCGCCTTTTCCGAGCAACTGCTCAAGCAAAAGGAGCAGGAGATCGAGAAACGCCAGGAGATCCTCCAAGCGGAAGGGGCCAAGGAGGCCAAGATCAGGGAGGCCGAGGCCACAAGCCAGGCCGAGATCACCGTGGCCGAGGGCAGGCGGATCGCGGCCGCCTCGGAAGCGGCCGCGATCAAGATCAGGGCGGAGGCCGAGGCCCACGCCGCCAAGCTGCGCGCCGACGCCGAGGCGTACACCTTTCGCACGGTGGCCGAGGCCCTCGAGGCGCATCCGGAGGTGCTCAGAAACTACCTTGCCCTGCACACGGCCGAGGAGATCAGCAAGCATCTCGCGGCTGGGCAGGCCACCAAGCTTTTTCTGCCCCTGGACTTTGGCGCGCTCGTCCGGGCCCTGGCCTCCCTCGCCGAACGGGGCTGAGGAGCGGCCTCAAAAACCGCACGGCACGGTTTACCCTTGCGGTTCTACCGCCATGCCGGCGCTAAAGGCTATTCGAACCTTTGGCCGCACCTCGCGCGCCAAACCCGCCGCTCCCTTTGGCTAAAGCCTTGGCTTTCGATATTCCGGTCAAAACCAGGATCGACTTTTTTTCCCGGGCAAACTGCCCTGGGAGGGGGCGCAAACTATGCCCGATGACCCATATTGACGAGGAGTGAGCTTTCATGCACCTTTTCGACGACCGCGTGCAGGTGGATCCGGAGCCGGTCAAGGCGGGCGGCAAGGCCAGGATCACGTACAACGGCCTCCTGGCCAAGTCAGGGGCGGACCAGGTTTACCTGCACTACGGGGTCGACGGCTGGAAGAGACCCCAGACCGTTTACATGGACAAGATCGGCGACCGTTTCCAGTGCGAGGTCAAGACCACGGCGACCGTCAGCAAACTGGATTTTTGCTTTAAGGACAGCGCCGATCATTGGGACAACAACGGGGGATTGAACTGGCGCGTGGATGTGATCTAAGAGTTTGCGCGACTAACCCGGTTTACGGCCACGGGAGCGCAAACTCCGGTATCAGGAGACACATGGTAACACGATATAGGTGCTCGCGGCATTACCCGGACATGCTCCTAGGGACGGGTCATGCTCCGCTGTCAAGGCCGGTTTCAAATTGACCCACTGGAGCCAGTTGGAAATTGACCCACCCCTACAAAGACTTATTTGTTAGGGTCCTCACCCCCCTCGGGGGGTGAGGCGGCGCTGAAGAAACCGGCGCGCTTTTTCTCCCGTAAACGATAGCTTTCGCCACGGATATTGATTACGTGGCTATGGTGTAGGAGTCGGTCCAGGATTGCCGTGGCGATGACCGTATCGCCCAAGACCTCTCCCCACTCGGCGAAGCTCTTGTTGGATGTCAGTATGATGCTGCCATGCTCGTACCGGGCCGAGATCAAGGTGAACAAAGCCGTCGCGGCCAATCGGTCGTAGGGCCAAACGCCGAACTCGTCAATGATCAGCACCTTCGGCGCAAGGTAGACGCGCATGCGCCGATCCAACCGATGCTCCGCTTGGGCCCGGCGCAGATCCTCCAAGAGATCGT
>JBLNBS010000035.1:0-51011 GCA_050260175.1 Patescibacteria group bacterium | reverse complement strand
GCGTATGCGGCCCGTTCGGCCGCCTCGACGGGCAGCTCCAGGGCGCCCGCCAGGCGGTTGCCAAGCGAGCGTGCTAAGTCGGCAACGATCAAAAGCGCCCCTCCCCGGTCATGCGTGTACGCGTGCATGCGCAAGTTGGGTATTCATGATGTCAACCAAACACGCGACAAAATTGCCTGAACATGGAAACCGCGGAGCATGTGGGCATGAAATCATTCGACATGCCCCAGGCAATTCCTGCAGAAAAGCCGCTATATGCAAGTACCGTCCGGTGCGGTGTCTTCGCGCCCCGTACCCGGTCGCCCGCCGCGGTTGACGCTTCCCTCGCGGCATGCTATCATGGAACCCGGATTTCGAGTTATACCTGCGGCTTTAATCGCCTGCCGGCGCCAAAACCGCAGCAAGCTTCGGGCCAGGCTTTTGGCTTTCGAAATCCTACCCCGGGGAGGGGAGGCTAGGGTTTGCCGCAGAACAGGACGGCCGATTTTGCCAAGGGAAGCATCGTGCACCATCTCATCGTCTTTTCGATCCCCATGTTCCTGGGCAATCTCCTGCAGGCCTTTTACAACACGGTGGACACCATCTGGGTGGGCAGGTTCCTGGGCAGCGATGCCCTGGCCGCGGTCTCCATCGGGTTCCCCGTCATTTTTCTCCTGGTCTCCCTGATCATGGGCATCACCATGGCCGCCACGGTCATGGTGGCGCAGTTCACCGGGGCCAAAAACGGGCCGATGGTGCGCCGCGTGGTGGCCAACACGCTCGGGCTCGTGGTCCTGTCCGGCGCGGTCGTGTCCGTGCTAGGCGTCGTCTTCCACCGCGCCGTCCTCCGGCTCATCAACACCCCCCCGAACCTGATGCACATGGCCTCCCAGTACCTGTCGATCTTCCTCTCGGGGTTGATCTTCACCTTTATCTACAACGCAGCCAGCTCGATCATGCGGGGCCTCGGCGACTCGCGCACCCCCACCCTCTATCTCGTCTACGCCACGGTGCTGAACATCATCCTCGATCCCCTGCTCATCTTCGGCCTAGGGCCCTTCCCGCGCCTGGGAGTGGCCGGCGCCGCCTGGGCCACGGTCTTTGCCCAGGCCGTCTCCGCGCTGCTCGCCCTGCGCCATCTCTTCAAGGCCAACGGGCTCATCGAGCCGAAACTGGCGGATTACTGGCCAAAACGCGATCTGACTCTAAAGACGGTGGGGATCGGGCTCCCCGCCGGTATACAGCAGATCGTGGTCTCCTTTGGCGCCCTGGTCATCGGCGCGCTCGTCAACTCGTTCGGCCATACGGCCGCGGCTTCCTTTGGCGCCGCGGCCCGCCTGGACCAGTTCAGCTTTTTGCCGGCCATGACCATCTCCCTGGCCACCTCGGCGCTGGTGGGCCAGAACCTGGGGGCCAAAGATGAAAAGCGCGCCGTCGAAACGTTAAAATGGAGCGCGATCATGGGGGCCGCCATCACGGGCTGCGTCACGCTGATCGTGCAGGCGTTCCCGCGGCAGCTCCTCTCCGTCTTTACCGACGACCCCGGTGTGCTCAGGGAAGGCGCGTCCTACCTGCGCATCGTCAGCCTGAGCTATATACCGTTCAGCGTGATGTTCGCCGTCAACGGGCTGCTGCGGGGCGCGGGCGACACCCTGCCGACCATGTTCACCTCGTTCGCCGCCTTTTGGTTTGTGCGCGTGCCGGTGGCCACCTGGCTCTCGCGCGGCCTGCACCTGGGCACGAGGGGCATCTGGATCGGCATCGCCCTCTCCCCCCTGGTCGGCCTGGCCCTGAGCTACACCTACTACCGCACCGGCCGCTGGCGCGGCAAGGTGATAACCAAGACCGGTCCGATCCTGGAATGACGTGCAAGAAACGAGGTTCCCTTATTGTTTTCGGCGAACCGCACTTACGCCATAAGATATTCGTGGTTTGGCATTGATCTTGATCCTATCGTTGTTAATCCGAGAAATCTGCGGTTATAGAAGAAGGATCCGGGCATAGGCTGTGACCGGTGAGGACGGATGCCCGAACCGGTGCTCAACCAGCTCAGCGCGTTTTTTCTCTTTTTCCTGGGCGGTATCGCCATAGGGCTTGCCTTCGACATGCTTCGCATCCTGCGCGCGGCCCTGCGGCCCCGCAAGGCCGCCGCCTTCTTGCTGGACATCATCTTTTGGCTCGGGGCGCTATGCATCGTCTTTCCCCTGCTCATCATGGGCACCTGGGGCGAGCCGCGCCTTTTTGTCTGGCTCGCCCTCTGCCTGGGCTTCGCCTATTACCTCCTCCTCCTCGGCCGCTATCTCCGCCCGCTTTTGCGCATCCTCCTGGGCGCAATCCTCGCCTGCCTCCTTTTTGCCCGCCGTCTCTGGTCGAGCGACGCGTTGCTCCGCGCGGAGAGCGGAATCCGCCCGGGAAAACGGGAGCGTCGGCGCGGAAATCCCCGCCCGTATCCCCGGCGGCTGTAAACTTCCATTCCCGGGGAGACTAAAGGCTGTATGAAAACCCCGGGAGGTCGCAGTATGGACAAGTCCCTCCGCGTGCTCTTTCTCTCTGCCGAGGTCGTACCCTTTGCCAAGACCGGCGGTCTGGCCGACGTGGCGGGCGCGCTGCCCAAAGCCCTGCGCGAGCTGGGGCACGACATCCGCGTCTGCCTACCGCGCTACGGCTTCATCGACAGGGATCGTTTCGGGCTCAAAAAGGTGCTCGGGCCGTTCCCGGTGCCCATGAACAGCGGCACGGAACAGGCCGAGATCATAGGCACCGAACTGGGCCGCGGCGTGCCGGTCTACCTGGTGGAAAACGCGCGGTTTTTCGGGCGCGAAGGGATTTACATGTACTCGGACGACGCGGACCGCTTCATCTTCTTTTGCCGCGCCGCCCTCGAGATGACGCGGCATTTGGACTGGCGGCCCGACATCATCCACTGCAACGACTGGCACACAGCCCTCGTGCCGAACTGGCTCCGCACGATCTACCGCGACGACCCCTTCCTGGGGGGGGCGGCCACCGTCTTTACCATTCACAACCTGGCCTACCAGGGGGTCTTTGGCCACCGCGTCCTGGAGATCGCCGGCCTGGCGCGGTACGAGTTCGACGTACCGCCGGGTTTAGGCCTCGACCACCAGGTCAATTTCATGGGTCGGGGCCTTTACTATGCCGATCACGTCAACGCTGTCAGCCCGACTTACGCGCGGGAGATCCTCACGCCCGAATACGGCGAGGGGTTCGACTGGCTGCTCCGCGACCGCCGCGACAGGCTCCACGGCATTCTGAACGGTGTGGATTACGAGGTGCTGAACCCCGCCACGGATCCGCACATCGCCGCGCATTACGATGTAAACGATCCGGGCCCGAAGCGGGCGGACAAGGAAGCGCTGCAGGCCGAGGCCGGCCTGGCGCGGACGCCGGATGCGCCGCTCGTCGGCATGATCTCGCGGCTCTCCGACCAAAAGGGGTTCGACCTCCTGGGCCAGGTGGCCGAGGCCGTCCTGACCCACCTCGATCTCCAGCTCGTCATCCTCGGTACCGGGGACGAGCGCTACCACCAGCTCTTTACATCGCTGCACGAACGGTTTCCCGCCAAGACCGCCGTCTTTCTCACCTTCAACACACCCCTGGCTCAGCGGATTTACGCGGGCAGCGATCTTTTCCTCATGCCGTCACGCTTTGAGCCCTGCGGCCTGGGCCAGCTCATCGCCCTCCGCTACGGCAGCGTACCCATCGTGCGGCGCACCGGCGGGCTGGCGGACACCGTGAGCGAGTACAGGCCGGATCTGGGCACGGGCAATGGATTCACCTTTGGTCCATACGACGGCATGGCCATGTACACCGCCATCGTCAGGGCCGTGAGCAATTACGCCCACCGCGACGCCTGGCGCGCCCTGGTCGCGCGCTGCATGAGCATGGACTTTTCCTGGCGCGCCTCGGCGCAAAAATACGAGGACCTCTATCACCGCGCCCTGGCGAGCCGCAGGGAACAGCCGGCGCCCGAGCAGTTCTCGGATGTCCCGGGATGAACCGATCCACACCGCCGCTAATCCGTCCAAAAATGGGGGTTCATTGAGCGTGTCCACCACCACGCCCGCCGCAGGTACCGCCGCCGCCCGCACCATCGCCGAGCTGCCCGCCGGCCTGGCCGGGTTGCCGCCCGAGGACGCCGGGCTCTTTGAAGGCATCTTTCACATCTCCGCCACCACCGGCGCGCTCTCCGCCCCGGAGGCCATGGCCCCCTGGATCGCCAAGTTCTTTGGCTCGGTGGAGGCCGTGGCCCGGCAGCGCATCGTCAAGGTCACGAACCTCGTCACCATGGAGGGTGCGCTCTTTAACGAGCTGCGCGCCAGCCGCCCCATCGAGGCCCGGGGCGGCGAGGAGCTCAAGCAGGCCGTGGAGGAAAGCCGGGGCGACCCCTTTTGCCGCCCCGAGGAGGGCACGCCCGCCGACGTCTTTGGCCGCGTCAGGGGTGAGATGTCGATCACCGCGAGCAACGTGGCCAAGTATGACGGCTTCCACGGCCTCGTGGTCTTTGACGAGCACGATCCCTTGAAGATCAGCCGGGCCGGCGTGCGTGACTACCTCGCCACGGCCCGGCGGTGGGCCGAGGCGGCCCTGCGGGAGGATCCCGAGGCCAAATACTATTTCCTCCTCTGGAACTGCCTCTGGAAGAGCGGCGCCTCAATCGTGCACGGCCACGCCCAGATGACCGCCACCCGTGGTATGCATTACGCCAAGATCGAGTCCCTGCGCCTGGCGGCTCTGGCCTACCGCTCGCGGACAGGGCGCGGCTATTTCGACGACCTCTACCGCGCGCACGACCTCTTGGGCCTTGCCTGGACGAGGGGCGGGGTGCGGGGTTTCGCCTACCTGGCGCCTCTCAAGGAAAAGGAGGTCGTGCTCCTGGCGGAGGAGGAGGGGAACGAGCTTTACGACGAGATATACCGCATGCTCGAGCGCTACCGTCAGCTCGGGGTCAAGAGCTTCAACGCGGCCCTGATCCAGCCGCCCCTGGCGCCGGCGGACGAGGATTGGAGCGGTTTCCCGGTCATGGTCCGCCTCGTGGACCGGGGCGACCCGCGCAACCGCACCGCGGACATGGGCGGCATGGAACTCTACGCCCAGAGCGTCGTCTCGAGCGATCCCTTCCGCGTGGCGGCGTTCATGCAGGGGTAGAAATCGGTGCGGGTATCTTCTTCGCACGACCAGAAACCTCCCCGGCAGGAGATCCCTCCCCCGCGGAGCGAATACTATGGCGGGGGTGCGGGCGTGGAATACCTGGCTCTGTATCGCAAATGGCGGCCGCGGGGTTTCGCCGATTTCGTCGGCCAGCCGCACGTGGTCCGGACGCTCAAGAATGCCGTGGCGCAGAACCGGGTAGCCCACGCCTACCTTTTTTGCGGCCCCCGCGGCACGGGCAAGACGACCGCGGCCAAGATCCTGGCGCGGGCGGTCAATTGCGCGGCGCCCAACGAAGGCGACCCTTGCGGTGACTGCCCGAGCTGCAGGAGGATAGCGGACGGCGTCTCCCTGGACGTGCAGGAGATCGACGGCGCCAGCAACCGCGGTATCGACGAGGTGCGCGACCTCAGGGAAAAGGTGCGTTTTGCCCCGGCCGAGGGGCGTTTCAGGGTCTACATCATCGACGAGGTCCACATGCTTACGGGCGAGGCCTTCAACGCCCTCCTCAAAACCCTGGAGGAGCCCCCGCCCCACGTCGTCTTCATCTTTGCCACCACCGAGCCTCACCGGCTCCCGGCCACGGTGCTCTCGCGCTGCCAGCGCTTTGAGTTCAAACGCTTTGGCCAAGCCGAGATCGAGGGCCGGTTGATCGAGATCGCCAAAGCGGAGGGGATCGAGGCCGAACCCGCGGCGCTCTCCCTCATCGCCTCCCAGGCGGCCGGGGGCATGCGCGACGCCATCGGCCTCCTCGAACAGGCCGCGGCCCACGCTGACCGGGCGGTGACCCGCGCCGGCGTGCGCGAGGTCCTGGGATTGCCGGAGCCCGAGGCTTACCGCCGCCTGGCCGAGGCCCTCAGGGACCGCGACCCCGCCGCCGCGCTCGGCGTCCTGGCCGAGGTGACCGAGGCCGGCAAGGACCTGGTCCAGTTCGGCAAGGGCGCGACCGGCCTGTGGCGGGACCTTTTGGTCCTGGCCGTCAGCCGTGACCGCGCGCCGCTCCAATCGATCCCCGAGGACGAGGCCGAGTCCTGGCGCGATCTGGCCTCGGCCATCGGTCCGGAGCGGCTCCTCCACGCAGTGGAAACTTTTGCCGGGCTCGCCGCCGAGCAGCGGCGGAGTGGCGAGGCGCGCCTGCCGATGGATCTGGCGCTGATCAAGATCACAGCAGGCATGGGCCTGGATGCGCAGCCGGCGGCCGGCGAGTGCGCCGCGAGCGTCGAGCCGCGGCCCGCGGCCGCCGCACCGGCCTCGAACCGGAGCGGGATTCAACAGGGCAAGACCCGTTCCGCGCCGGCCGGAGGCGCGGGCGGCGAAACCCGGGCCGTCGCCCCGGCAGAGCCGGCCGCGCGCGAGTGGGAGACGGTGCAGTCCCGGCTCAATAAGCTGAAACGAAGCCTCGCCTCGTACGTGAACACCTTTGCCACGCCGGCCGGCATCGAGGGGCAGGCTTTCATCCTGCGCTTCAAGAGCAGGGACTTTGCGGCCAAGGTCCAGGATAACCGCGAGGATCGCGAACTCATCGAGAGGATCCTGGCCGAGGTCTACGGACGGCCCTTGAACCTGAACTGCCAGGTGGGAGAGGTTCCCCAGGCGCCCGCGGCCAAGTCCGAGCCCGATCCGGTCAAGGATACGATGCGCCTGTTCGACGGCACCCTGGAGGAGGAATGACACTTTGGCGGGCAACCCGCAAATGATGCGCCAGATCCAGAAGATGCAGGCGGAGATGGCCAAGGCCCAAGAGGAACTGGGCGGCAGGACCGTGGAGGCTGCGGCGGGCGGCGGCGCCGTACGGGTGACGGTCAGCGGCCACCTCGAGCTCAAATCCATCCGCATCGATCCCGCGGCCATCGATCCGAACGACCCGGCCATGCTCGAGGATCTCGTCCTGGCCGCGGTCAACGAGGGCCTCAAAAAGGCCCAGGAGATGGCGGCGCAGACAATGTCCAGGCTGACCGGGGGCCTCAAGCTCCCCGGGCTCTTTTAGGCGATGCTCTACCCCGCCTCGGTCACCAACCTCATCGCCGCCCTGGGCAGGCTGCCGGGTATCGGGCCAAAGACGGCCCAGCGCTTGGCCCTCCATCTCCTCGGCCGCCCGCGCGAGGATCTTGTGGCCCTGGCGCGGGCCATGCTGACCGCCAAGGACAAGGTGGCGGCCTGCTCGGTCTGCGGGCAGCTGACCGAGACCGACCCCTGCGCGATATGCTCTGACCCCGGCCGTGACGCGGGCCTCATCTGCGTGGTCGAGCAGCCCAATGACGTGATCGTCATCGAGCGCACCAAGGAGTTCCACGGCCTCTACCACGTGCTCGGCGGCGCCCTCTCTCCCCTGGAGGGCATCGGCCCCGAGAACCTGCGCCTGAAGGAGCTCCTGGCGCGCCTGGCCGGGGGCGCGATCAGGGAGCTGATCGTGGCCACCAATCCGAACGTCGAGGGGGACGTCACAGCGCTCTATCTGGCCCGCCTCGTCAAGCCGCTCGGCCTCAAGGTGACCCACCTGGCCCGGGGCCTGCCCGTCGGGGGCGAGCTGGAGTACGCTGATGAGATCACCATCGGCAAAGCTCTGGCGGGGAGGAGCGAGATGTAAGCACGGTGCAAGAAGCTAGAATCCCTGGCCCGGACCTCACCCGGCATCCGTGCCGCCCTCTCCCAGGGGGGGAGGGCAAAACCAACGGGGGTTTAGGCCCGGTGGCTCCCATCTCCCTGCGGGAGAGGAGCCGGGGGTAAGGTCTCCAGCGCTTTTGCCGCGCGAATCGCCTCCGGGGAGGAAGCCCGCTGATGCCATGGCCTGGAATGGCGCAAGACCGGCTTTTCCCTTGACTTGGGTGTGAGGGGATGCTATAATAGGCTTTGCCATTCGGGGCGTGGTCGCGTGGCTCAGTTGGTTAGAGCGCTGCGTTCACATCGCAGAGGTCACTGGTTCGAGTCCAGTCGCGACCACCATCGTTTCTCAAGCGGAGCCGTGGTGTAGCTGGTTAACATGCCAGCCTGTCACGCTGGAGATCGCGGGTTCGAGTCCCGTCGGCTCCGCCACTATAACAACTGCATAGGTTATACAAGGCGTGCCAAGGTAGCTCAGTTGGTAGAGCAGGGGACTGAAAATCCCCGTGTCGGCGGTTCGATTCCGTCCCTTGGCACCATTTTTGTGCCCGTCATTACTGAGTTTACGGGGACAGCTCAAACCAGCAATCATGAAAAGCTGTAATCAAATCGTAATCAAAATCTAAAATGCCAGCTAAACGGCCTATTGATTTTCTGGGATGAGGCTGTTATGTTGGGGGCCAGGACGGGCCACATGGATGGCGGCACGGAGGCCAGGCTCGACCTAACCCCGGTCCACGCGGCCGGGGTTTGCTATGTGCCGCTCCCCGCGGCGTTGTTGTCCACAGCCTCAGCCTCCTCTCCCAGCAACGCGGTGCCCAGCTCCTGCATGGCCTGTTTTTTCTTGGCCAGGCTGATATGGCCGTACGTGTCCGCGGTGATCTGGACCCCGGCGTGCCGGGCGATGGCCGAGACCGTCTTTAGATCCACGCCCAGGTTCAGGAGCAGCGAGATCGACGTGTGCCGTAGATCATGCAGCCTCATGTGAGGTAGCCCGGCGAATTTCAGATCCTCCCTGAACGCCTTGTTCACGTGGCTCACATCCCGCGGGTATCCCATCGGATCCGTAAACAGCAGCGGCCCGTTATCGCCGAAGGTCGGGTAGGCATCGCCGAGGTATGCCCTTTCCTGCTCTCGCTGAGCGATGACCTTCTCAAACTCGGCGGCCAGGAGAGGCAGCAGCGGTAGTTCGGCCTCGCTCGCGTCACTCTTAATCCAAAACTCCGGCTCCTTACCACCCTTGACCAAACCTTGAGTTATCTTCACGACCAGCCTGTCCAGCTCGATATCGGGGATCCGAATGCCCAGCAATTCGGACCTGCGCAATGCCAAGAGCAGCAAAGTCAGCCAGTATACCCAGTACGGGCGGCCGCGGGTCGCCCTTAGAAAATGCTTCGCCTCCTCGACAGTCATCTGCCGGAACTTCTTCTTGTGCGCGCGCGGAGGATCAGTTAGTTTCGCCGGGTTGATCGTGATCAGTTGCCACTTGCAGGCTTGCTGAAGGGATGTTCGCAAGGTGCGATGCACATTGCGAACCGTTAACGCAGACAGGCCGGTAGCCAGCATGTCGCTATAGGCGTCTTGTATGATGTCGGGGGTGAGTTTGTGGAGTAGGTATTTTCCCAGCTTAGGCCGGAGATAGAGGCGGATGTGCTTCTTGTAGCCCTGGATTGTGTTGGGGCTGAGGCCCTTTTTATCAATATAGGCCTCCCAGCGGTCGAAGAAGGCGCTGACCTTAAGCTTGCTATCGGGCAGAGGTTCGCCCTTATTGAGACGCGACAATATGTCCGCACAGTATGCCTCGGCGTCCCGTTTCAGGCCGCGGATCGTCTTCGTGTGGTATTTCGGCGCGCCGGATTCGTATCTCTCGCCGGTCGGGATGAATACCCGCCAAGATCCCTTCCCCTGCGGCCGGATATGCCCTGTGGCCATTGGTTACCTCCAAATACAGCCAGGTGCCCGCGGGCTGTGCCGTCATTGGCTGTATATCCTCTCCGTGGCCGGCTGGTTTTCACTTATTGATTGGCTGTCTTACTGTAGGCAGAACACGGCGGAATATCGGATATTCGCTGCTTCGCGCCGGATCGTTTCTGCTGCCGGCGGGTCCAGCTCATGCGAAAGCAAAAGCAACGCTCTCTCACGGGTGCGAATCAGAAAGGCTGATATCCCTGATGGCAATGCGGCGGTGTGCTCAACCAATTCCAGTCCCTCCCTGCGCGGGCACATCCTGGTACTCGGGCAGGTATGGGCCTGGCTTTAGGAGTGCTTTGCTGATAATTCGCGGGCGATGTTCAGGATGACGGATCGATCTCGCTTCGAAGTGCGCTTTGACAACGAAGCAAGCTCGTTCAGGTACCGGCTCCAGCTCTCGGGACTGTCGTCGGCCGGCGGCTCCAGGTCGGCCGCATAGACGACGAGCTTGGATGCCGCGAGTTGGTCGGTCGCGACCTGGCGCACGCTGGCCCGGCCGACGAGATAGTCCAACGAGACGTTGAATCGTTCGGCGATCCGGCAAAGCACGGGCACCTCGGGCAGCCCGCCCAACTCATAACGCGTCAGGGCAGCGTAGGTGATGCCGAGTTCCCGCGCGAGCGCGTCCCGTTCGAGACACTCCTCGGCGCGGAGCAGCCTCAAGCGCTCACCGAAAACCTTGCCAATACTGGTATCACGCTGTTTTCGGTTCATGCGCCGCAGGAGGGCCGCCTCGTCTGCCTGCTGCGCCGTCCCGGGATTATCAGACAGCCCCCGTGCTTGACGCACCAGTTCAGTTGGGTCAAGCCCAAGATGCGGCGCGATTTTCCATAGCGTTTCGATGCGAGGGTTGGGCCTGTCCCCGCTTTCTATCCGCGAGATGTCTCCGGAGTCCACGTTTGCAAGCCTGGCCAGCTCTCGCTGGCTAAACCCCCTGTCAAGGCGCTTCTGCCGTATGATCTCTGCTATGGCATTACGCTTCCGCGGTTTACCGCTCATTTCAGTCCCCCCGTCCTAGTGCTGATCATAACGCATGATGTCAAAAAGACACAGCCCTATTGACAAATACTTTGATGTCAGTTATGATTGACATCGCAGGAGGTGTATCTCGTGCCCCAACGACGAACCGTCAACTGCGACGTTCTCCGACGCCTGGTCCGGCTATCCGGCGCCAAGACGCGCCAGGAACTCGCGGACGCATTCCAGGTGGACAATGCGGTCATCACCAGGATGATGCAGGGTAAATATCCCACCGTCAGCCTGGAGGTTGCCGAGCGGATGCGGGCGTATTTCGCCGGCCACGGCCTCGACACAACCAATCTGTTTGCCGAGGATGAGGCAAATGCAAAACAGACAGCATCTTGAACAGATCGCGAAAGCTCGGGCACCTGAGGATCTCCCTCTTTTCCTGACCGTGCCCGAGGCGGCGGCCGTTCTGCGCCGCGGGACGGCGTTCATCTATGAGTCCGTTAACCGCGGTGAGCTGAAGGCGGTCCGGTCTGGCCGCGGCGGTAAAATTATGATTCGGCGCGACGAGCTTCTCAACTGGGGCAATTCCACGGGCGCCTCCGCGCCCGTTTCGCATGCCCCTGTGCTGTCAATTACTCACACTCAAAAAGTACCACGGACATTGGTTCAATGACAGCGCATGGGTGGACTTTCTAACCAGGCAGAAAGGGGGTGATCATATGGCCCTGGTGTCTATCCGTGACTTGCGACGGATGCGGGAGACCAGGGGGCTCACCAGAGAGGTGGCAGCAGAGAGAATGGGGGTCAGCGTGAGCGCGTTACAGCGTGCCGAGGAGGGCAGCAGGCCGCCATCGTGGCGTTTGATCCGCAGCGCGGCCAAGTTGTATGGGGAAGTGGAGGTCAACGCGCCGGAGGGCGCGTTCTGCGTCACGCACATCTACCGCTCCCCCCGCATCAGCCAGCGCCAGCCGACCCTCGAGGAGAGTTGCGAGGCGGCGGCCGTCCTGGCCAGATTCTTCGGGCACACACCAGTGCCGCGGCCGACCCTGGGGTACCTGTTGGAAGAGATCGCCGCGGAGAGTGCCGAGGCGGAACAGGCGGTGACGTGCCGGCGCAAAGCTCTCCTGGGGATGTTCGGGGAGTTGGCGCCGCCTGGGGAGGGGGAGGAGGCGGTCTTCACCGAGGCGGTGATCGATCCTCTCGGCCCGATTGCCGCGGGATTCGTCGCGTATGTAACGCAACATCGAGGCTTCGTGCGGAGGGTGGTGGAAAAACGAATGGCGCGGGCCTCTAGCGAAGGCGCCGCGCCTGCGGAAATGGTGGGAGCTTGAGCGGCTGGCAGGCCTTCTCAAGCCATCCTCAGAGCAATTTCATTATAACACGCAGAAAGGAGGCAAAGCAGAACGTGTCAGCCAAAACCATCGCCACCAGGCATCAGGTGGATGGACAAGCGTGGCTGGACCTGCTCAAACAGGGGATTCTCGGCACCGATGCGCCCGCGATCTGCGGCCTACATCCGAGGCTCACCCCGGTCGACGTCTGGCTCGCGAAGACAGGGCACAAAACGCCGATCCCGGAAACAGTGCCGGCGCTCTTGAGGGATCCAGTCGCCAAGGCATTCATGGCTCAAGCCGGGGTTCTGGTTCGGCGCCGTCTCGTTTTGTTGCAGGATGACGAGTTCGGCTTTTTGCTCTCAAATCTTGAGTACACCACGTATGAACCGGCGGATGGCATCGGGATTCTGGAACTTGAGACCGGCGGCCCTCTCAATCTACTCCGGGAGTGGGAACAGGCGGGCGGCCCGCCGGAATGGTTCCGACTTCAAGCGGTCCACGACATGGCCGTTACGGGCTACTCATACGCCCACCTGGCCGCACTCGTACCCGCGGAACACGGCCTTGAGATCCGGCACGCGCGGATGGAGCGCGACGAAGAAGCCATCAACAGTCTGGTCGAAATCGAACGCGATTTCTGGCAGGACCACGTCAAGGCCTGCATCCCGCCCACCGGTGATACCCGCGCCATGACCGCACTCCTAAGTGCCCTCTATCCAGCCGTCCATTCCCCGGAGATTGAGTTGCCCGAGTCCGCGCGTGAGTTCCTCGTCGGGTACGAGCGCGCCGATCGCGTTGTGCGTGAGGCAGAAGCACGCCGGGAGCACTACGCCAACCTTCTCAAAGGTATTCTCATGGATTCCTCGGCCGCCACGCTCGGGGAATACAGGGTCATTTGGGACTCCCCCACCCCCGGCGGTGAGCGGCGTTTCCGTGTGGAAAAACGAGATTGGAGGAGTTGAATGTGGCCGCAACAGCCATCACGACAGAGAAACCTGCCGATGTGACGGCGCTCCAGAAACAGATCGAGCAGTTCAGGCGGCAGGACATCGCCCTGCTCGGCGACGGCGAGGTGTTCGTCCGGCGCCTGCCCAACGGCGGTCAGATCAAGGCCGTTAAGGGCGCACTGGTTCTCAGGGAAACCAATGGCGAGATCGCCGAGATCCAAGGCAAGTTCATGACGACGGCCAAGGGATTCAACACCCTGAACCAGATCGCCGGCTTGTCCATCATCACTCCGGCGACTCTCGTCCTGCCCAGTGGAGAGACAGTGGTCAACCCGTACCCGCTTCAAGATCCCGAGAGCGGTTCTATCGCCAAGGTGTGGGTCAGGAAATTGGCGATCGGATACGGCCCCACCGGCAACCTAGTGGTCACGTCCGCGACGCTCCTCTACGACATCAAGATGTACTTCATCCAGGACATCCTGAAGAAAGTGAAGGGGGCCAAGGACGCTGGCCGCGTCTGCCACGAGAACCAGTTGACCGAGGATGAGAAGAACTCAAGGCTCTTCCTACGGATCGACGGCCATATGGGCGTTTGGGCCAATTACAGCCACCCCGAGATCCTCAAGGCTCTGGACACGTTCGTGAATAAAAAGCTCTTCGCGGAAAGAAACGCGCAGAGCATCTGCGAGCGGCTCGTCATGGCCAAGCATCCGGCCCTGGCCCATGCGGCATACTTGGAAGTTACCGGGCGGGATAAAGCACATGTTAGCCGGGTTGCGGTCATTGGTTACATGAACGACCTGACGCGCGAGCAGATGCTGGAAATCACAAATCGCGCCGAACAGGGTGAGGAAATCGCCATCGGCGGCCAAAAGGCGGAAGTCATCGAAACCGTTGGCGCCGCTACGACTGAGGAGATGGAGATCGAGAAGGATCCCGAAGAGCTGGCTTCCGATCCCCACCCTCATAACGAGCAAGACACCGGCAATCCGCCAGTCGAGCAATCCTCAAGGAGAACACTTTTCGACACCGGAGGTGAACGGCTTTGATTGACGCGATCTTCTTCGAGAACTTCAAGGGGCGAACCGAAAAACAAAACCTTACCGGCCGTGACATTTTCATCGGGCCGAACGGATCCGGGAAAACATCCCGTATCCAGGCCCTCGGGCTTGCTATGCTCGGCTATGTGCCGGGTAACGGCAAGACCGAGGCCGAGACATTCAAGCTGGCAACGGGCCAGGAGATGCGAGTCGGGGTTCACACCAATGGCGGCTTCGGCTTCGAACGGCGGTTCGCCAAGTCCGAGGACTACAACCGGAAGAACGGCGAGCGAACCGTCAAGATCAGCCAGGCCATCGAGGTCGCCCCCGGCCGCGGCGAGGCAAACGACACGCAGCGGCGGGCACGCATCGCCGAGGAGATTGGAAGTTTCCCGGTGATGCTGGACTTCAACGAGTTTCTCTCCCTGTCGGACGCCAAAAGGCGTGCGTTTTTCTACTCGCTCTCCCCGGCTGCTTCGGCGGTTTGGGGTAAAGACCAGGTCCACGGGTATCTCATCGAGACACTATTGACGGACACCTTGCAGCAGAACAACCCGGAACACTTCCAGGTCATGCAGGACCTCATCACGGAGGTCATGACGAAATACCCGGACGGCGCCAGCGTCAGCGACGGCCTTCAGGCCATGATCGACTGGGTAACCCCCAGGCTCAAAACCGAAAAGGGCAAAAAGCAGGACGCCCAGGGTGCGGTCAGGCAACTGGCCGACGCGAAGAACAGCCTGGCCGAGACCGATCGGAACATTGCCGTGGAGAAGACCGAGCTTGAGGAGCTTCAAGCCAAGCTGGTCGAGGTCGAGAAGCAAATCTCCAAGGACACCGAGCGGAAGCGCATCATCGACGAGCGCAACTGGCGAATCGAGGAACTGAGGAAGGCCATCGCGGAGGCCGAGGCGGCTCCCGTTGACGCCCCCGATGTCGCGGAGATCGACCAGAAGCTCGCCGAGCTGCGCGGCCAGCTCAAGGAAGCCGATACCGCCCAAGGAGTGGCGGAACTCAATGCTCGGTTGACCGATATCGACGAGACTATGGAGGTTTGCCGTTCGCGCAAAGACGCCCTCCAGGGGGAGATCATCCAGATCGATGCCGGCGTTGCGACGTTGAAACAGTCACTTGAGACTATCAACGGCCTCGGGGGCGTCTGCGTTATCGACCGGCGGATCGCTTGCGAGAAAGACTTCAGCAAATACCGAGGCTGGGTCGAGCAGAAGCTCGCCGAGGCGGAGGCTCATCGCAACGGGATTCAGTCCAAGATCAACGATGTCGCTACGGATCTCAACAAGTGGCTTGCCGAGAAGGGGCAGACCCAGCAAGAGATCAACCGTCTCATCAGTGAAGCACAGCAGACCAACAGTCTCAACACCAGCTTGAATGCGCAGATCTCCACCATGGAGCGCCAGCGCAACGAAGCTCTCAACGCCGGTGAGCGCCGCCAGAATCAAATCACCCTGTACCGCGACGAACTCACCAGGCTCATGAACGAGCCGGCGGTCGCCATCGCACCCATCGACATCCTGGAGAAGCAGGCCGAGGGAATCAGGACGCGTATCTCAACCCTCAAGGCATCCGTCGAGGAGAAGACCAAAGCCCGGCAGACCATCGTCCTGATGCAGCAGTCCTCGCTCGAGAACCGAACGGCCGAACTGAAGGCCGCCTGCCTAAAATCGATGAGCGAGGCACTCGGCCCAAAGGGTATTCAAGGCGAGCTGGTCAAGGAGATCCTGGATCCGATCCGGGGCGACATCCGGGCCAACCTGGAGGCCATGGGATTCTACAACGAGCCCTTCTTCGAGACCGAATCCGAAACGGGGAAGGAGATCTTCCAGTTTGGATGGGTCAACGCGAAAGGGCATCGGGTCAACTTCGACGCTCTCTCCACCGGTGAGCAGGCTATTTTTTTGGCGGCGATGATGACAGTCATCATCACTCGCGCAAATCCCAAGCTGAAGATCCTTGTCATCGACAACCTGAACCACTTGGACAGCCGGAATCTTCAGCTCGTGGTGAACGGGCTCTCCCTGCTCTCCGAGCAGCTCGACAACATCATCCTGGCGGGCGCCATCGAGTGCAAGTTCGAGGCGCCGGGGTGGCGGGTGTGGAACCTCGGCCAGGTTGGGGAGGCGAGCGATGTTGCCTGAGGGAGAAATCCGTGTACCTATCAAGCCCATCGCTAATCCTTCGGATAGCGCCGAGGTCAAAGCTTGCCTCCAGGAAGTCATTGCCTTCATCGGTGACAGGGACAAGCTCTATTTTTCGTCCAGGCTGGCTATCAGTCTTGCATTACTTCGAATCGTTGGCCAGATACGAGCGGCCCTTACGCCAGAAGACGTAGAGCGCTTCATCTGGAGCCGCGGGGGGTGGAATCTCTAGATGAACCTCCTTGACGGGCTCAATAACGCGCAGCGGGAGGCGGTGGTCTCCACCGCCCCCGTGCTCCTTTGCTTGGCCGGCGCCGGCTCGGGGAAGACCACGGTCTTGACCCGGCGCGTGGCCTATCTGCACCTGACGCAGCGGATCGGCACGTCGAACATGCTGGCGCTCACATTCACCCGCCTAGCCGGGAAGGAAATGAAAGAGCGTATCATGCGCCTGGTCGGGGCGGCAGAGGGCAAGAAGCTCTTCTGCAACACGTTCCATGCCTTCGCTGTCAAGGTGCTTCGCGAGTGGGGCACGCGAATCGGCATCGAGCCCAATTTCTCCATCTACGGCCCAGAAGACCGCGAGGCTATCATGGCCGGCATCATTGCGGAGTTCGGCGGACGTACCACCCTCAAGAAGGTTTTGGAGCGGTTCGAGCATTGCCAGGATGTCGCCGAAGAGCGTGACCGGTACCCTGAGGAGTGCAAGGTCCTCGAGGAATACGGGTACCGTCTCCGGCAGAACAACGCCGTGGACCTTGATCGTCTCATCGACCTCGTGAACAAGCTTTGGACCCAGCATCCCGATGTCCTCCAGCACTACAAGCGAACCTACACTCATGTCTTCGTCGACGAGTTTCAAGACACCAACGACGAGCAGATGCGCCTCCTGGAACTGCTTCACCCCGAGCATATCTTCTTCGTCGGTGACGACTACCAAGCCATCTATGGCTGGCGTGGCGCCCGAGTGGAGTTCATCATCGAGCTGCCGGCGTACCGGCCGGACTGCCATGTCGTCAAGCTGGAGGATAATTACCGTTCGACTCATCCGATCGTGGCGGCGGCCAACGCAGTGATCGCCCACAACGAGCGGCAGACCCGGAAGACGCTCAGGGCCCACCGGGATGGCCGGGCCGTTACCGTTCAAGTGTTCCCCGGCGTGGCGGAAGAAGCGGCGGAGATCATTGCGAACGTTCGCGATCTCCATGCGGCATGCGCCGTCGTCTATCGGGACATCGCCGTTCTGGCCCGGACCAACGCGCAATTAGAGAAGCTCAAGTACTACATGGACGCGGTCCGGATTCCGGCCGTCCTGGTGTCCGGCAACGACGACCCGTTCACGAAGCCAGACATCCGAGGCCTCGTGGCCTGGATGGACATCATGGTCAACAAGCGCGACTCGATCAATCTGCAAAGAGCCCTGTCCTTCCCGGAACAGTTCATCCCGTACCTGGCATTTCAGCAGATCAAGCTCGGCGCGCTCCGGCGGGAGATCCCGATCCTGGATGCCGTGTTCGACTCCCCCCTAGCGCTCAAGTTCCGGGAGGTCGCCGGCAGGATAGGGGAGCGTCTGAAGGCGGGCGCCACGGGCGCGGCCTCGGAGGTCTTCGGCGTCCTGGTGGACGAGCTCGGCATCCGCAAGGATTACGAGGAGAAAGGGCTCACGAACCGGATGCAGGACGCGAACCGGGCTTACGCCGCCATGTGCCGCTGGGAGGACTCGAAGCGGGCTCTCGGCGAGGACTACAGTGCCGGCGCGTTCTTGAAGTGGCTCCGGTACAAGGACGTCCAGGAGAAGCTCATCCAGGATCAGCAGGACGCCGTCCGGCTCATGACCGTGCATGCCGCCAAGGGGCTGGAGTTCCCGGCCGTGTTCGTGGCCGGCATGGTTGATGGGGTGTTTCCCTCGAAGCGATCGGCGGACCTCGAGGAGGAACGCCGGCTGTTCTACGTCGCCCTGACGCGGGCGAAAGATTACCTCAGCGTTACCTGCTCGACATCATTGGAGGACCGGACGGGGAACGTCATTCCAGCTCAGCCAAGCAGGTTCTTGGCCGAGATGAGCGAGGAAGGAGGTCCAGACCTTGAGTAAGGAGCGTCATATCGACCTGCGCGACCACGAAGTTAGGCAGGTACTTAAAACAGGATCATTACTGGTGATACGTCCGTTACGGCCGCAGCCCACGATGCATCGTTGCGGCAAGGATATTCTCTGGGGCCATGAAAGGCTGGGCGGCCAATTCGGGGAGCACGTTTTCCCTTCCTGCTTCGTCAAACTCGCTCCCGATTTCTTTGACCAGCCCGGTGATCGTCTTTGGGTGCGTGAAGCGTTCGTTCATATCCCCGCCACATACGCCTATGAAGCAAGTGCATCTACCCCGGTTGCATCGGAGAGAACGTATTACCGCGCTGATATTGAAGAGAAGCCTGTACCGGGGTGGTCACCGCCGATGCACATGCCGCGTGAACGCTCCCGCATCAACGTTGAGGTCCTCAACGTACAGATCCAGCCGGTGCAGGGGATCAGCGAGAAGGAAGCCCAGGAGGCGGGTTTCGATAAAGACGCCTGCGCGCGGATCTTCGATGCCGCCGCCGGCAGAACGCGGTTGCGGGATGCGCGGTGGCTGGAAACCGAAGATGGTTGTTCCTATAACGACGGGGATATGTACTGCTCGGACTGTGCGGAAAAGATCGCCCGCAAGAACAAGAGGCTCAGGCTTTGCGGATGGGGAGAGGCGGCAGAGGATGATGGTCCGGCTCTCTGTACAGAGTGCGGCGCGCCTATCCTTGTGTCTCTCACCGAGTACGGAATAGAGAGCGAATTGCGGATGCACGAAGGCGAGGACGACAAGACATACTGGCCCTGCCGGGGAGCGAGTGCCCGCGTCGCCCACATGATCGCTGCCGGCATCGGGGACTTACGAGAAGATCACTTGGGTCGCCTGGCGCAGATTGGCTTCGCAACGTATTGGGATTCCTTCTACGCCCAGTGCGGCCTCGGTTGGGCGGCCAACCCCTGGGTGTCGTTGACGAGTTGCCGGAAGGTGGGGTGAGTTGATTGGCGGATTGCGGTATCGACTGCGGCGCCCGCCGGATCCCTCCGTACACGATGCGGCGGATGCCCACTCACCCGACGCCGTCGAAGCTTGATGCGGAGACGGCCAGCCCTGTCTATGAAAGGCTGCGCGATTACCTCGGCCTCGAAGAGTACCCACGGGCGCCGGCTATGTTCGAGGGTGGGCGAGCCCTGTATCATCCAAAGTTTCCTTGTTTCCACCAGGTCAAATGGATGACGCGCCTCAAGCCCGGCTGGCGGCGCTTGACTTATCGGGAGTTCCTGGAGCTTTACGGCATCCCGTATCAACCGAGGTGACACGATGCCTCCTGTTGAACTTGGCGGCCATACACGCATCAAGAACGAGGTGTTAGAGGACTTGGCCCTGGCCGGCCCTATCCTCGGCATCCATGATTGGCCGATCATCGTGCTCGTCATCCGCGACTCATGGGGGTGGGACGGGGGCGCCACGAACTGGACGCACACCGCATGGTGGCCGGCCAAGTTCGCGGAATACACCGGCTTCCACAGGGAGAGCCTCAGCCGGGCCTTGTCCAACCTGATTCGGGACAACGTGCTTTTGACGCGTGAAGAGGCGGATGGAACCCACCTGGCCGTGAACGAACACACCAAGACCTGGACAGGTGCCCATCGGGTGGCCATGGACCACCTTGACCGTGATAAATTATCACGTGATAAATCATCACGGAAGAAAACCGCAGTTCAATGGCGTGACAAATTATCACGTGATGAATCATCACAGGGGGGTGTGATAAATCATCACGGGGGGCGTGATGAATCATCACACCTGACAGGCTCCAAAGTCAATAACGGTGCGGGCTCGGACGATCCTAAAGAAAGATCTAAAGAAAAAGATCTTAAAGATGCTGCTGCTATAGGAGGGGGGGCCGAAGTGGTCGTCGATCAGGATCCGGACTTCGCAAAGGTTGAGAAGGTCTTCTTCGAGGTGACAGGGCGATTGCCGGGCGCCGTCGATATGCTGGAAATCACCCAGGCCCTTACACAGGCAGACGCAGAGACGATCTGCCGGGTGGTGCGGCGTGTGGCCGGTGAGTTCAAACCACGGTATGACGGGCATTGTATCAGGGCTTTCGCATATTTCAAGCCGGCGATCCTCGAGGAGATAGCCGGCGGCCGCAGCAAGGGGGGCAAGCGGAGTGGCACAAGTAAGACACCTCGCCGTAGTAGCAGGGCGAGCCTCGGAGGCAGCTCCATCCAAGGCCATCATCAACAGGCGCGGGACCAGATGTGAGGACTGCGGCCAATATCTGACCTGCTTTGCCCGGACCGACGCGGAAGGGCAAACCTGGATCAGGCCGGGGTCGTGCACTGCATGTGACGCCAACGCCGAGGATGGCTGGTCCTTGCTGGACCCGGTTGATCGTGGCGCAGACCGCGTCCAGGTGCAACGGATGGCCGCCCGGCTGTCGAGCTGGACAGGCAAAACCATGGCCGATTGGATCCGGCGGGTCGACAATACGGGGCAACCATACCGCGATCTGGATGAGGCGCTGGCGGAATTCGAGCATTACGCGAACACGTTCGCGGACCGCCTGCGCGCCGGGGACGGACTCTTTGCCTGGAGCGAACTCAATGGGAACGGGAAAAGCATGCTGGCGGAGATCACCGGCCGCCGAATCCAGGATCAAGGCTATATCGTTGTGTTCTTGCGGCAGAAACGCCTGTTTGACACCATACGCGCCTCATTCAAGCGGCCAGGAGTTGAGGAAGAGCTCTGGGAGACGTTACAGGCGGCTGATCTGGTCATCCTGGACGATCTGGCTGTCGAACCGCTGAGCAACTGGGAGCGCAAGCAGGTTTCGGCGCTGATCGGTTGCCGGTATCCAGGCCGTTGCCTCATGGTGACGACGAACTGCACGCCGGACCCGGAACTGGCCCCCGGCCGCGACTTGTGTGACGAGATCACGTGTTACGACGATGCCGACGAGCCATATTCCGCGGCGGCATACGATCGTCTCCGAGAATTGACATTCATGCAGATAGTCCACCTGGCTTCGCCTTCATTCCGGCCGCACGTCGCCGAACGGCGGAGGCAGGAACGGCTGGCAGAAAGGCAGGATAGACCATGAAGCTTAGCAACAGGCACCTTGGGCAGTTCGTTGGGCAGCTGGCCATGCAACTTGTAAGCGCTGGGTTCGGGCGCGCGGAACTCCTGCGGCTACTCTACATGGACCGGAGCACGGCTGGCAGATACATGTCCCTGGCCCGACGGGATCCGGACCCGTTCCCCTGCGCTCAGTGTGCGGTCGCCGAGATTTGCCCGGCCGCCCCGGAGATGATCCAGGCGCGCGCGGCCATGGCCCGGGCGGCCAGGCGGGCGCGAGAACACGTTGAGTCTGTCGGCGTATGTGCCTTTATCTGTCGAAACTTCGAACCGATTGAGGGAGGTGTTGTTGATGAAGGCAGCGTTGTTGACCTTGTTGTTGATTCCCCTGGTGGCGATGACATCCGCGTCAGAAAGGTCGCTTTTTCGCGCGCCTGATGCTGTCATTCGGCATGATGCCGTATCAACCCAACCATTAACCCCTTCGCCGGGTGTTGACCGGTGGCTCGTCACAGGGTATTGCGCCTGTGAGCGGTGCTGCGGGAAATGGGCTCACTGGCGGGGCGGCGGGTGGACAGCTTCTGGCGTCCGAGTCGCCGAGGGAGTGACCGTGGCCGTCGATCCCAAGGTCGTCCCGCTGTGGTCGGTGGTAATCGTGGACGGGCACCCATTCGCCGCCCAAGACACCGGGAGCGCCATCCGCGGCCGTCGTCTGGACGTCTACTTCGCCGATCACGGCCATGCCAAACGGTTCGGGCGCCAGCTTTGCGAGGTTGTGGTGTTCAAGCCGGGCGAGCCCGGCTATGAGAGATTACGGTCGCGCGTGGGACACGCCATGCTGGCATCCCGGTGGGCGCGGCGGTTCGGGAGTGTGTCACTTTGACTGAAAGCCGCGGAGGCCGCCACAAGCGCGGCGGGGGAAGTCATTCGAGCGCTGCTTGAGGATAGGGAGCATGAAACAGACTGTGATGCGTGCTCCTCTGGCGATCCGTGCGAAGCGGGTATGGAGATCTCAAGGCGGGCGGTGAATGCCGCGCGGCACTGGATGTCTACGGACTTCGGGAAGCGCGTCCAGCAGATGCAGGCCGTGGAGGAGGGCTGCAAAAAAGCCCTCAGGTGGCTAGAATATGCTTCCGGGCTTAACCTGTCAGGTTGCTATGCCAAGGAAGTGGGTTCTTTACATAGCGCCGTGATTAATGCGCTGAATGTGCTCAGAGAGGCTCTTTCCTCTCCTGCCTTGCCTGAGATGACCCAAAAGGAGGACAGGCCGTGAAACGGAAGAAACCAGCGAAACTGGCTGCACCCCCGCCCACTCCGCTCATGCATGCGTCTATCCCGCTGGTCACCTTGCAACCTACGGTCGTCGGACCGGTCGAGTGGATCCCCTGTATAAATCATGACACGTGCGGGCGGCACATCCGCCGGCACCGGCTCACAACTACCGGGGGATTCTGTACGAAGTGTCTGAAGGCACTCGTTGAGCAAGGTCGGGAGGCGGCGGCCAGTGCGCAGACGCAGGGGTAAGTGCTGGCGGTGCGGGATGTGTTGCAAGAGCATCATTATTGGCCGTTCAGTCATGGATGGGGCAGAAAAAGATAAACCCGGAAGTGATCGGTATTTCATCCTGAACAACTGGCAGCCACTTACCTATGAACAAGCCGTAGAGATAAATCCTTTCCACAAACGACTTGAAGGGCGAGACGATCTCAGCTTCTGGCGATGTACAAAGCTGGATCCTAGTTCAAATTTATGCACGATCTATCATAGAAGACCCCATGTATGCAGGAAATACCCTTGGTATAAGTACAGTGTTCTGTATCTTGATCAACTTATAACGCCTGAATGTGGATTTGCGGCTGATTGCGCGGCGGCCGCCGCCGAGAATCCCTCGAGGGAGATCGCCACCGGCGCGGAAGCGTAGTGACGGCGCGGAAGAATGCCCGTGGAATCCCCTCGAGGGAAGGAGTCAGATGTAACAGGGTCGAACTCCCCCATGGATGCCAGTCCGTGGGGGAGATGTCTTGCGGATTCGGCGCGTGTTGGAGGAGATCATCCTCCACGACCTGCCCGTGCCGGCCCAGGGGGTGCCCCTGGACGCCGAACGCTACATCGCGGACGTGCGTCAGGCGGTCGCGCGACAGAAGCAGGTGGCCGTCTTCCCGGCCCGGGTGCGCATTACGCCGATCTTCTACCTCCCCCGGCCGGCCCGGCGGGAGGTCGCTTTACATGCAATCCCTATCCTCTTGTCCGCCCTGGTGGGTTACGTCATCGCCGCGAACGACTCCGCGCATGTCGAGGAGGGAGGGCCCATTCTGGTAGAGCTCCGAGCAGACGCCAACCCGCGCATGGATGCGATGGTAACCCCGATCGCTCCCTTGCCGGGTGGCCTGCCGTGACCCGGGACCGGGCGGCGCTTCTCGATTCATACTGCCACACCCTGGCCCTGGTCCGGCGGCTCAAAGCCCGGGCGCCGGAGGCGGACAGGCCCATCCTGGCCGGCATGGAAGCCGACCTGGGATGGATTGTCGAGTATCTGGCCGGCGGCTTCCCTCCCCCGGGCCAATCCCGGGCGCGTACGATCCCGGTCGATCCTCAGAAGGTCCTCGCGCGTATGAGGTGCCCCGCCTCCCCCCCGCTGGCGTCGCGCGAGCGGGCGCGGGCGCAAGTGGCCAAGGCCCTCGGGGTGCTTAGTCCGCAAGAGAAGGAGACCTTCCTCCTGGTCGTCGGCGAGCGGTTCTCGCTCGGGGAGGTCGCTGAGTTCCTACGGATCAACCGCTCAACCGTGCAGAGCTACTTGAACCGAGCCCGAGCTAAACTGCGTTTTTTACCGCATCGGTGATGACAATTTGCCTGATGCCGTACAAATGCTGACATATAGATGAGGGGATCTTTTTGCCTGGAGGGAATGAGCATGACCTATCGGACCGCCTGCAAGTGGTGTAAGCATCGCAAACGGTATCGTTCAGTGTTTGTGAGCTTTATCGCAGATATTATCGCTACTGTTATCGACCGGCCTTTATGCGCTTTTGTCTGTCATGCCTCGCCGGCCAAGAAGAAGTTCAATCCTCAGTCCGGGAGGATTGAGGCTACCGAATGGCATGCTTGCGCCGACGTGAACGACGGCAACTGCCAGAGCTTCAAGGCCAAATGGTGGGCTTTCTGGGCGTGGCGTTCGCGCTTGGTTGCCCGGGAAGAAGGTCTGTGATGGCGGCGGAGGTCTGGGTGCGGTAAGGGAGCCCAGAGTGGGGCTGTGGAAGGGTGGTAATGCCGCGGCTGCAGAACGCGGCCAACAGCGGCCCAGGCCCTGAGGGAGTGTGCGTGAGTAGCAGGCCGCCATCGCGGGTATCCGGCCGGGCATGAAGCCCGGCCTTTACTTCACATGGAGGTGGATGGTTTGAGTGGCATGGAGGCCACGCCGCGGGCATTTGCCGGCGGAATCCCTGTTTTTTGCGCGTTCGAAGAGCTCGTCGATCCGGTCGGCTTGGTGCCGAACCCCCGAAACCCCTACATTCACCCGGAGCATCAGATTCAATTGCTCGCCCGGCTAATCAAGGCTCACGGATGGCGGGCCCCAATCACGGTCAGTAACCGTTCGGGGTTCGTGGTCCGCGGGCATTGCCGCCTGGCCGCCGCGCTCGTGCTCGGTGCGGAGGCGGTCCCCATCGACCGCCAGGACTACGAGAACGAGGCCAAGGAATGGGCGGATCTGGTCGCGGATAATCGCGTTGCGGAGCTGGCCGAGCGCGACGGCGACAAGCTGCAGGAACTGCTTCGGGAGATCACCGAGGCCCAGGGCGATGTGGAATTGACGGGGTACACCGTGGAGGAGGTCGACGCACTCCTGGCCGAGGTGATCCCCCCCGAGCCCAAGGAGTTCGACGAAGACACCGCCAGGGGAGTCAAGACAGTCACCTGCCCGGAGTGCGGCTATGAGTTCCCTCTTTAGGGTCGTCTCGACGTTCTCCGGGTGCGGGGGCAGCTCCCTCGGGTACCGCCTGGCCGGCGGCGAGGTTCTCCTGGCCGTGGAGTGGGATGACAACGCGGCCGCCACGTACAAGGCGAACTTCCCGGGGACCCCGGTTTATCACGGCGATATCGCCAACCTAACCGTGGAGGAGTGCCTGAGGCTGGCCGGCCTCCAGGCCGGCGAGCTGGACATCCTCGACGGGTCGCCTCCCTGCCAGGGATTCAGCACAGCAGGTGAACGCAGGTTCGGGGATGAGCGGAATCAACTCTTCCGGGAGTACGTCCGGCTTCTGCGCGGCCTCCAGCCGCGGGCGTTCGTCATGGAGAACGTCTCGGGCATGGTTAAAGGCAAGATGAAGGTCCTTTTCGCGGAGATACTCCGCGAGCTGCGGGCCTGCGGGTACCGTGTCTCGGCCCGGCTTTTGAATGCCGCCTGGTTCGGCGTCCCCCAGGCGCGAGAACGCCTGATCTTCATCGGCGTCCGGGAAGACCTGGGCGTCGAGCCGAGCCACCCCCGGCCGAGGGGGCGGCCGCAGACGGCCAGGGAGGCGCTTGAGGGTGTCGCCGCGGGGGACCCGCCCTGCATGTTGTCGGGCCTGGCCCTAAAAGTGTGGCTGAAGACACCTCCGGGCGGCTCGTTTGATAAGCATCACCCGAAAGGGCACTGGTTCAACGCGGCCAAGCTGGATCCCAACAAGCCCGCCCCGACCATCACGAAGACGGTCTTCCCCCGGGGGCAGGGCGGCATCTTTCACTGGCGGTACCCGCGAATCCTGACTATCCCGGAGCTGAAACGGCTGAGCACGTTCCCGGATGACTTCCAGTTCTTCGGCAAGTTCCGGGAGCAGTGGGCCAGGATCGGGAACGCGGTGCCGCCCAACTTCATGCGCGCGATCGCCGAGCACGTCTATCGGTACATCCTCTCCCGGGTATGAGGTGACTGTCGTGGCAAAGAAACAAGGCACTGACAAGGCTCCGCCACCGGCGCCCCGGCCATGGGAACAGCAGCCCGGTGAGAGCGCGAAGGCATTTGAAGCGTTCGCCCGTTATCGCGACATGGGAGCTGCCCGCAGTTTGGCGAAAGTGTCGCAGGCGTTATCCAAATCAAAGGTTCTTCTGCAACGCTGGTCGAGTGCATTTAGCTGGGTGGAAAGGGTTGAAGCATGGGACCGCCACATTGCACGCCAGGAGCAGGAGGCTCAACTCAAGGCGCGTCTGGATATGGCGGCACGGCACGCAAAAGCGGCCATGGCACTGATGCACAAGGCCCTGCAGAAGCTGGCCAAAATGAAGCCGGAGGAACTCGAACCGGGCGACGTGGCGCGGTTCATTGACACGGCGGTCAAGATCGAGCGGGTCGCCTGCGGGGAGCCGGCCGACATCATCCGGACCGAGGATGGCGGCGAGCGGACGGTGACCGACGATGAACGCAACGAACTCGCGCGGAAGATCCTCGGCAACAAGCGAGCCAGGCGATTACTCAGAGACCTATATCGATCAACTCGAGACGCTGTGGAAAGCTGACGCCAGGGATAGCCTGGCGTTTTTCTGCGAGTACACGTCGAACGGCACCTGGCAGCCGGCGCCTCACCTGGAACTCCTCTGCGATTACCTGGAGCGGGTCGAGCGCGGGGAGATCCGCCGGCTGATTATCGATATGCCGCCTCAACACGGAAAGTCCGAGGTGGCCGATCGCAAGTTCCCTGCATGGTACCTGGGCAGACACCCCATGCGCCGTGTCATGTTGACTGCCTATGGCAACGACCTGGCATATGACTTTTCCCGAGCGTCGCGCGCATGCTTCGAGGAATGGTCCACTGAACTCTGGGGGCTGCGCCTGTCCGGGCGAAGCTTTGCAGTCGGGCGTTGGGACATCCTCAAGTGGAACGGCGGCATCATTGCGGGCGGCATCGGCGGGCGCCTGACCGGCCGAGGCGCCTGGCTGGCCCTGGTCGACGATCCGATAAAAAACTGGGAAGAGGCCAACAGCCCCACCTACCGCGAGCGTGTCTGGAACTGGTATCTGACCGTCCTGCGGCCGCGCGTTCATCCGCTGGGCGCCATCATAGTCATCATGACCAGGTGGCATGAGGATGATCTCGTCGGCCGGCTGCTCAGACAGCAGAAGTTGGGCGGAGAGAAGTGGACCGTCCTGAAGCTTCCGGCCTTGGCCGAGGAGGGGGATCCCCTCGGGCGGGCCACGGGCGAGCCGCTCTGGCCGGAACGGGGTTACACCCGTGAATGGTACGAAGAGACCAAGCGCGGGATGGCTCCATTGCAATGGGCGGCAATGTATCAGCAGCGCCCGAGCGCCGCGGAAGGCAACCTGTTCAAGCGGTCCTACCTGCGGTACTTCACCCGCAAGGGGGACTTTTACTATCTCCAGCGACCGGAGGGAGTCGAGAAGGTCTCTGTCCGGCGGTGCTGGACATTCCAGACCTGCGACCCGGCTGCGTCAACCGAGGGCAGTGCTGACTACTTCGCCCTAGGTACATGGGCGGTGACGCCGAAGCGAAGTCTGTTGCTTCTCGACGTGGTACGGGAACGACTGGAGGAACCGGATCAGCCGATCCTGTTCAAGAACGCGCACAAGACATGGAAGCCGGTCCTCCAGGGCGTGGAAAAGGCGGGTCTTGGCATCACGCTTTATCAGAACCTGAAGCGCCTGGGGTTGCCCATTGTCCGGCTCAAGGCAGACAAGGACAAGTACACCAGAGCGCTGTCGGCGGCAGCCAGATTCAGCGCGGGCGAGGTGTTCCTCCCGGAAGACGCCCCATGGCTCGGAGACTATGAAGACGAACTCCTCAAGTTCCCGAAGGGCGCATATGACGACCAGGTGGACATGACCAGTTACGCGGCGATCGTGCTCGTGCAGTATGGGGACAAGTACGGCGGTTCTGCCGGCGGCGAAGCCAGCGCAAGGATAATCTGACGGGGGTGCCATGTATGGCAGAGACTGCAGTCGTCAAGGCCAGGATCATCTCCGCGCCAGTCAGCAACAAGATGCCCGAGGATCCCTTCGCGCAAATGTACGGCGAGGGCGGCGTCCTGGAACCGCCCTATGACCTGTCGATACTCTCCCAGCTCCCCGAGTACAGCGACATCCTGCCGCAGTGCATCGGGGTCATGGAGGTCAACGTCGATGGCTTCGGGTTTATGCTAGAGAAGCAGCCCTGGACGAAGGAGGGCAAAGATGATAAGCTGCCTCCCGAAGTTGAGGCGGAGAAGCTGCGCATCCAGGCCTGGTTCGAATACTGCAATCCTGAGCAATCCTTCACGGCCATCCGGCGGAAGACCCGGCGCGACCTGGAGTCAACGGGGAACGCGTATTGGGAGCTGCTTAGGAACGGTCTGGGGGAACTGGCCGGCATCGAGCACATCGAGGCATACACTATGCGCCTGACCAAGCTTGATTTGGAGCCAATCGAGGTCACACTTCCTGTCGTGCGCAATGGGAAGATCGAGGAGATTCGATACCTGCGCCGGTTCCGCCGCTATGTGCAAATCCGAGACAACCGCAAGATCTTCTTCAAAGAGTTCGGGGACCCGCGGCCCATCGATGCCAGGACCGGCCGTGTGCTGAACGAGACGGACGCTTCAGCCGAAGGCGTACTCCTGGCCACCGAGGTCCTGCATTTTACCATCTACTCGTCGTCGTCGCCTTATGGCGTACCGCGGTGGATCGGCTGCCTGCCGGCGGTCATGGGTAACCGCAAGGCCGATGAGCTGAACGGCGGCGCTCTCGACAACGCCAACGTGCCACCCATCGCGATTCTTGTCAACAACGGCCGCCTGGCGAAAGGCGCCACCGCGACGATCAAGCGCTTCCTCCAGGAGGGGAAGGGCATCGGCATGTTCACCAAGGCGCTCCTCCTGGAGGTTGACGCGCCGATCGGCGAACAGCAGAGCTCAAATGTCAAGATCGAAAAGCTCACCGACGCCCAGACCCGGGATGCCATGTTCACCAAGTTCAGCGACGCCAACCGTAAAAAGACGCGCAGTGCCTTCCGGCTGCCGCCCCTTTACACCGGGGAGACCGACGACTACACCCGGGCCACGGCCGATGCGTCGAAAGAGGTTGCCGACGAGCAGGTCTTCGGGCCCGAGCGCGACGAGTTTGACTTCATTATCAACCGCCGACTGATGCCCGTCCTGGGCGCCCGGTTCTGGAAGTTCAAGTCCTTGGCGGCCACGGTGGACAACGCCGCGGCCATGACCGAGATGCTCAAGGTTTTCATCGAGGCTGGCTTCACGGTTCGTGAGGCGCGTGCGTACATGGAGGAGATCCTCAACAAGCCGCTCAACGATCCGGAGAACGCCGATTGGCTTGATCTCCCCGTGTTCCGGGCCAAGAGCGGGGCGGCCAATCCGATGACCACCGAGGAGGAGCAGGCCGCCGAGGAGCAACGCGTCCAGAAGCTGGCCCGGCTTCTGGTGGCAGTCCGCAAGCGGATGGGGGAGGAGACGCTTGGCATCGCTTGAGCAGGTCGCCGCGTGCCTCCTGATCCCGGTCCGGAAGGAGACCCCGGACGAGCTGATCGGCAAGCTGGACCTGGCCGGCGTGCTGGACGCGATCGGCAAGGTCGAATCGAGCCTGGGCGTTCTCTACCTGCATTCCTGGGACACCGCGATGCAGGCCGCCATCGCCTCGGCCAGTGCGGTCTTCAATGCCGGCAAGGGGCCGGTTAAAGACACGGAGATCGCCGCCGCACTGGATGCCATGGCGCAGGAACTCGGCCCGGGCATGCAGGAGCTGACGGCGGAACAGGCGGGCAAGCTCCTGTCAGCCAGCTATCTCCTGGGCCGTTACCTGGCGGCGCGGTTCGCCGAGTTCACGCCCAAGCTCCAGCAGATCGACGAGCTGGCGCAGGCGTGGCTCAAGGCTGACAACCTCTATTGGGTCGGGAATTACTACTCGGCCCAGCTCGGTCAGACCGTGGCGGATGCGGTTCGGTACCTGGCGATCGAGCAAGGCCTCGGCCGGGCGGATGTCGGACGGGCCCTCAAGACCACCCTCGGCAGCCAGTTCAAAACTCTGACCGACACCTATTGGCGCGGCCTAGCCGGCACGGCGGCGGAGCGCGCCAGGTCGTTCGGTGGGGTGCAGACGCTCGTCGAGGCCGAGATCGAGGAATACGAGATCCTCCCCGTCGGGGACGAGCGTACTTGCGCGAAGTGCATGGAGATCGCCAAGCACACGTTCCGAACCGAGCACGCGGTCGCCCTGCGGGATGCGGTCATGGCCGCGGACGATCCGGAGGCGGTCAAGGCCTTGCACCCCTGGCTCTCCATGGAGGAGGTCCAGGGCGCCACTACTGAGGAACTGGTTGGCCTGGGGCAATCTCTCCCGCCGTATCACTTCTGGTGCCGCTGCACCTACGTCGTGACCTCGTTCAGCGAGACGGTGGCCAAGGCCGCCCCGCTCGAGCTGAAGATCGAACAGCCGGCGCCGGCGCAGGAGATGCTGCCCGGCGATCTGGGCAATCTGGAGTTCCTGGGCAGTGGTGCCCACCTGGGCGGCGCGGGCGAGAAGTACATCTACCGCGATCCTGCCACCGGCCAGGCCTATCTGTTCAAGCCGGCCGTGAGCAAGGGCGGATCTCCTGAGCCCTTCCGGGCCTATGTCCAGCAGGGCGCCTCGGACGTGGCCAAGCGGATCTTCGAGCCTGGGGAGTTCATCGAGATCCGGGTGGTCGCCGACCCGAGCGGCCGTCTGGGAACGCTGCAGAAGCTCCTGCCGGACGTGGCCGGCGACCTGAAGGCGATCCCCTGGCAGACGCTCACCGCGGAGCAGTTGAAGCAAATCCAGCGGGAGCATGTCCTCGACTGGGCGATCGGCAACTTCGATTCGCACCCGGGTAACTTCATCGTGGCCGGCGGCCAGGTCTACGGCATCGACAAGGAGCAGGCTTTCCGATATCTGGCGCAGGGCGACTCGTGGAAGATGTCACTGAAGTACCATCCGAACGCCGTGTACGGGGAGCAGGAGCCGCTCTATAACATGCTCTACCGCGCCTTCGGCAAGAACGATGTCGATCTGGACCTGCAGACGGTTCTCCCGGCGCTACAGCGGCTGGAGGCGATCCCGGATCTGGAATACCGGGCCATTTGGCGGCCATACGCGGAAGCCCTGAAGGGCAAGGGCCAGGCTGCCGAGGACCTGCTGGACCTGATCGTCAAGCGAAAGCACGAGGTCCGGGAGCAGTTCAAGGCATTCTATTCCGACCTGCTGAAGCAGCGGTATGGCGGCAGCGGCAAGGCCTTCAAAATCAAATTCCTGTTCGCTGATGAGACGACGGGAGCCGGCCTTGACGCTCTTCCCCTGGCTGCCCGGGTGCTGACCAAGGCGGAACTGCAGGCCATGGACGTCAAGAGCCTGAAGCAGTTAGCCAGGGCCCAGAAGATCAAGTACGGCTCCCAGATGAACAAAGCCGAACTCGTCGAGGCCCTGGCCGATCCGGATAACGCGGCGGCCGTCAGCGTGCGGGCAAAGGAACGGCTCCGGGCAGCGCTGGAAGCAAAGCTCGCCAAGGCGCCCAAGGTCATCCCGATGCCGCCGGCACCAGGAGCTGACCCATTCACCGATCTGGGCGCGATCCCTGCCCGCCGGCATGGCGTGGCCGTGAGGCGCGATAAGCGCATCGTCGAGGGGCAGCAAGTCAATATTTGCCGGATCAACGCCGCGGGGCGTGAAGGCTGGCGGCTCAACTGCAAGATCACCAAGCCGCATCATGCCCAGATTCAGGCGGCCATGCGCCAGAATGGCGCACGGGAGATCTACCTACGTCGGCCTGCAGGTCGTTGGGCCAACGGGGTAATGGAATATGCGGAAACCGGCGAAGACGTCGTCAAGGCCCTGGAATGGATTACCCATAGCAATGGTGTAACCGTTGAATTGCGTTTCGTCCCTGATGGGCTCGACAAAATATACGCCATGAACGGGTACTTCGAAGCGCGAGTCTTCGGCACCCAGGGGCAAGCGGCGGCCACTGCCTTGAGGGAGTCGTTGGATAAACTCGGCCTGGCCGACGTGGCCGCAGTGCCCAGCGCCGAAGACGATCAGATCCTGCGGCTGTCCCGTCTCCTGTGGCAGCATGCGCCGGCAGCGGATGCTAGATTACCCGCCGATACGCGCACCATCGCCCAGTTGGAGCAGGCGTTACGGGATGCCGGGATCGATCCAGCGCGCGCCGCGCGTTTGGTGGAGAAAGAGGTCGCCCCGGGTTATGTGACGTATACTGATATCGAGACCGTCAACGAGTGCCGCCAGGCCGGTGCGCTGTATGCCTGGAGAGGGGTCGATAAAGCCGATGATGTGGTAAGCATCGTGACCCCCAACGGCTCTGGGCTGGCTTCGACCAGGCTGCGGTGGTTCGATTGCCTGCCTGGGGAGGGAGCAAGCGAATCATCAGACATGAAGAGCGGCGGCGCGGATAATGCATTCCTCCGCTTGGCCGTTCAATCTGTCAAAGGGAGTGCATCTTATAACCTGTCGTTCGGCAGCGGAGAATATCAGCTTATCTATGACCTTAAGCTCTTGGAGCGGACCGATTGGTATTTCTATCACGGTGATAGTTTTGGTACAACCAAGCCGGAAATGATGGCTCGGAGGCTATCTCCCAAGGAATCGGTTGCGTATTTGAATGCGAGCTATAAGAGAGACAACGAAGTTATGCTACGGCGCGGTATAGGGTTGCAGTATCTGACCGCGATACATACTAATGCGGACTACAAACGAACGAGCCTGATCGGCAAACTCAAACAGGCTGGCATCACCGAGATCAATGGCGTGCCTGTTGAACAATTCGTCGTCGTTCGGACCAAGCTGGGTCTATGAGGAGTTGCACATGATCGACAACAAGGTCCTTTACACCCTGGATGGGCCATTTTTGCAGGAGCTACTCAGCGGCCCCTGCTTGGCCAACATGGTCGAGATAAGGGAGGGTTACCTATGCTTCATGGACCCGACCACTCCCCGCGGCCACATGTTCCCGGGCGAATTGTTGCGGGAGGCCAAGGACGGGTTTGACTGGCATTGGGTCTTACCGCCGTTCGGCACGTTGGAAGCGGAGGATCGCGGGACGATAGAGGCCCGCGTGGTCACCCTGGCGCGATATGAGGAACTGGCCTCTGCGGGAATCATCCGGAACCCCATCACACCGCGGCCGCGATCGGACCAGGAACTCTGGGAATGGTACCGGAGGATGGCCAGAGGGTAGAGAAACACACAAGGCCCGGGCGAAGAGCACCGGGCTTTTCCATGCAGAAAAGGAGGAGAAGCATGAAGCCTGTAGAGTTCCCGGAGCAGAACTGCGTCTATGCCAAGGATCAACCAGAGTACCTACCCTAGTACCTACCCTTGCCGGCGCACAGGACCCCCGAGGGGGAGGTCATTTCTTGTGACGTTCTACGAGCGGATCAAGGTCCTGTTCAGTGGGCGGATGTGGCTCAATCTGCTTACTTTCGACCAGCCGCTTCAACCGCAACTGCTGAGCGTGGACAAACCATCCTTCGGTAAGGGGAGGTGATAGGGTGCTCGCGGAGATCACCAAGGCCTCGAGGGCCCCGGCGGGAGGCCCTGACGGGCAGCAAGTCGAGCGGGTCGTATCCTTCAAAAAGGTTGATTCGGCGCAACAGATCGTCTATGGGGAGGTTTACGTCCCGAATGTGCGGGACACGCACGGGAACTGGATGACGGCCGAGGAAATCGAGAAGATGGCCCACCGGTTCCTCATGAAGTTCCGCAATACACAGATCGACCTGCAGCATGACATGGAGCCCGATGAGGGCGTCGTGGTCGAATCGTTTGTCGCGCGGCCTGGTGATCCGGACTTCACCCCGGGCGCCTGGGTGCTGGCGACAAAGGTCTTCAAGACCGAGACCTGGCAGGCAATCATGAACGGGGAGATCACCGGGTACTCCCTATATGGCCTGGGTGTTTTAATCCCTGACGAACCCGATGACGAGGGCGGAGAGGGAGGTGAGGCAGGTGGCAAAGAATGAAACCCCGCCGCCCGGGGAGCTTCGCGATGTCGATGTGCAGCTCGTGTCCCTGGTCAGCCGGGGTGCGAACCGCTGCAAATTCAAGATCTTCAAACAGGCAGGTGAGATCGTGGCCAAAGCAGTGCAGACAGCGCTCGGCAAGGAATCCGCCACGCCGCCGGCGCCGCCGCCGAGCTTCCAGCAGCGTATGCAGGCCGAAGCCGCCGAGGAAGCCACCAGGAACGGCTTTTGGGCTTTTCGTTCGACGATTGAGGACATCCTGCGTAGCGAAGTCGTAACGGATAAGCTGGCGGCAATTAGCGCGACCTTCGAGGAGTTCAAGACCTGGCTCCTGGCGCGGGTCACCCTCCTGGGCCTCGCCAAAGCGGCCGAGGAGATCAGCGACATCGAGAGGGTCGTGCTCGAAAAGGCCGGCAAGAAGATCAGCGCCGCCCGGCTGGAGAGGCTCAAGGCGGCCTTGGCCGCATTGAACGAGGTCATCACCGAGGCCGAAGCGGACAACAATCCGGAAGGGGGAACAACAGTGGCGAACACGGAGATCAAAACTCAGCCCGACAAGCTGGACGAAATCCTCAAAGCGGTTCAGGGCCTAGCCTCCAGGGTGGAGACCCTGGAGAAGGCGGAGGAACCCGCCTCCGGCGGCGATCCGCCCGCAGGGGATCCGCCCGCGGGAGACCCGCCGCCCGTTGACGAGACCGGCAAGAAGCTCGACGAGGTGCTCAAGGCCGTTACCGGCCTCGCGGCCCGCGTTGAGACCCTGGAGAAAGCCCGCGGCGGTTCCAACCGGATCCCCGAGTCGACCGAGGTCAAAAAGGACGCCGGAGACGGGTTCTGGGGAGGCGTTTTCATTTAGGTCGGCCGCGTTGCAGCAGCATGACAAGTAGCAGGGGCGCCTATGAGGCGCTTTTCGTTTGTCCCAAACGCTGACAATTGAGGTGATGACGGGTATGACGTCCAATCGCGCACTCTTGCGTAAGGACGCAATCACCACCGGCGCTCTGGCGACCGGCGGGCAGCTCAATCCCGAGCAGGCCGACAAGTTCATCGACTACATGGTGGAGCAGACCCAGATCCTTCAAGACATTACGGTCATTCGAATGAACTCCAACAAGTACGACCTCGACACCATCGGGGTCGGCAGCCGGATCATCAGGAAGGCCGTCGAGGCCACGGAGCCCACGACGACCTTCGGGGTCACCACCGGCAAGCGGCAGCTCAGCACGACCGAGGTCATTCTGCCGTTCGATATCTCGCTGTCTTTCCTCGAGGACAACATCGAGAAGGCGGGCGCGGAGGATCACATCGCGCGGCTCTTCGCGGCCCAGTTCGGCAACGACCTGGTGGACCTGGCCGTCAACGGCGATGTGGACGCGGGCGCGGGTCCCGATCACGACTTCCTGTCCATCGAGAACGGCTGGTTGAAGATCTTGTTCGCCACCAATTCCGGCGCCCACATCTACGATCACAACGGGTCGGTGGATTATAAGGGCGTTGTGTTCCCCGCAATGCTGGCGCAGTTGCCGAACAAATTCAAGAATAACCTGCCGGATCTGCGGTTCTATGTCTCACCCACGGCGGAAGAGGGGTACCGCGCCCAGCTCAGCGCGCGCCAGACGGCGCTCGGTGACGAGTACACCGCCACGGGCAAGCGCGCCGAGTTCATGGGCGTGAAGGTCGTTCCGATCCCGTATCTGCCGGTGGGGACCCACCTGCTCACCCCGCGGCTCAATCTGTGCGTGGGCATCCAGCGCCAGATGACCACGGACAGGGAGCGCAAGCCGCGCAAGCGGGTCATGGAGTATACCATGACCGCTCGGATCGACTTCGAGCTGAAGAACCCCGACGCCGTGGTCGCCTCCAAGGATGTTTAACCCCTTAATCTTTGCCCATTGAGAGGGCCATAGATGGAGGTAGAGCAGATTGGCCAAGAAGAACAACGCAACCCGAGGAGGTAGCCGCGGCAGTCAGAACAACGGCGCCTCCTCGGCCGTATTGCCCAAGGGGAAGATCGCCGTCGTTCTCACCGGAGCTGGATCGTTCGCCACGGGAAAGATCCCCGGGCGGATCTTCATCCAGGGGAAGGCAGAGCAGGTCTCCGAAAAGGAGGCACTCATCCTGCTCGGCACGCAACTGTTCAAGCGGGTTTCGGGAGCGGATGACCTGCCCGTAACCGACGATGATCCGTCGAAGGGCAGGGATCAGGACGATCACACCGGCGGGGATGACGAAGGGAGCGACCAGGACGATCACACCGGCGGGGATGACGAAGGGAGTGACGATGATTGAAAATCCCTGAAAGCATCGGATGGGGTGGGTCGGATCAGGACAAGCTCCATAAGCTGCTCAACGACATTGCCGCCGACTTGGCCGCCCTGACCACTGTGGTGAACGATCTCAGGGCGAAACATGATGCGCATGCCGGCGCCACGGACATGCACTATAACGGATCTGCCGGCGTGACCGATACGGTCAACGTGGTCGATGGCAGTGATGTGACGCTCAAGACCACGCCATCGGACAATTACTCCGGTTGAGGGGGATCAGCATGGACAAGCAGAAATTGTTTTCCACCACCGACCTTGGCCTCGCAGCGTTTCTCAAGCTGCGAGGCCTTATCCTATCCAGGGTTGACCGCTCAACACCACACGCGGTCACGTTTGAGTTCGATGATGAACTCGACGTGTGCGAGCAGCTGCGCATGGAGTACGTGAACAGCGATTTTTACAAGTTCAACGGTGAACTGCGCGGTATGAAGAAACTCGTGCACGGGTAGGGGGGCGATGGCGGCATGTACTGCACCAAAGAAGACCTCCGCGCCGAGGGAGTTACCGAGGCCCAAGCCTCCGACGCCCGCCTGACCGAACTCATCGGCCTGGCAACGGACTACATCGACGCCATGACCGGGCGATGGTTCGAGCCGCGCACGAAAACAATGGTTCTGGACGGGAACGGCTGCTGCACCCTGATGCTGCCCGTGTTCCTGATTGCGGCCACTTCGGTCAAGGTGGACGGCGAGGCCGTCACGGGGTACAAGATCTATAACCGTTTCAACCCGGACGACCGGGACGCGCCGGCGATCTACCACGAGGACACATGGCCCGAGGGCGTCCAGAACATCGAGATCGCCGGGTCATGGGGCTACGTGGACCCGGGCGCGGAGGCGGGCCAGTACGTCACCCCGCCGCGCATCAAGCGGTGCTGCATGAGGCTCGTCATCCGGGATCTGCCGCTCCTCAACGACCAGGCGGGCCAGGAGGACAGGAGGCGATCGCGGATCGTCAGCGAATCGACGGACGGCCACTCCTACACGCTGAAGCGTCTGGCGATGTTCCCCGAACTCACCGGCGATCTGGACATCGACGAGGTGCTCAGTTATTACCGGCGGCCCTGCCGCGTGGAGTTGGTCTGAATGCGGCCGCGGCTCGTGCATCCTGTCGCCTGCAAGATCCAGCGCATCGACCAAGCGGCCACCCAGATCGATCCTGTGTTTCGCGAACCTGTCGGCGGCACCGACTATCAGGAGCCCGTCGAGATTCGAGCGCAGGTCAAATTCAGCCGCCACGCGCAACAAAACATGGTCCCCGGCGGTGATTCGCCGCTGTCCGCCGGTAGCCTGATCATGGAGCGGGAGGAATACGACCGGCTTGGCGGGTTCGTGGCCGGCGACAAAATCACGGAGATCGCCGGGGAGGCGGTCGATCTCTACCTGATCGAGGTGCAGCCCGCTGGCGTGTATAGCGGCCGTGCGTGGCTCATGCGCCTGGTGTTCGAATCACGGCCGCGGGGGTGAGGCTATGGCCGGCGGCGGCCTGATCGGCGACTGGGCCAAGGCCAAGGCGATCCTGGACAATATCGACGCCAACTTCAAGCCCGCCTACAAGCGGGCTTTGGCGCGCGTAGGCGCCAAGGCCGAGCGGGCCCTGAAACAGGGCATGACCTCGGGCGCCCCGGGCGGGCAGGCCTACGAACCTAATCACCCGTTCACAGTCGAGCGGAAGGGGTCGAGCAAGCCCCTCATCGACCATGGCGACTTTCGCAACAGCATCCGCGCGCGGCAGTTCGATGGCGGCGTGTTCGTCGGTGTAAACCGGATGGCGCGGAACAAAGACGGCAAGCCGGAGGTCAACATCGCGGCAATCCATGAGCTTGGCGACGGCCAGGGCGGGGACCTGTACATCAAGGTCACGCCCAAGATGCGGGCCTACCTGCACAGCCAGGGCCTGCACTTGAAATCTGATACCCAGTTCATTCGTATCCCGCGCCGGCCGACATTCGAACCGGTCTGGGAACAGAACAAGGACGACTGGGCCAAAGAGTTCGTCGAGGACGTGGCCAAAGGCACGGTCGGGGGGTGATCGTTTGCTCGAGCTGGTAACCCGGACCCTGGTCGAACAGTTGCAGGCCGCGGTCCTGGCCAACACGGTCATCACCACGCACTCAGACGCGCTGGAGATCGCTTCCCTCCCCATCGTGATCGTCTTCCAGCCCGAGTTGGAGCTGGCGCGACCGGACCACGCCAACGAGAACGAGGTGGTCAAGGACGAAGATGCCGGGACTGTCCAGATCACTCTGCCCGGCGGTATCTACGATCTCGGGTTCGACATCGAGATCGTCGCCGAACTCACACGGGAAGTCTTGGCGATCGGGCAATCATTGCTCGTCTGGCTGAACGCGAACCCATACCTCGTGGTTGATGGACAGGAGCACGAAATGGAGACGCCCGAGCCGTTGTCCCGGCCGAGTCGAACGAGTACCGCTAACCTGCGCCGGGCTGCAGGCAGGCTCATGGTCCGGGATGTCGAGCTGCCGTCCGGCATTTACCACATTGGCAAACTGGCCAAGGAGCTTTCGATGGTCTACACCAACGAGCGAGGCGGTGAAGATCCGCTACAATACAGCCTGAAACGGGGGTGAGTGAGTGTTTCGCATCCGTAACGTCACGCATGGGCCGTTGAGTATCGACCTGACCGCGGGCCGGTCCCTGCACCTGCTGCCGCAGGCCGAGGAGAGAATCTCCGACGCCGACGCGGGGACGGCCCAGGTCCGGGCGTTGGCCCGAAGAGGTCACGTCCGGTTGACCCAGGAACCCGTCAGGCGCACAAAGGCCGGCGGCGAGAATTCTGAGTGAGGTGAGAGATTGTGGAATTCCTTTCTCCGGGGCACATCGTGACCGAGGCTGAACCCCAGGTCTCCACGATCCAGGGCGTACCCACCAGTACCGCGGCGTTCGTCGGTATCTGCGAGAAGGGCCCCATCGGCGTGGCCACGCTCGTCATGAGTTGGGCGCAGTTTGTCGAGACATTCGGTAGGTTCACAACCAACGGCTGGGTCGCCTACGCCGTGTATGGCCTGTTCCTGAACAAGCGCGGCGCCAGGGCCTACATCGTGCGGACCGCCCACTACACTGACGTGGATGACCCGGAAACCCTGACCGCGGTGGCCGCCACGGTCACTCTCGTTGACCGGCACATCACGCCGGCCAACACGCTCAAGGTCACCATGATCAACGAGGGCGATTGGGGCGAACGTTTCAAAATCAAGATCGCCGACGCCACAAAAGCGCCCACGACCAAGTTCCGCCTGGAGGTCCTGGAGACCGTCAATGGCGTGGACCTGGTCCGGGAGGTCTTCGACGAGCTGAGCCTTGACCCGACCTCCGAAGATTACGTGGAGGACCGCATCAACGGCGTCAGCAAGTACATCGTCGTCGAGGATCTGGACAGCGCCACCACCCCGCCGAATGATCGGCCGGCCGTGGCAACTTCCGCCATGGCGAACGGCGACGATGGCCTGACCGGGCTGGCGGATACGGATTATGTCGGCTCCACCGCGGGCCGGACCGGGCTCTACGCCTTGGATGTCGTGGCCGAGCCGCTCATGATCGCCGTTCCCGGCGTCACGACTTCAACGGTGCAGAACGGAATCCTGGACTACTGCGCCGGCCGCGCGGATTGCTTCGGATTCCTGGACAGCCCGCTCGGCGATACCCCGGACGAGGTCAAGGAGTACGTCGAGACGACGGCCAACTTCAACAGCACTTACGGCGCGATCTTCTACCCCTGGGTGCAAATCCTCGATCCGTTGACCCAGCGGAACAAGTACGTTCCCCCTTCGGGGTGGGTCATCGGCGCACATGCGCGAACGGACGGCACGAAGGGCGTCTGGAAGTCGGCCGCCGGCATCGAGGACGGCCGCCTGGCCGGGGTCATCGGTCTCGAAACCGACCTGGTGAACGACAAGGCCGTCCGGGATGTGCTCTACCCCGCCCGGATCAATCCGATCTGCGTGCTCCGCGGCTACGGCATCAGGGTTTACGGCGCCCGCACGCTGGACGGCTCCGGCAAGTTCCCGTACATCAATGAACGCCGGACGTTCATCTTCTGCGAACGGAGCATCTACGCCGGCACCCAGTTCGCGGAGTTTGAGAACAACGACGCTGCGCTCTGGCAGCGGCTTACCAGGTCGATCAACGCGTTTCTGCTCTTCGTCTGGAAGCAGGGCGGCCTGCGGGGCCTGAAGCCGGCTGAGGCCTTCGCGGCCAAGATCGACGCGGAACTCAACACCCAGGAATGGATCGACCGGGGGATCGTTCGCGGCCAGATCGGCCTGGCAACTCAGCGCCCGGCCGAGTTCATCTGGTTCGAGTTCAGCAGGAAGATTCAGGCCTGAGGGTGAGGGGGTGACATTAGACAGTGGCTGGAAAAGCGCGTAAGTACTATGACAAATTCAAGTTCCGGGTGGAGATCGACGGCGTCACCCAGGCGGGATTCAGCAAGGCCGGGCCGCTCAAAGGTTCGGTCGAAGAGATCGAGCACTACGAAGGCGGCGCACTCCTTCCGGACAAGAGCCCGGGCCGCGGCAAGTTCGATGATTTGAGCCTGGAGTACGGCGCCACGGACAACATGGAGTTGTACGACTGGTTCAAGAGCGTCCTCGATGCTGCGCAGGAAACCGGCGGCGCCGACCCGGACGATTACAAGCGGAACCTGTCGATCGTTCAGCTCGATCGCGCCGGCAATGAGGTCCAGCGGTTCAACGTCTACGGCGCCTGGCCGAAGGAGTTCGAGGCCGGCGACTGGGACAACAGCGCGAACGAGAAAGTCATCCGCAAGGTAACCCTCGTGTACGACTACTACGAGCCCGTCTAGGGCTGAGGGAGGCAGTATAGCAGAACATGGACATGGAGAATTTACCGAAGACCCTGGCTGAAGCTGAAATCCGCCCAGGGGTCTTCCTTTTTCCGGGGCTGTGGGAGGGCGAACTCCGGGAGATGACGACCGCGGATGAGGATGAACTCCTTAATCAGCGGCCCGGGCACGAGGCCTCTGCTGTGAACCTCGTGATGCAGTCCTGCCTGGTCAAGCCCGAAGGAGTCAACGTCATTGACCTCCTGATGGGAGACCGGCTTTTTCTGCTGTTCGCTCTTCGGCGGCTCACCCACGGGGATGCTTACTCGTTCCGGGTAACCTGCCCAGGGTGTAACCATAGTTACCTTTGGGAAGAGAACCTGGGCGATCTGCGCGTGCAGTATCTGCCGGATCCAGCGCATGCGGCGTCCGACCACCGCTTCGAGTTCACCTTGCCGAAGAGTGGCCGGAAGGTGAAGTTCCGCCTGGGCCGCGGCAAGGATGAAGCACGGCTGTCGGCAATCCGGCGCGACAACCGGGATCGGCTGATGTCCTCACTCCTTGCCATGCGCGTAACGGAGATAGAGGGTGAGAAAACGGTGACACCCAGGGTTTTGGCCGAACTACCTGCTTCGGATGCGGCAGCGCTACGCGCGGAGATTGAAGCCAGGGACTGCGGCGTGGATACCACCATCGAGGTGGAGTGCCCGAACTGCTTCCGCAGGGATGAAGTGGAACTCCAAATCGACGCGGATTTTTTCGTGCCGGGGAGGCAGAGGGGGCGCCGCCGTTAGGGCTCCTGACGCTGACCTCCTGCCAGACCTTTGACGAACTGGCCGAGCAGGTCTTCTGGCTCATGTACCGGAGCTGGGGATCCGGGCTCGGCCAGCAGTTTTCCGAGATCATGCGCATGCCCATCAGGTGGCGCTTGAAACTCTACGACCGCCTGATGGAGCGCCTCAATGACGAGGCCGAGGCCGTGAGCGAAGGAAAGGGGGGCTAGTCTTGGCACTGAACTACAACATGATGGGGCTCGGGTTTCATTTCTTCGTCCGGGACGATGCCTCTCTCGGCCTCAACAAGATCGGCAGCGAGTTCGACAACGTGCAGGCCCGGGCGGAGGAGGCCTTCAACTCCGCCAAGGCCGATATGGATAAGTTCGAGAAGAGCCTGGGCGCCTTGGGCGAACCCCGGGTGCAGGCGGCTCTCCGCGGCACCGGGATGGCCATGATGGGGATCGGCGCCGCCGGCTTGGCCGGGTTGGGCATGGCGTCACGGTCCTATGCCTCGTTCGAGCAGGAGATGCTCAATGCCCGCTCGGTCGCCCAATGGGCAGAGCAGGACTATCAGCGATTGAGCAGATTCGCCATCAAGGTCGGCGCGGAGACGAAATTCACCGCTAGCCAGGCCGCGGCGGCCATCTATGAGATCAGCTCCGCCGGGGTCACGGCAGTCCAGGATATCGAGAAGCTCACCATGGGCGTGGCATCCTTTGCGGCGGCCGGCGGCACGGACATGCCCGAAGCGTCCCGAGCCATCATTTCCGCCGTCAATGGCTTCCGTCTGCCCATGGAAAAGGCCACGCATGTCGCAGACGTGCTCACCCGTTCAGTGCAATTGAGCATGCTGCGTGCCGACGAGCTGCCGATCGCCGTGGGCAACATGGCGGGGATCGCCGGTCAGGTGGGACAGAGTGTCGAATCGGCCATGGCCGGCCTGATGGCTGCCCGGGCTGTCATCGGCTCGGCTGAAGACGCGGCCACGTCGTACCGCGCGGCCATGATGCACCTGATCGCCCCGACGAATGAGGCGGCCGGGATGTTGGACGCGCTCGGCATTAGTCTGCGTGACCCGCAGGGCCGTATGAAAGCCTGGCCGCAGATCATCCGTGAATTTGAGCTGTCATTTAAGGCCGCCGGACCGCTCATCGACCAGTTCCGGGAATTTGCAGGAGCGGCCGATGAGGACCTCCAAGCCCTGGGCGATGCTTACGGGCTTTCCGGGGCGCAGGCCCGCGGCCTGGCCAATGCGGCCGCCCAGGGGACTAGGGCCTTCCAGGATTACATCATCGCGTCGGTTTTCGGCCAGGATGGCATCCGGGCTGTGACAGCAGGCCTCAATGCGCAGACCGTGGCCATGGTCGACGGCCGGGAGGTTACTCTGACCGGCGCAGAGGCCCTGAAATACTGGCAGAGCGAGCTAGAAAAGAGCGCCGGCACTGCCCAGCAGGCCGCGAACGTGCAGATGTCCGGCCTGAAAGGCGCCATGGAGGAGTTCTCTGGCAGCGTGGAGTCCGCCGGGCTTTCGCTCGCGGGCCCGCTGGCGGGCGCCATCAGAGGCGCGGCAAAGCTTCTGACCTCCCTGACCAACATCTTCAACGGACTGCCCAAGCCGCTGCAGGCTATCGCCTCGTGGTCGATCCTGATCGGCTCGACCGGGCTACTGGCCGGCGGCGGGGCCATGTTGTTCCTGTCGAAACTCCCGGACACTCTCCGAGGCATCAAGGTCATGCGGACGCTCCTATCTGACCTGGGGGTGACGGCCTCGTTGACTCGGGTGAAGCTGCTTGCTAAGGCAGCTGCCATCTATGCCGTCAAGGGGGCCACAGCGCTTTGGACTGGCGTGCAATGGCTGTTGAACGCCAGTCTCTGGGGTTGCCCGATCGTCTGGATTATCGCGGCGGTGGCCGCGTTGATAGCGATCGTCATTCTGCTCGTGAAGAACTGGAAGAAGGTCGTCGCGGTTCTGACCGGCTGGTGGAACTGGATCAAGACCACATGGGGCAAGATGCCTGGCTGGCTGAAAGTCGTCGTCGGGTACTTCCTCGTGGCCTTCATGCCGATCATAGGCATCCCGCTCATGATCGCGCTCAATTGGAAACGCGTCGTGAAGGTGTTCTGGATCGTTGTCGACGCTTTCAAGAGAGCGATCGCCTGGATCGGCGGCGCATGGCGGTGGCTGGTCGGCCAGGTGCAGGCGTTCTTCGGCTGGTTCGCGCGGGCGCCGTGGTGGATCAAGACCATCGGGCTTGTGTTCATGCCGTTCATCACCCTGCCGCTCATGGCTGTGACGTACTGGAGACGTCTGATCACCACGATCAAGAACGTCCTGACGGCGGTGGTCAACGCCGTTCTGGGCGTCGGCAAGCGCCTTTACGACGCAGGCAGGAACGTCTTCGGGGCTTTGTGGCGGGGCGTCAAGAGCGCCCTGGGCATCCACAGCCCGAGTTACATCGAGCGCGCCATGTTCAACGTCGGGGATGCCACCCGCGGGACCCTGATCCAGCTCAAGCGCGACTTCGGGGAAATGAACCGGCTATCCGCGGCGCCCCGCGTGACGCTCGGCGGCGGTCAGGTCGTTCCCTTCCCCGCACGCGTCCCGACCGCGCACGCGGAACCGATGACTGGCGGCGCCCGGGCTCCACGGGTGGCGCGGCCGGCCAGGGCCGCAGCACCGTCCGGAGGTGGTTCACGGCTGGTCGTACGGCAGCCCGTGCAACTCATCCTTGATGGGCGGGTCATCGCTGAGACAGTACTGGAATTCGATGACGACCGCCGGGATCGCGAGGTGAGCTAATGCCGTACGGTATCGACCCTGACCTGAAGGTCACCAACGTCTACGGAGTTGACACCGACCTCGATCCATCCAAAGCATACGGCGGTGCGTTACGGCCGATACTCGAGGGTCAAGGCGCGGCGGCCACTCAAGCGACACCGTTCGCCGCACCTGCACGAGCCTCGCTCACCCGGATAGACACCGGAGAAACCGTTGAATTCTTGGCGAATCCCCACATCATGAGCGATAGCAAAGCGGCTGAGTACGACCGGCCGGAGGTGGCCAAGGCCTCGGCGCCGCCGTTTCGGTTCAAGTTCGGCGGCTCCCGTGACATCGCGTTCTCCTTTCGTCTGATCGCGCGCGGGAACGTGGACGCGATCGAGGCGCAGATCAACACGCTACGAAGCTTCACCCTGCCCGCCGGCCCGAACAAGGAGCCCCCGGCGGCCATGTTCGTGATGGGGCAGACGCAGTTGAAGGTCCGTGTCATGGAGCTGCGGCACACCGTTGACGCTTGGACGCCGGGCCTGCGCCCGCGCGACGTGACGGTTGACGTGGCTCTGTCAGTAGATTACGGGACCAAGGTTCCCAAGCAACCCAAACCCGGGAGCAAAGATAGCCAAGCCGGGAGGGGTCGAAGCCGCGACCGTGGCAAGGTAACCAGAATCAACATCCGCGGCGCATCAGGGAGTTGGTGACCATGCTGCACAGGCCTGAACTCTTCGGCCTCGGCTCCCAATACATCGTTGAAGCCGGCGATACGCTCTGTAACCTGGCTCACCGTTACTACGGCAACCCGCATCTCTGGTGGGCGATCGCGTCGGCGAACGGCATCGAGGATCCGACCATCGAGCCGGCGCCGGGATCGTCTATCCTCATTCCAAACTATAGCGATGTATTGCGGGTGATCGCACAATGATCACGGTCGAAGGAGTATCAGCCGATCCCATCCGGGCGGTTTGGGAGACGGACCTTCGCCTCATTGCCTGCCTGGAGATCACATACCACGGCGATGCCGAGATCGACCTGCAGGACGGGCAGGCCATGCCGGCAGTGGCAATCGGGGAGCCCGGCAATCTGCAGAAGCTGGCCGGCTATACCATACATCGGGTGCACTCCCGGGAACGGATCGTCGTTCTTGCGCATGAATTCGGAGGTGCCTGGCGCGACCGGAACCGCGCCTTGTTCCCCGGACCCCGAGAGAGCGCCCTGCGCCGCCTCCTGGGTCAACATGGGGAGAGCGTAGACCGCATCGATGCGCCCGGGGGGCAGCAGCTCTATGCACAGCACGAGTCGGATGTCGCCTTCCTTCACCGCCTGGCGGCCAGCACGCCTGTCTGGCGCGACGGCCAGGGCCGCGTCAACATATCGGCGCCGCCCCGGGTTGAAGTGCAGGATGTCATCGATTATCGCCCCGCGGCTGGGCCGACACGGCGTTACGTTGCCGCCGGCATCACGCCTGACGGCGACGCCTTCGAAGTCGCGGCCGGCGCGGGGCAGACCGTGCGCGTGGCTGAAGTATTTCACTCCCCGGCCGAGGCCCGGGATCACATTGAGCGCCTGGTGAGATATGAGGCCCGCGGCCGGTTGACCGCTCTCGGCCAGGCCGGGGTCAGGGCCGGGTGTACGGTCATCCTGCCAGACGGCCAGGAGCACCTGGTCACCCGGGCCGTGCATGAGGTGGTGGGCGCATCGTGGAAAGTCACCTGCTCCCTGGTGTAAAGCCGAAGCTCTTCGGCAAATACAGGGGGATCGTGGCTGTAGGCAAAGACCCAAAAGGCAAGGGCCGGATCAAGGTAAAGATCCCGGCTCTTTTTGGTTTCAAAGTCGTGGACACCTGGGCCTACCCTGTCCTGCCGCCTCAGCTCATTGCCTACGACATCGACCAGACCGGCAAACTGCGCTTCGAGTGGGAGAGCACCAACGGTCAGGATGTGTCGATAGGGCCCAACGCGCCGGCATCATGCACCGCCCCTTGGACCCTCAGCGGGGACAGCATGAGCGTCGGGGAAGGCCAGAGCGTCCGGAAGAAGCTGGCCCAGATCATCCCCGTGGAGCCTGCATCATGGGAGATCCCCGCGGGGACCGGCGTGTGGGTGGAGTTCGAGGGTGGCGACCCTGACAAACCTATTTGGACGGGTTTCTGGAGGTGAGACCGTGATCTACCCGCTCGTACACAACGGCGACGGGGCATTCGCCTGGCCGGCCGCGGAGGTCGACGAGATCGCGGCCACTATCCGGGTGATACTGACGGTCCTGCCCGGGCAGCATCCGCGGCTACCGGACTTCGGCAACCACGCCGCCTTGCTGTTGTTCCGCAATCCAGGGCCAGGGCTCGAGGAGCGGATCGCCGCCCTGGTCAAAAACGACATCGAGACCTATGAGCCCCGCGCCCAGGTGGAAGCGGTCAATCCGGTCTATGACTCAGCCACATCCTCCTATCGAGTGGGAATCACCTGGTCCCCGCGGATCTCATCGTCGAGCGGGGCGGCAGAACAGCTCTCCATCACCCTGGGGCTCGAGGGGGTGTACTGATGGCGCGGACTTATACCGAGATCGTAAACGAACTGAGGCAGCGGGCGCGCCAGCGCTGGCCGGCATGGAACCAGTCCGCCGAGCACTTAGGTAACGTCATCCTGGACTGCCTGGCTGATCAACTGGAGAAGCTGGACTACTCGATTGACGCACTCCTCGACGACGTGATGCCCGACACCACCAGTAGTTACGCGCGGCTCCTGCAGTGGGCGCGTCTGCTGGGCTATCAGGTCACCTCAGCCACGCCGGCAGAAGTCACCCTGACTTTCTCCGTCGCGGCGGCCGCGCCTCGGGCCATCACTATTCCGGCCGGCACCCGGGTGACCACGGCCGGCCCGGACCCGGTAGTGTTCATGACCCTGGCGACCGTCCAGATCGCCCAGGGGCAGACTCAGGTGACCATATCGGCCCGGCAGGTGGTATCTCATACTGACACCTTCACCGCCAACGGTGAGCCTCACCAGACGTACGGCACGGCTCTCGGGCCTGTCTGGCTGAACAGTTTACTAGTGCGGGTTGCCGGGGTTGAATGGTCGCGTGTCAATGACCTCCTAGAAAGCGATAACGCCGATCATCACTACGTAGCGGAGATCCGCGAAGACGGCTCGATCTGGGTCGAGTTTGGCGACGGCCTGAGGGGGATGGCGCCCGGCGCCGGCCAGCAGATCGAGATCTCCTACCAGGTAACCCGAGGCGCGGTCGGCAACGTCGCGGCTGATACCCTGACCGTGGTCGACTCCGCGATCTACGATGCCGGCGGCTATCTGGCGGATGTGTCGGTTACCAACGCGGCGGCCGCCACGGGCGGCCAGGACCAGGAAGATATGAACCACGTTCGCGATGCTCTTCCGCGGTGGGTCATCATGGCCACTAGGTGCGTGACCAAGACGGACTTCCAGAGCGCAGCCGAGTCTGTCGCCGGTGTGCAGCGTGTGCTGGCACTGACGCATGAGGACGATGAGACAATCCCCAGCCTGACCGTGCTTCTCTACGTTCTGCCAGTCGGCGGCGGAGCGCCCGGTCAGGCTCTCCTGGATGCGGTCGAAGAGGAGGTCACGGTCAAGCGTCCGCGGATCGCGACACTGGTCGTGGACGTCCAGGCTGCCCAATACATGACGGTCGACGTGACCTGCACGATAACCGTCGCGGCCGGTTACGACGCGGAAGACGTCCAGGTGGCCGTGGAGGCCGCCATCGAGGAGTTCTTCTCATACGAACGTTTGGAGAGCGAGGCCTGGGCCATCGATTGGGGCAAGGCCCTTTACAAAGCGAAACTCTCGGCCTGGATACTCAACGTCCCCGGAGTGGCCAACGTTGATCTAACGGCGCCGGCCGCGGACGTAACTCCCGCGGCGGATGAGATCCCGGCGCTTGGGACGGTGAGCGTCAGTGTCAGCTAAGTACGGCATCCGCAAGACGCTCCAATTCAACGCCTGGGATCAGGCCCATGCCACAAACCTCGATCCGGCCGGCGTCGCCGGGCCGGAGCGCTACCTGCATCTGGCGCATGATGTGAGCGCAACGTTCGCGCGGGCATCCACGGCGTACCTGCCGGACGGGAGCCAGGTTGCCGCAGGGCAGCCGCGGTACTGGGGCGGGGGGATCCTGCTGGAGGAGGGTCTTACCAACGAGCACCCTAACCCTAGCGTGGAGAACGATCTGACGAAATGGTCGGCGAGCTACCACTGTACATTGACGCGCGATAACACCCGAGCCTGGCACGGGACATGGTCAGGCAAATTTGTTGTCACTGCCCCGGGGGGAAATTTCTATGGTAACACGGCAGGCGATGGTGCGGGCGGCATTCCCTGCCTTGGTGGCCAAGCGCGTACACATAGTTTCTACATTTGGGCTCAGCCGGGCAATGTAGGCACAGCCAAGATTGAGGTTAATCAGTTTGGGGCTGACGGTACCCATATTAGCGGATCTGGTGTCGCTAGTGTGTTTTCGTCTGTGCAGGGTCAGTGGGAACGGCTGTCCGTTTCGTTTATTACGCATGCGGAGGCGCGGTTTTTGACTTTGCGCATCCGTGGTCATAATGATTGTGTCGAAGGCGATACGTTCTGGGTGGACGCGTGTATGTCCATCCCATCGAGCTATAACTTATCATTTCACGATGCATCCCGCGCCATCGAATCTCTTGTTCTCCCGTGTCCGGTTGGCTTAACTCCGGCAGGCGGGAGATTGGCGGTGGACGTGGAGATCGGGCCGATGGTTAAACGGCAGATCGCGGGGCAATATCCGGAGATATTCTGCCTTGATCGTGGCATAGGTGGTTTGGGGCTATATCTATGCCACAAGCCAACAGCGGCCCAATGGTGGCTAGGGTCTGTGGATGATACTGGTGCGGAGTCAGGCGCCAACATCCCCGATGCCGCTATCCCCGACGGCGCCCGGCGGCTCTGGTGCGTCGTGGACGGCGCGGCAAAGGTGGTTAGGCTGTACTGCGACGCTGACCCGACGCCGATTGCAGTCATAAATGACGCCAAGTTACCATCCGCGCTTGGCGACGTCAGCCTGGGCGGCCGGTCGGATACCACGATGGCCAATGTCCCATTCTACGCCGCCCGGATGGATTCAATCCCCCGGGGCGCGGGGGACCTGTCCGGCGCGGGAACGCCGCTTGAGATAGATGATCATACTCTGGCCCTGTACCTCTTCAACGGCGACCTCGAAAACAAGGCGCATCATGTTGCCTCGGGCTCATACGTTGCCCTGCTCGACTCGGGCACGCCCAGGACAATCTGGCGCGACCTGCGGCTATCCGGGGAGAACCTGGGCACGGTTACAATCCAAAGCCGCATCACCGACGACGGCGAGAACTGGACCGCCCTGGTGGCCGGCATCGCGGGCGGCGCGGGGCGGTACCTGGAAGTGACCATGACTCTCGCCAGTCAGGAAAGCGGGGCCATCAGTCCTACGGTCACCGGGTTGACCGTGGATTACCTGATCCCGGCGCGTAGCCTCCCCATGCCGCTCCAAGAGTTCGACCAGGAGCTGGCCCTCCTGTGCGAGGTTTTAGGGGAGGGCCTAGCCGATGTGGCGCCCGGGGATACGCTCGATGGGTTGCTCTCCGTGTCCGGGATGTCCGATGCGCAGGTCGCGCGCTGGCTGGCTGTCCTAGGCTGGCGGCAGATGTGGCGGACGGACAAGCGCCGGTTACTCAAAGCGCTGCTCACGCTCTACCGGCTCGGCGGCACCGTTCAGGGTCTCATCGTCGGCGTCGAGTTCTTCATCGGCCTGGATGTAGTTCGGGTCCAAGAGGATTGGCCCGAGGCATACCCCAGCCCGATGACCGACGAGGAGAAATGCGCCCTCACCGTCTATATGAGCAATTACCCGTACGGTGAAGATACCCTGGCCATGGTTCCGTTCGCTCAGCAAGTGGTTGATCTGCTCAAACCGGCTCACGCTCACGCTACGGCCACGGTCCATCGTAACAGGGTCCAGGACATTGGGCATATCCCGATAAACGACTCGCGCATTTACCGGAAGACCATACGGTACGTGACGCATCT